>JAUVHR010000250.1 GCA_030593165.1 Candidatus Thorarchaeota archaeon
TTCCTGAACCAGCATTCTATGACATCGCAGATGCAGCCTCGAAGCTTGTTCAACGTGAGAGCAATCTACTGTTCCTCGGAGGCGACCACTTTATCACCTATCCTCTTATCAGAGGTGTCACGCGAGGTCGAGAAGATTCACTGGGTCTTGTTTATTTGGATGCGCACGCAGACTACTATGAAGCCTATTCTGGTCACCCTTACTCGCATGCAACAACATTGAGGCGGATTGTTCAAGATGGCCTAGTTGCCATTGAGGACGTAGTTGTTCATGATGCTAGGTCTGCTCTCCCGGAGCAACGGAGTGAAATCTTTGGGGTCGAATTTCCTCAGATGTCTTTTGGCGATTTCAGGAGTCGAATCTCTGAGGTTAGTGAGCGAGTCGACAGGATCTACATCTCTGTTGACTTGGACGTTTTGAGACCCGAGGTTCTTCCGGGCGTAGGTCATCCTGAGTCGGGCGGATTGAGTATGGAAGACCTTGTTGATGTTCTAAGGACTTGCTTTGAGACCTCTCAAGTCCAGTTTGCAGATGTTGCGGAACTGAATCCACTAGTGGATAGATCTAATCTCTCTTTGGTCGCAGTCCGTGATGTTGTCAAGGAGATTCTCAGTGGGTTCGCCTTTCAGAAGACTTAAATTATGTTTAATTACACATACAAGCTCGGTTGAAGGGAATTGGCTCCACTAGAAAGTACTGACATTGGTTCTCGGGCAGGACGTACTCTGCGTGAGCTAGGATACGGCGTCCATGAAACCCGGGTGATTCTAGCCTTGAATCGATTGGGCCCTTGTACAGTATCTGATCTATCATCTGCCACTAACGTCCAGGCCGCAAATCTCTATTCGATTCTCGACTCGCTCGCGAATCGGGGCATAGTAGCTACTTCTGGTCAGCGCCCAAGAATCTATGATTTCATTCCCTTAGGTCATCTGCAGGACCTGCTGACTGTGAAGGTTGACCAGCTGATCTCTGATCTAGAAGAGATACAAGAACAGCGTGGACCTGTTCCCACTTCTCCCACTTTGATCTACACAATCAAGGGGCGGGCTGACGTTCAGGCGAAGATGCAAAGCATGATTCTCAATGCTGAGGTCTCAGTGATGCTGGTTGCTCCAGACGCACTGACCCTTGGCGACGTGGTTATGGAATCACTCAAGACAGCAGCACAGAAGGGAGTCCGGATTAGGATAATTCATGGAGCGGAGCCCATCAAAGCAGACTTCCCGTTGGAACAGCGCATTAAAGAGAACACATTGGCAGTGGATCTCATTATCGACGAGGTGGAAGCACTCATATCCATGCCAGACCTATCAATCAGCGGCTGGACTGACATAGCAATGATCTCGCTGCAACTTGGAGAACTTCTACAACAGACATGGAGTATTTCAAAGAAGGTGTAATGGTATGGTTGACTACGATGTAATCATTGCAGGCGCCGGCACTGGCGGTGCAACAACTGCATACACTCTAGCTAAGAGGGGACATTCTGTTCTTCTCATTGACCGAAAGGAGCGTCACATGATTGGTCTCAAGACCTGTGGGGACGCTATTGGGTCACATCACTTCAGAGAACTACAGGAGCTTGTCGGATTTCCTGATATGCCCAGCAACATCATCGAGCATGATGTGGCAGGAATTGACATTATCTCTCCGGATAGAGAACACAGACTTAGAATGACAGGTCCAACCACCTCCGGCTTCTCTTTCAATCGTCTCAAAATGGGTCAGTGGTTTGTCAGACTTGCAGAGGAGGCTGGTGCGGAGGTCAGGGCATCAACTCGTGTCAAGCGGTTGACATTCGAGAACAGTAAGGTAACTGGACTCAAGATATCCACTAAGGACTCAGATCAGGATAAGGAACTGAAAGCGAAGATAGTTGTTGATGCGACAGGTGCTGTGGGCATGCTGCGCCGACAGCTTCCCGAGACCTCACCTGTGGAACGTGAGATTGCCAAGGAGGATGTAATGGTTGCGTGGCGAGATGTCTACGAGACCCCGGAGTACACGTTCGACACTCCGGAGTTTCTTGAGATATACTGGGACCAAGAGCAGACACCTGGGGGATACATCTGGGTGTTTCCACAAGGATCCAACCGAGTCAATGTGGGACTTGGCCTGATGACCCTCCCTGGTCACAGACGCCCGCAGGAGATCTATGACAGCTTTGTTAGAACAACCTATGATTTCATGAAGACAAAGCTTGTTACTCTTGATAGTAGCGGCGGAATTGCTCCAGTTCGACGACCCATTGACACGCTTGTCGATGACAACTTCATGCTTGTTGGTGACTCTGGTGCTCAGGTTAACCCCATTCATGGGGGAGGAATAGGAAGCTCGTTCCTAGGAGGTGCTCACGCTGGCATAGTAGCGTCAGAGGCTCTTGAAGCCAATGACACATCCATCGAGTCCCTCTGGTCCTATAATCCTCGCTACATGGAGTCCTACGGAATCAAGCAAGCATCATTGGATGTCTTCAGATGGTTCTTACTCAATGTCACTAACGATGAGATCAACTTCGCGTTCAAGAAACAAATCGTGAAGGCTGAGGACCTGCTTGATACAAGCATGACCGGACGCGTGAAGTTCGGAACTGGTGAGAAACTGAGGCGGCTGAGATCTGGAATTGGCAATGTTCCACTCTTGCTTCGAGTATCAAAGATTGCCGGTCTTATGGAGGACGTGAAGGAGGTCTATCGTAATTATCCTGACTCACCAAAGGGCCTAGCCGACTGGAAGCGTCGTCTTGTTCCCATATATGATGCAGCGAAGGGTCTCTAAGATGCGCAGTCTTGGTGTTGCAGCAGGAGTTGTTCTATGGGCTCCCAGTGACGCCTACTTCTCTTACTACAATAGTCCACACATCGGTCACGAAAACGGGGCTGCTGTGGACATCTACCCGGCTCATGCAAGCTGGGACGCCCCCGGGTTTTCTCCTGTGGATGGCGTTGTATGTCGAATCAAGAAGATGACAATGGGAAGGTCCAGAGGTTTTCCTTCGGCTGAGCATGACTATGGAGTTGGCATCACGCCGGATGGACTAGAGGATAAGATTGTCAGAATTCTTCATTGCAAACCGGATTTGGTCGTTGGTGACCGAGTTGGTCGGGGCGATGCAATAGGCGCAATCCTACGTTCGCGCTATTTCAACTACTGGACTGGTCCACATTATCACGTGGAACTTATGGATGCGACAAACTTCGAGAGAGCAAGCCAATCGTATCCAATCAGAACGGAGATTCTCTTCAATGAAGTAGATGTGTCGGGAGGAATTGATGCTGAAATCGGATGTGAGGTCTCAGAGATCACTAATGACTACATGGTGGTCTTTCCTAATTCCGCTTTCTACGCCAGCTCGGATGACTTGTCTGGACATCTATGCACAGACCGAAACCACAATTCATTGGGTATCGTGGATGCAGGATACCCTCACTATTCACATGGTGGAGTAATCGGCTTTCGAAAACAACACGTGAAAGAAGGACTTGTCTGCTTTCGAGGACGGGAACTGGGAGTCTTGGATGTTGTGGGCGAAGCCTGTTCAAGATTCCGTATGTCAAGCTCTGCCCAAGTAATGGTACAGGATGTACCACTCCGCGGCATTTCGTTCTTCATATATCCCAAATCATATGTTTCACGCGGTAGAGTCCCGCTGGTTCTAATCCCAAATCAACGAGGAGGATTCTCAAATGATTTCGGATGCGGGAACACATTTGCACTGACATTGTAGGAACAGATGCCTGCTAGATCAGATGATTCCAACTTGCTTCCTTGCGGCTATTGCAGGACATAAAACATGAAGTCCAAGAGGACGAAAGCTTAGAACACGTGTTCCAAGAACTCTCTAAGCTGAAGAAGAGGTCGTGTGATTTCCCAGAACATGCTTTGCATATGTTGCAAATATGCAACTAATGCCTGCTAGATCGGATGATTCCAACTAGTAGGTGCTTGACTCCTCTTCTTTGTCGTCATCGTCGTCACACTCTGCTTCAACGAAGATCGGCCATTCCGCGCGTGCGGAGACCCACCAGAAGAGTAGAACACCTATGTTGATAGTTAGCACCCACACTGCAGCCACTACAAAGAACTGGAGTACAAGCGCATACTCAGTTGATGGCGGTCTTCCATAATATAGAAGCGCAAAGAATAATCCAATCTGGATGACGAGTCCCATTAAGATTGCTACCTGAGTGAAGAGTAATGTCTTCTGCTCAGTTACGAAGGTTCTGAATCTATTCCTCCTTGACAAATGCACGCACCTAAGTTCTGGAGACAACATCGCATCTATAGGCTTTTCGGTGAGTCACGAAATGTCTAGCGACATGGTTATAGCCGAACCTTCGTTAACAGTTTCGATGTCGCCGGTTGAACTTGTCCGCACCTCACTTGGGACCGCGGTCCAAATAGGGCTCGAAGCGGGAACGAAGCTTTTCCGGCCAGTATCTCGGCTTTCTCCTATCTCCGCGTGTCTTCTTGTAGGCTTTCAACCAATACTCATCATTGGTGGAGATCAGGCATAGGTCGAAAATCGCCCCAGAGTTTCTCTCCTGTTCTTCCCATTTGAACTTCCTCCCAACCTTTCTGATGACATCATATGGTTTCTTCGACTTTTTGAATGGTCTAAGCTCACAGTGAATACCGATTCCAGGAATTGGCTCCATTTCTAGTAGGGCATAGGTTCTCGCAACTAGGTCCCTCTCTGTGAGGACATACTGTTTATCTTTCCAGTAGGATTCTACGACCTTATTCAGAACTGATTCAATGTGCTTAAGATAATCCATGGCCCGACCTCACCTGTCATGTGTGGTGAACCTGCTGGCAAGGCCCGTGGTAGGAGGGGGGGTTTTGTGATGAGGGTATGTTTCACAATATAATGAAGCGCCCCGCCAGCACGACCCACGAAGGAATCATACGCTGACGTTCCTAATAAGACAGTCGCTGTTCTTGAGAGGTGGTGACAAGAAGGGGGCGTGGCACCGTGCATGACGGGGGGAAATCAAAATCCGTACTTTGCGCAAGTATTGGGGGTGGCCATCTTGGGGAAGAAGACCACAGGGGACCAATGTTTCGACGGGGGGACCGTGAAACCAGTGACCACGCCCGTTGAAGTGTTGGCATTGAACCGATATAAAGACGTTGACAGACATCCTCAGAGATTGATGACTTCGGAGAAGGACATAGCTCCAAGCAATCTACGAGAACGGAATTGTTCTTTTCAGTTCTATGTCCTTGGTCGAAAACCACTCTTGGTCTTTATCAAGAAAATCAGCAACTGAGCAATGAGTGATG
>JAUVHR010000244.1 GCA_030593165.1 Candidatus Thorarchaeota archaeon
CTACTGATGAGCTCAAGGGGGTTGATTCCAAGCGCCTCACAAACCTGCCGTGTTGATTCATCAATCGGCATAGCATCCATGCTTATACGAAATCCAACATTGCTTGCATCACTGACCTCGTGAATGCCTCCTGACAGTCCACCCTCAGTGGGATCATGCATTGAAGTGAGATGCCCAGTCTTGAATGCTGTCACGCCCTCACGGACCACACTGATTTGTTCTCTTAGACGTCTGGCGTCCTCAAGAACGCGCGCATCAAGTGAGCTGGTTAGAAAGTCATGGCACTCAGCGGCTAGGATTGCAGTACCTTCCATAGCAATGGTCTTCGTAATGACAATAGAGTCGCCAGGTCGAGCACCCGATGATGTGACATATTCACCTGGGCTTGTGACACCAAGCATGAAACCCGCAACGATTGGATGGTCGATACTCTCAGTGACCTCTGTATGACCGCCTGCCACGGCTATGCCTAGTTCTTTTGACGCCCCATCAATCTGCGACATGATACGGCGTACTTCCTCAACTGACGATCCACCAGGCAGCATGATTGAGGCTAGAAACCACCTTGGGGGCACTCCAAAGGCGGCTATGTCATTGGCATTCACGTGGACAGCTAACCAGCCTACATCTTCTATGGACCCTGTTATGGGATCAGTTGAAGCGACAAGTACACGGTCACCAACCTGAATTAGTGACGCATCCTGTCCCACGCCCGGTCCAAGAAGGACTGAATGATCCTTCTTTCCTAGGTGAGTGAAGACGAGTTTCTCCAGAACATCAGGAGGGACTTTCCCTGGAAGCAATACAGATGACCTCAACGTGTGTATAGGGCGCACCAGCCCTGTACCTACTGCATGAAAAGCTAGTTTCATCGAACCCAGTACTGGGCACTCCATACTCACTATGACAATAGGCCTTTGCAGGCTGAGTGCGCATTCTCAGGAACCCGAGTTACCATATAACACATTTCGTTTGCCCAGCGAACCCAATCAAGACTATCAGGTGATGTAAGATTCCGCCTCTTTCAGAGTTCGGGCGTCAAGTCGTACCCTTCTCTTGCTTGCTCCAAGGAATTCTCCCAGTACTGAGTCAAGCACAAGAACCTCTCGAGAGAGGTAAGCTCGTCCACCAGCGGTCATAGCGATCAGATATGCACCGAAGGACTGTCTGAAATCATGGACTGCCATAATGGTTTCCGTGACACTCTGCCGTCCATCTTTCCTCATTCTCAGCATAGTGGCCAGTTCCAAGGCATCGTGATATGGCCTGCTAAGAAACCGAATCCACCTGACCTGTTCAGCATCGACGTTAACAGCAACAAGTCTGACATCTGATTTCCTTATGAGCCGTGCAGCCTTCACAAGATCTCGCACCGGTGTGTATTGTGCATGACCGGGTCCTGCAGACTGGGCAAGAGGTATGTTGGGAGCAAAATCGGATATGACAATCACAAGCGGTTCCACATCCGGGTTCCTCATCCTCTCACGACGGATAGTTTCAAGTGCTTTCATCAAACCTTCTGCAAGAGGAGTGAGTCCTGAAATCCTCAGTTGGGCCAGTCCTCGGTAAATCTTGTTCCAGTTAGTGGTAGGCGCTTGAACCTCAATTGCTCCGCTGTCCTTGAAGGCGACAATCCCAACTCTGTCTTTGGAGCCCCTTGTTTCCCGCTCAATTCGACTGATGACTTTTCTAACCTCAGACCTGTCGGGCTTCATAGATAGGCTTACGTCAATAACAAGGATTATCGTAAGTGGTGTGCGTCCAGAGAAGACTTTCTCACGGATGTCTTGCGGCTTGACCTTGATTCTCTCTACCGGTTTGAACTGTCCCATGCGTCCCACGGCAGCCATAACTGTTGAAGGTATGTCAATGCTTCCAAACTCACCTAAGGGCATACGGGAGCGGAACGGTCTCCCGTGTTGAGGAGTTTCTGATGCCTTGAGCGAACCCATCGACCTTGACCGGACTCGCTTGTGGATCCAACCACCCGAAGCGACACAAGACCGAATCATTGCTCGGGTTCTGAGCTCCTCAACATCAAAGAGCTCCTCACCAGTTTCTAGGTCTGGTGTTCGAACAAAGAAGCTGGAGTCCAGAGGAACAATGGTTTCACGAAACTCTGATTTCGTGCCGATAATCCTTGACTTATCCTTAGCTTTGTAAAGGCGAGTTGCCCGACCCCACTCATCGCCTGGCTCAGGTACTCCTCTTCCGGGTTCAACAGTATCAATTCCACCCGCGGGGCCCCCCTTCCGGCGAGTCATCACACTGAGCCATTTTCGTACGAGGGCGGATATGAGTGGAATATAGAGAATCGTATTGATTAGCAGTAGGAGAGGTGACGGAAAAACCCCAACCTCGCCAGTAGTCAGCAGGTTTATCGGGCTCCAGTAGATCCATGTAAAGTATAGGACCCCAACAACCATCATTATCGCGCAGATGGTTCCACGGATGGGATTTCCTCTAGGATTCCTTATCTTCCTCGGCGTTTTTTTTTACCGTCCGATATCTGGGTCTCTGCAACATCAGACCCTCGGCCAAACTTCCCACCGCTCTTTCGAGGACCGGATTTGTCTTCAGACTCCTTGTCCGTCTCAGTTGGCGATCTGCGATCGTCTTCTTTCCTAGTGAGCTCATCCGCCTTCACGATTGCTTGGTCGATGTCCTCAGGCTGAGGTGGCTCCAGCAGGCCACCACGTCTTGTCCGATGGCTCAAAGTAAGCTGTGCTGCAAGGCGCAGGTCTTCTAGTGATACTTCTGTGCGTCCATCAAGTGCTGCATGTGTGATTGCGGCTTTGCTGATAATGATATCAGGACGAACTCCATCGACTTCAAGGGCATCGCATGCCATCGCAATGGCCTTCAGTTTCCCATCTGAGAGGCGGACTTCATGCAGTAGCTGCCTTGCATCAACTATTTGCGTTCTAAGAATCCGTTGACTTTCTGTCCATTCATCTTTGAACGATTCGGGGTCTTGCTCGAATGCAAGATTCCTTCGAACAAGCTCCACTCTGTCCTCGACAGTCAGATTCGTACCAACCCCAACATGTAGAGGGAACCGGTCGAGGAGCTGTGGTCTTAGTTCGCCTTCTTCTGGGTTCATAGTTCCAATCAAAACAAAATCGGATGGATGCGAGATTGAAATGCCTTCACGTTCAATCACATTGATCTTGGTGGCCGCTGCATCCAGAAGGTCATCCACTAGGTGATCGGGAAGAAGATTGACCTCATCAACATAGAGAACGTTCTGATGAGCCTCCGCAAGGATTCCCGGCTTCAATGCTTGAATCCCCTCCTGCAAGACTCTCTCGATGTCGAGAGCTCCAATCAATCTGTCTTCAGTTGTGGAGAGAGGGAGGTTGACTACACGCATTCTTCTCGCCTTGGACTTGAATTTCTCCCCAGATGTCAACTTGTTTCTGCATTCAGCACAGAGGAAGTCCTCAGCATTTGGATTGCATCCGAAGCGACAGCCATCTACGACCTCTACTTCGGGAAGCAGGTCTGCGAGTGCTCGGACTACTGTTGTCTTACCAGTTCCTTTGGGACCCGAAATGAGAACTCCGCCTATACGAGGATTCACCCCGTTCAGAATGAGAGCCAGCTTGAGCCGCTCAATGCCGACCAAGGATGTGAAGGGCAAAACGGATCGCCTGAGCTCGCTCATTTTCGGATTCACTTCGATGATGTTGTTGTTGAATCAAATGTAGGTGCTGTGATTGATAAGGATAAGGGTCAACGCTCAGGACCAGAAATAAGGAGTGGTCTTAAGGGAGTGCGCTCAATATACTGTGGGACAAACTTTGATTTCGCACATCTCTCATCTTGAATGCCCTCAATGTAGGAGAAAGCACTCAGCGGATCGCCCAGCAAGCCACTGCGTTTGTGGCTCACCTCTATTCGTGATGTATGACACAAGAGGAGTATCAGAGGCGGTGGCGAACGAAGAGTTTCCATCCCGCCTCAACTCAATGTGGCGATATTCAGAGATGATGCCAGTGAGGTCGCCATCCTATGTTGTTAGCCTTGGGGAAGGATGGACGCCTTTGCAATTGACAAGAAGACTTGGCAAACATCTAGGATTGCGAATTCTCCGTGTAAAGGACGAAGGACAGAACCCTACATCAAGCTTCAAGGATCGCGGACTATGTGTAGCAATTTCGAAGCATCTTGAACTTGGCATACAGTCGTTTGCCCTGCCATCAGCTGGAAACGCTGGAGTATCAGCCAGTGCATATTCCGCAGCAGGAGGAGCTAAGGCAACCGTATTCATGCCCCGTGATACACCAAACCAATTCATGCTAGCATGTCGCGCCTATGGAGCAGAGGTGGTTCTTGTTGATGGAACAATCTCAGATGCTGCAACTGAGATGAGAAGTCGCAATGGAGAATGGACTGACCTAAGCACTACAAAGGAGCCCTATAGAGTCGAAGGAAAGAAGACCATGGCATTCGAAATCTGTGAACAGATGGATTGGTCGGTTCCTGATGCTGTTATATGCCCCACAGGTGGAGGAACCTCGCTGATTGGATTATGGAAGGGCTTTGATGAACTGCAGGCATTGAGCCTGATTGGTAGTGAGCGTCCAAGAATGTATGCTGCTCAGAGTGGAGGATGTGCCCCAGTTGTTAGAGCATTCGAAAAAGGGGCAGAAGATATCGAAGAGTGGACAAATGGACAGACCGCAGCATTTGGTTTACGTGTACCAAAGCCCTTTGCGGGTAGGCTGATTCTCAACGTGATAAGGAGATCGGGTGGAGGCGCTGTTGCAGCTGCAGAGGGTGAGATTGACCATTGCCGATTGCTTGCAGCAAGAATGGAAGGCATGGACTTCTGCCCCGAGGCTGCGGTTGGACTTGCAGGGCTTCGTAACCTCATTGAGATTGGCGAGATTGACTACGACGAGAACATCGTATTACTGAACACAGGTTCCGGAGGGAAGTACGGAATCACAGTCCCAGAAACTGATTCCGCCTAAGAGTTGCCCTGTCTTTCAAAGCATATTATTATAACGTGGTGTTTCATCGCGGCACTACGCACTGGTTGTAGCCCCAAGTCCATGCGTTGCTATCTGCCAAGGAGCCTCCCAAATGAGCCAGATTGATAATGAAAGCTCGGATACTGAAAACGAGCATCGCTACAAATCCTTGAGAGAATCCATCAGCGTTGGCAAGAAGGAGTTTTTCATTATCTTCTCACTGATTGGAGCATACTTCTACCTCAGGTTCTTCGTGGGAGGAAGCGACCCCACAATCATCATAGCACTCGGACTCATTGTAGGAGTTTGGCTGGCCTTCAGACCCTCAGAGTGGGCGGTCGAAGGAGTCGAGAGCATTGCAGGACACCTCCTATTAACAGCGTATGTTGCCGGAATGCTGACCAGT
>JAUVHR010000205.1 GCA_030593165.1 Candidatus Thorarchaeota archaeon
CAATGACACCAAGGATGATGAAGACCTTGATTAGTCCGCCGAGGAAGGAGAAGAGCCCCATCACGCACCCTCCGGACTCATCCTTGTGAGTGAAGAGAAGTCTCGTTCAACCAAGATTCTCCTTTCAAGCCCCCATGGAAGCTTCTCAACTCTAAAACCTGCGGCATCCTCAGCTCTGAGTATGAGTCTGAGCCCTTGCCGACTTGGAAAGAGAATGGCTCTGATGGGCCAGTCAGCCACCAATCGTTTGATCGCATCTTGGTTGTAGATGACACCATAGTGACTCATGAGAACGCTGGAATACTCCTCTTCCAGATGAGGGAGAAGAAGCATAGTGGCTGTTAAGGAACCACGGACCTTATCTTTGCAATCGATCCCCGCGGTTGCCAAGGCACGACGTACAAGTAGTGCCTCTGTTTCTGGAACAATCAGACCCAGAAACTCCTCGTATCTACTCACTGATACAGACAGAGTCGTGTCCGTCTGTAGAAGACTCATGATATCGTCTGCATGTTCCAGGGGGATGATGAAGCTAGTGAATTCAGGAGGGTAGTTGAAACCCAAGTTGTTCTCTCCGGCCCTGAACTTGACTAGTTGTCTGTCTATTTGAGCGGAAAGGCCAGCAAGGAATATGCTGCCATTCCTGACTCTCGTTGGACTCTGAACTGTGGAATAGATCGAGACTGTGATTGCCACAGCTCCCAGAGATACAAGTACACCCATGTGAAGTGTGACGAGGATGATAGCAGTTGCAGCATAGACGACGGCGGTCCAAGCACAGACATCCAAGATGACCCGTAATGGAGTGTCCTTTTCAGCACGACCTGACATGATCATGAGAATGCCAGCAAAGGTCACCACAGTGATCAATGGTAGAGCGTTGCCAAATCGATAAGCAAATGCGATGGATGCCACTGAGCGGAGAATCTCACTTCCCATCGTCAGCACAATCACTCCTACAATGGCATATCGCATTAGACTGAATGTCCACTTCAATCCGTCCTACCCTCCCATAGGGTGCTTCCTTCCTCTGGGGCCTCATCTAGGAGTCGGATTTGTTCCCATTCAACCAGCATATTGTTCAGTCTTCGCCAAGACTCACTAGGACATACAATCCAGGCAGGCTCCCGGAAGAGCGTCCAGAACATTGCCAGAACCATTGACGCCGCAACCGCGACCTCGATTTCCACTTGCGTGAGAATATGGGCAAATAAAGGAACGCCAAGTCCATGCAGGATGTACAAGATCATTGTACTGAGAAACAAGAACCCTACGTCGCTCTGCCTGTAGAGGTCAACCGCCATCTTGCTCTCTGGAATGATGACTGACTTCGCAAGGACCACACCATTTGATAGTCTTGTTCCCACGACTCGTACTCCAACACCGTGGAGCAGCTCAACACGGGCTGCTCGGTTCAGGATAATCTTCTCGATTTTATCAGAATCGTGCAATGTGAATGCTGCAGTGTATGTCGTGTCCCCTCGTGTTTCAATATGACCAACAATACCCTCTATAATGACCACCGCATCATCGGTCTTCATGTGCTCACTGACCTGACGTCGGAGCATCTCAGTCTGAATACTCATGTGTTCTCCCTCTATTCTTGTGGATAGAGATTCAATCAAACGGAATGTCTTCCTGTGTGATGTCGTGATACGAAATCACTAAAGTTCTATCCTTGGTGCTTGTAGGTGTTCATATTGCCCTTGTGCATTCAAGTGGCGTCATGGGCTGTTTATAACGACTATTGGCACTTCTAAATAGGGTATTCAATCGGAAGGACTGTTATGAATGCTGATTGGACCGGTGTTCTTTACCCGTGTGCACGACTGTTCCCCTTTTCCACGCGCAGTGGCATAATCATCGAGTTCTACAGGACTTCATAATACTTGGATAGGCGAGAGGATTTCTTTGTACTGAATGCGCTATCGGTTGAGTCGCGTCTAAGAATTCTTAGTTTCTTAGTCAATAAAGGACCTATGACTATTTCCGAAATCGTTGATGAACTTGGAGAGCTGTTTCAAGCCAACATGTCCACTCAGATAAAGGGATTAGAAGTAGTAGGGCTCGTCGAGAAAACAAGAGATAAGAGAAAAAGGAATTGCTCAGCCATCTTTTCTACTATCTGTGTAGACTTCAAAGAAGAATAGTTCTTGATAGACTCAGATTGGCTCATTGCTAACCCGAGTCATCGCAACATTCATTGTTCATGAGATGTTGAATTATCCTAGAGTAATCCCAGTCTTCCTTCTCAGCAAGTTGAGGAGCCAAGATGTTCTAAGGCCCTCATTCCGAGTGTCGTTAAATCGGTAGGTATCACGCTTTGTTGTGTATTCTATTGCCCCTAAACCTTTTTGGTATCCGAGATGCGAGGTTCTGCATCTTCCTCGTGGCGGACTCGATGATTGCACCACAGAAGGGACACTCAAGTGGTCCTTACTCTTGTTGAAGTAGGGGGTCATCTGATCCCTGTGAGCAGGAATGAACCTGCAGATAGATGCAGGCCACCCGAATTCACATTCAAGTTCTCTTTTAGAGGAAGAGTACATAGATACTGGAGTTTTCCATCCTCTCGCCCCGTCTTGGTCCAGACTTCTCTCCTGTCTGTTGTATCTTGCCCCTTCTGATGTGGAGAAGAAGAATCACATCCAGTGACAGCAGTAAGAGAACAAGAATCCAGACTGAAACCATGACAGCGTATATTGCTGCATTGACAACCATGAACGCCGATAGAACTAGGAAACCATCCGGATTGAACCAGTCAACATACTGTAGTATCTGTTTGAAGCCAGCAAAGTGCATGATGACTAGGACAGCTCGTATGAAGAGATAGGCTGCTACAAACCACAACGGTAAGCCCCAAATAGTTGTCATTTTCCACACCGTAGTCTACTTGTACTTAATACCGTACTGACTACACTTCATCTTTGGGGCATGAAAGACCTACCCCGCGGATAAAGTAATTGACTCCGAGTTGATAACTTGCCTACGCTTTGCAAGAAACAACTCTCTTCCCATGTCAACAATCATAAGACCGGCTAATGCAATGTAAGGGAATACCATTGGAAGACCTACAAGAGAATACATGTAAAACATGCAGACAAATGAGAGCAAAACTACAGGTATACTGAATATCGTCCTTAGTCTTGTATACTCAAATGTGCTCTTGGGATACCATTTTTCTGGAAAGAACTCCCGAAGAAGAACATAGACAATAATAATTGTTTGTAACGTTGAAAGCCAAAGAATCGTAGTAATCATGTAACCTCCCATATCACCTCAAGCTGAATGCATGTATCTCACTGGTTCAATTATACTCTGATGATAAGAATCAAACCTATGACTATGGGGATAGAAGAATCCCCAAAAATAATCCATTACATCAAAATGCTGAAACCATGTATCACCCATCACTCGATAATCATGACCAGTTTCATGCATGATTAATGAAAGAGTTCCTGGATATCCATAATCAGAGAAACTACTCCACCATACAATTCCGGCAAGGTTGATCAAAAGAGCATTATGACCACGCCAAGTCACTCCGCCGATGCCGAAGTGAAGAGGTTCATTTACAAACATTATCAGAAGGTCAAAGTAGGAACCATGACCCGTACCGGCAGGTGCAAGAGGAGTTCCTTGTGTTGTCCAACTAGAAGGTGCTGGCCATCCATATGAGTCTGTGGACCATTCCCGAAGAAGCTCACCAAGAGTGCTCCATGGTTGCTGACAACCAACTAAGTCAAAAACGCACCAGTTAGGGTCAAGATTGACATGGAATTCCATGTCATTCCAATATTGTCCAAATCCAAAATTAAGTGCCATCCAAGCCATAGATGTAAAAAAGGCAGATGGTATTTGTTGACGTGAAAAAGCCCAGGCAAATGCATTGGCATCATATACCACTTTGATGTCAACGTAGTAGTTAATCGCTCGTGTTTTATATCCGTCACTTTCACCAAGAAACTCATTCATTGCTTTGATTGCGATGCTTGCATTATTCCTCATCCATTCATCTATGACGTTTTTGTCAGGAAGGTTTGTATCCATTTCATTTTCTGGAATCGAAAACAATACAAGTTCAGGGTCTGGATAGTTCTCAACAACAATGAAAAGAGGATAGAAAATTGGTAAAATGATGATTATAAGAGCCAAAAACATCGACTTTCCGCGCATAGATTAATCTCTCCTTCATTCACCGTTCTGCTGCGTTGTGAATTGTGTTACCTATGCATATAAGGGAGTGAAATCATCGCCCTATGCCCATATTCGCCACTCCCAGAGGGTCCGCGTTCTTTTTGTGGTACGGGTCTTAACCTATGTGCCCATTCCAAATATGTTTTCATACTGACCCCCTTCACAAGGCGGACAGGATTACGAGAGCCAACATGCGGCGAAAGAGTCGAAGCATCTCCTCAGGAGTAATCGGTCTGTTGGACTATCCAACCTTGAATTTTTGGTCCCTTCTGAGAAAAACTGATTAGACATCTGCAATACTGCTAAGTACTCAGTGATGAAGCCTTTGCGGTCTAAATCGCGATGTATGAGAGATTGTGAATAAGGGGGAACGGACCTTCAAATTCCACTGTGACAGAATTGTGGTCGTGACCCTCGATTTTGTTCTTTCTGAGAGGATGTATATTAGTTTCTGTTTCAACTCAAAATGTTAGTATGAATTATTCCTGAGTAATATATTGGATTCCATTCCGGATATCCTGAAGATATCCTGAACACTTGGCATCTCTTTTCCGCACTAATTGTATCAACCTGATGATTTGGACTGGAAGTAGCAAGATTGAGCCTATGCTTGTTGTCAAAACAATCCAGAATATCCCCTCGCCACCTAGTTGGAATACTACGCTAAAAACAACAAAACCCATGATTGTGATAACTATAATACTGACCATTAGGAAGGCGATGCTTGAAGAAAGCCATTGGTAGCGTGTGGCAGCTATTCGAAGAGTATTTTCAATAGATCTATTTCTATCACGATGCCTTTCTGTAACAATGATTCTATCAACTCTCAATGTATCCCATGTTTTATAGGCTCTATCAAGGATTTCTTGAACAGTTTTGTCAGTCATCATTTTGAGTGCCAAGTAGATAGATGTTGAAACACCCACAAGAATTAGCAGTGCAGTTCCTTCAAATGTCAGTATGATGGGCTGTAGGATGAATGAAAGTAGAATATAGGGTGTCATAATAAGAAACATCTTAGTAGCAAAGACTGCGTTCTTCTTCGTCGAATGCCACACCATGACGCATAGTATCCTAATCTCAATTGAACGAGATGTCTTAGCGTAATTGAATGTCACCCACAAGATGAGTGATAATAGCGCAAACATAACAGTCGCAAATTCAAGCATGGTTAGAAATGCATAAAGCGGTAAAACGGGTAAAGTAATGGAGGAATTCTGAGTGTCAATCAGGACTTTGAATCCGTGAGTGACCATGGTAAGAACAGCACTCATCATTACTCCAAGCGCATAATAGAATCCATATTGATAATCAAACACTTTGAGTTCTTCGAAATCGGTATGCTGGTACAGGATTCTCCCCAGCATTTCACTGGGACTGAGATTCAATCCAAGAGTCTTGTTTATAGGTTCAATTGGCGAATGTCTACATCTATCGCGTTCTTCACATTGGGAGCATTTTGATGATGTAGTCATTGTGTTGGTTGGAGTTTCATTAGAATGCCTTTTAATCTTTGGAAAGTGGTTGACAGTCAGTAAGGGTCTGCAAACTTGGTTAGATTGTCAATGAAACGAGACCTCGAAGCAGGTATATGTACTAATGATTCGAGAACCGTTTCTCAAGTACTGGTGTATTTTGAGGATGAATTTCCAGAGGCTTTCGAAAAGAGATTTTCTAGGTTATAGAAATGGCGATTTCAGTGTATCGGTAGTGCCTCTTTCCTGAGATACTGAAGCGAGAAGTGTGGTTTGGTTGTAGTCAAGGTAAGCACCCTGCTCAGACTTGACTCAGAATCAGGTGTCTAATAACACATTCTCCTGTGGCAAGAGTTGAATTGTCTACCTGTCGATAGCAGCAGTTTTTTAACAGCATCAGAATCGATTCGATGTATTCATTCAACATAAGGTGATACTAGGTGTCTGAAGTCGCAGCATTAAGAGCCTTCAACCGCGAGCTCATTTCGGTTGTAGGATCCACAGTTAGTGTCGTAACTACTGGTGGAAAGACGTACACAGGTACTCTGAAGGGAATTGACCAGA
>JAUVHR010000097.1 GCA_030593165.1 Candidatus Thorarchaeota archaeon
GTGAAACTGCCTGTAGTCGGTCGCGGATACGCTCTCGGTGCCCACGTGCTTCTTCTTCAACGGTGTGAGAGAACCGTCCGCAAGGCGGAGCCAATACATCTCCAGCTGGTGGGTTCTTGGATAATCCACTGCATTGATGTAGGGTGGAGAAGTCACTGCCAAGTCAATCGATTCATCACTCAAGCCTGTGTCCACAGCGCTAGCGGATCTAATCTCAGCTTCAGCACCTCCAAGATCATCGATTTTACAGGATAGTTCATTCATTGCCGCCAGCCCCGTGCCCAGTGCACCAAAGAATCGCTCAATGGTTTCACCAGGAGATATCCGTCGGACTTGCTTTTTCCGAATAACAGTCCTGGTGCAGTGTGGGTCTGCATTTGATACATCACGGACAATCGATGAGAAAATAACTCTGAAAAAGTCGGAAACATCGCGAGCCGTTCTAGGAGAAAAGGACATTCCAGACTCCGAAACGAGAGAGTCCAAGACTGCCTCTCTGAGAATCCCAAGATCCCTGAGTACAAAATCTCTGAACCAGTTGTCCCGGTAATTGAACTCAGGGATGTGTGGACTGTAGTCCTTTCGTTTCAGCTTCTTGTCTACTTGCAGTCGCAACCAGTCAGCGGACGAAACCCGAACCCCCCTCTCTATGGGGGTCGTCTTCACCTTTGCTAGGAGTTGCGCAATCGGATCAATGTCAATCCCCAGCCCTCTGCGGCCATTCAACATCGCTTCAAGAACAACGGTTCCACTTCCACACATCGGGTCAAGTACACATTGACCCTCCGCAGAGTAGAAGCGAATAAGATACCTTGGTAATTCCGGGAAGAACTTAGCAGGGAACTTGTGAAGTCCATGCGTCAGAAAGGACTGGTCCCTACTGATTATTAGGACCTGCGCCATATCTGGAATCTCAAAATCATCATCTATATCACCTTCAATCTCAATCAACTCATCAGACCTTTGGACTGTTGATTGTTCATGGTTATCCGGTGGTATTGAGGAGTTCATTGATATACCGCCTCTATTTGCGTATTTTTGGAATTGTCAATATGATTTTCGTCATAATCCCTACAAGATAAATAGTTGTACGAACTCCTTCTATCTAACCCCTTTCGAGAGGTTGTACTAGAAGGAGTACTAATATCATGGCCGATCTTAAAAAAATTGGAGATCTTCTCGTTCTATTAGGCGCGTTACTTGGATTGATCCAAGGAATATTGCTCATTGTTCCACTTGGGTTTACCCTTGGATTTGTCAATGTTCTAGGAGGTTTCCTAGATGGCTTAATCATTGGAATATTGGGAATCCTATTTTCGTTGATTGCTTTAGTAAATAGTGGATTCCTCAAGATATCAGCATTAGACTTCGGAAAGAAGAACAAGTTCCTTGTTGTTCTAATTATTGGCGTTTTGATGCTACTTTTCGCAAGCGATCTTGGAGGCATTCTAGTTATCATTGGTGCAATCCTTTGGATGCTATGAATTGAATGAGCTCATCTCCAAATTTTAGTGTCTGGGGATGAGATCATTTTCTTTTCTCAATCTTACAATGAATCCAAGATTGCCTTGTCTAGACGACCCATGGCCTCATCGATGTTTTCGGTTGTTATGATATAGCTTGGGGTAAACCTGATTGTGTTTGGTCCACAGCCAAGCATCCAAAGCTTGTGTTTGTTGACCGCAGTCTTAACGATTAGGTCCCTAATCTTGGGCGCTTTTTCCTTCGATCTCTTATCCGTCACTATCTCAATGCCATTCATGAGACCAATGCCGCGAGTATCTCCAACAACCTCATGCTTGTCCACGAGTTCATTCAATCGCTCTCGCATGTATTCCCCTTTTTCGACATTCTGCTTGAGGATCCCAAGGTCCTCAATGTGTTTGATTGTCCACAAAGACAGAAGGGCCATCTTTGGTTCAGCGGAGAAGGTCTCTGAATGACGAGACGCCCCGGTGAACATAGGAACGGGACCGATTGAAGCGCCCATAGGATAACCTCCGCCGAGCGCCTTAGCCATGGAGATGAAGTCAGGAACGACATCATGATTCTCCACTGTACACCACTTGCCGGATCTACCCATACCAGCCTGAACCTCATCAGACATGAAGTATGCACCGAACTCCTTCGAGACCTTGTACATACCCTGAACAGCCTTTGCGGGGGGTACAATCAATCCGCCCTCTCCACAGATTGGTTCCATGACAGTGGCTGCAATATCGTTACCCTCAACCTGCAGGGCGTACCTCAAGGCCTCAACACATTCCCGGTTGCAGTCCTCTTCTTTCTGACCATAAGGACAACGGTAACAGTAGGGATAGAAGACACGAACTACATCGACTCCTTGGGGATAACCAGACTTGTGCTTGGAGTTGGTGGCTGTGAGTGCCATAGCATAGCCAGTTCTGCCGTGGAAGGCAGGTCTAAACCCAACGAATCGGCGTTTTCCGGAGAGATCCATTGCGGATTTCATGCACCCCTCTACTGCACGGCCGCCAGAAGTTGTAAAGACAACTCGCTTCTTGTGAGTGCCAGGAGTCATTGTTGATAATTTCTCGGCGAGCAAAGTCTGAGGAATGGCGTCAAAGTCCATGCCGGGAAATTCCTTAACTACATCGCTTATGCTGTCCTCGAAGTCAAGGAACGGTTTGTACCTGAGACCAAAAGCACGAACAGCAACACCCCCGGTAACATCTAGGTACTCAGTTCCTTCAATGTCATAGATTCGAACACCGTCGCCTTGGGTGTGATCCAAACAACCGTAAACGTCACGATCTTGCGTTGTAATCGCAAGGGCATCAGCCGCACGTTTTTTCCAGTAATCGTTTGTCATATGTTCCGGTCCCAGATCATAACCAAGATCCTTCAGAATCTGAATGTGTTTGTCGTCCATTGTGTTCACCGTCCACGAGTAGACGAGGCGTCGGCAAGTGGTTCTGTGTTATCTATTTTGCCCTCGAGGTGTTCGTATTCTCAAACACCATAGAGCAGGGGCTAGGTGGTCTAGGCACCCTTGAAAGTGATGAGTAGACCAGCAATCAGAATCATGAATCCCGCGAGTGTTCCGACATTCATCAACCAAGCTAAGATGTTCAGAGATCCAAGCAAAACGTTTGGATCCACAATGATGATTGAGAAGAGTCCAAAAAGTGCAAGCAACGGACCATTTCGTTTTAATTTCCAGTGGACGAATCCACTGGCATCAAAGGATAACAGAACCATCAGCAGTAGTGCTATGCCTATGATGATGTTAACTAATGCGTCACTTGAATTCAGATTGTTCAAACCACCGGCAATATGTGTTACTGCGAAGATTACTAGAACAATTCCACCAAGTACAGTATAGCCCTGCGCGGCACCTTCAGCTTTGAGTCCCATTTGAATCAGTCCTGAATGTTCTCCCAAGAGGATACTCTCTCTGGCCGATGGCTCCTAATCACGACTCTGCATAAATCAATTCCCTAAGACATTCAACTAGGCTGTAATACTCGCACATTACAAGGGATTGTATTGATGGACGGTATCAAATGATACACCGAATCCAACACGAGGTGCCCAATATGAAACAGTCCCGATACGGAGAAAGTGAACAATCTGAGCGACCAGTCAGGCTTGACAAAACCGAGGGTTTTGTGGTCATCGAAGGAAGAGCGTATCCTGCTCGAGAACTTGTTGAGGCACTTGCACAGAGTGGTTATGCAGAACTCAGAGCTATAGGAGACTCGCTTGTACTTGGAAGGAAACGAATTACTCCCGTGTTCAAGTCACGCCAAGAGAGAGCAATGGCATCTCTCTGTCATGGAAGTCTTGCATTCTGTTGCCCTCTCTCCAAGCGATGTGCAGACAGAGATAGGGCATTGGAAGTCCTAGGCCTCACACATGATGACTATGAGCGCACGAAGGGCGAATCACATGGCAGATTCATCGACATAGCAAAGGGGCTTGAACCTAGCGCAAGTGTCTGGGACCAAGTCGGTGTCAGGGAACGAACAGTGACTAGGCCGGCTGTTGACCGTGGGTATGGCTCTGAAGACTACCGAAGGGACTTCGACGAGTTGGACCGTGCACTAAAATCGGGAAATGAACCCGGGCATTGGTCCGGACCTCGGCGTGGATCGGAAGACCGTGAACATGATATGGACAGAGCAGATAGAGAAGTCCGACTGAGTGGAGACCTTCTGCACCAGCTCAAATCAACTACCGAGGACATTGGTTCTTCTGCCGGTTGTAAGATGACTTCTGAAGAGGTTGTAGGTGGCCTCGGGGCACTGTTTTCGCAGGGAGAACTCACTCCATTCAGGGATGATACATCATCAGATGATGGTAGACCAAGCTTTTGCTTTGCTTGTGGAAGAACCATTGAACGCGGACTTCAGGTCTGTCCTCACTGTGGAAGCACTCAATAGTTGCCCACTGCACTTTCTCGTCTCTCACGATAATCTGAGGGATAGCTGAATGTTCCCAAGAATCGATCAATGCTAGCATCCTTGCCAATCTGTTTCAATTCTCTCATGTGCTCAATAGAGGATACACCCCAACGGAACAATGAAACTGTTCCTCCACGCCTCTTGAACTCAGTTGAAAAATAAAGCGCCTCGATGAGGTCATCGTACTCCTTGGTTCCAGACTGTGGTAGAGTTGGGGACCATGGATAGAGATTGACCATCACGTTCTTTGTGATGTCAAGAATCTTTTTGTGATCATAACCATACTCTGTTCTTGCGCCCTCAGTCAAGTTCGTTTCTGGGTCAAGCAAAATTTCGACTGCAATGGACAGCGGCTTCTCTCTTCCAACTGCTTCATCGGACTCTTTCGCGGCTTCCTGCAGGCGCGAGATGCCAGCATGAACTTTCTCAGAACGCCACTCATGCCACTTCTCATGATACTCCGGATTCTCCGCAATGTATGCGTAAGTCAGACGAGAGGGCTCTTGGTCTACTAACGGTGCGAATTCATCTCGACATCTCTCACAGAAGCAGAAATGGTCTCGGATGAACCCGGTACCAAAGAGAAGGATTTCGTGTATCGGATACGAGCCCAGCTCTTTGATGATTTCTGCGCCGTACTCCCAGAACTCTTCTCTATTGGGACAGATCTGATGTTGCATTGCCACTCCTTCGGCAGTCATTGTCTGATACTTCGGGTCACGAGCGAACCAGATGTCAGTATAGAAGTCCATACTGGCAACTGTATGAATTCCTAGCGCATTATTGAGATCGACCCATTCCTCGAAGAACTCGATGTTGCTCTCCTCTACGGGTGCTGTTCGACTCGGAAAAGAAACATGACCACTGGGGTCCTTCCCAACTATACCCGCTCCTTGCATATAGGAGGCATATACAGAGATGAACTCCTTTGCAGATGTTTCCACATCTTCCGGTTTCAGAAGAACAACCAATTTCTCCATGAAGAATTCTCTGAAGTTCTCTTTCATCAGGTAACCCCGTCCTTGGTGATGCTCCTAGGATCGATCCGTTCCATTGCGTGAAGGTGCACCCTCGCTATAAGAATTTCCTTGGTGCATCCTTCGGGCGATTTCCACGCCAATATGGATTCGAATCATGCTGCAAGGCTGCTATTAGACTCAAGGCAATATAGATTTGTATTATTCGGTTTTGATTCTGGGTTGTGCAATGACGATAGTCTTGGTACCGTTTGGATCATGTGCGATTGGAATCGATTAATCTGATACAAACTGTCCAGAGAGCATTGAAACTACTCTGAAAAAGACCTCAGAAGAATCAATGGAATCAAAGCCTATAAAACCAGTAGCGCTGGTCCACCATTGAGCATTGTTGCTTGAACTACCCACCATCAGGGAAGTGAGGGGTTTTAGGATTGGAAGTAGATTCATGGACATCATCTGATGTAAAAAGAGCAGGATCAGCCAACACAGTAATGGAGGATTTGCCGAAGTATTTCTTCCACGGCCTCATCTTTTCAACATTCCAGCTTGGCTTTGCGTTGGTTTGGGACTATGTCATCTTTATGATATTCTTCCCGGGAATGCTCTCTGCATCTCTGGGACTAATCCTTGTTCTACTCGTGGGGATGATTGTGATTTTTGGCGTAGTCAATAGTGCTTTGGCACGACGCTTCTGGGATCTAAATCCTAAGAATACTGTTCCAAGTAATCTTGGTCAGGGAGCATTGATTCTGGCCATGTTCCTAGTTTTTAGCCCAATGTACTACTTCACAATGCTGCTAATATCGCCGCATAATCTGGTTGCGACCGTAGGACTGGTGGTGGCTGTGCTTGTTTTTGATTCTCTATTCCTTGGATACATTGGCAAGTATATTGCAGCTGAGTTTGAGGCCCTAGAGGAAGGAACAGAGCAACTAGCATCAGTTTCAGCTCGTCACAAGATGTGTCCACACTGTAATTCATACTTCATCTGTGGACCGTCCGATATTGCCTCTGATGGAACAGTAGTGTGTCCAAACTGCGGGCAGTATCACATTGTGCCCGTCGATGGCCCAGGTCTAGACTACTCGGGAGAAGATTGGGGCGGGCAACGTGACAATTGGTAGATGATGCGCTTCAGTGGAGGCGTGCGTGGACTTCAAAACAGTTTATTAGGATGGATAGTCGAGGTCATAGTGGAGATGCGTCACGATGGAAATCGATAGCGGTAGCACTGGTGGACGTAGGAATTTCAAAGTTGTTCAGAAACTTGTTTCATTGCGTCCCGTTTTTGAAATCTATGATGAAGTGACTGGTGAGAAGGTGGCGATAGCACGTCAGACTTGGCTTAGTTTCCTGAGATCGACAATGCATATTGAAGATGCGCAGGGCCAAAGAATTCTCACAGCAAAAGGGGGTTTCTTCGATAAGACGTTCTGGCTTCTCGATGCGAATGGTGAGAAGATCGCCAAGCTAACACGACCTTGGATTGCGTTCCGTCAGAATTTCACAATCTATTATCGCGATGAGATAGTGAAGGCACAGGGCGGATTCCTGGCGTGGGGTTTCGAGGCCACTAGTTCAACAGGACATTTTGCGTTCAGACTGGACAAGAAGATTCTGGCTATAAGAGACCAGAGCAGGATTGCAGTGGGAGACTACATGGACTGGCTTCATGCGGTTGCATCAGCACTTGTAGTTGATAGAATATTCTTCAAAGGAAAGAGCTGTTTAGGAACACTCTGCTGTCTTCTACCCTTTATACTCATATTCGGAGTAATATTGATAATTCTGATGCTCCTTGCGTAATGAAGGTGACACGGCAGGGATAGCATCTGCATGGATGCTATCCGGTCATTATTGACCGCAGGGAGAAGCGATCATGTGACTAGAAGAACTCATCGAGGGTTGTAAACCCGAGAAGTTCCTCGAAGTCAATCCCAACTGAGTCCAGAACCTGTTCAAAGACTGACCGAAGGGTTTCGATGTACTTGTCTTTGTCAATCCAATAAGATGTGTCTTTGGCTAGCTGAACGGGAAGGACTCCCGGATCACCTCTTACTTTGATGAACTCAACAATGGTACCCGAAGGAACTTCCTGCTTGGTCGCTTTCTGAAGTACCAACGCAGCCCGGACATGTTGTGGCTTTGTCTTGCCATACTGTTTGAGAGACTTGGTCATCTGAACTCTGAAGGCTAGTTCGTCGGGGGTATATGGTTCGGTCTTCCCTTCCAATCTATCAATGACTTCATAGACTATCGTTCGGATTTCTTCCTTTGCTGCCTCAAAGCCTTCGACACTGTCTACCTTGCTCAATACATCAAGCATTCTGCGAAAAGCGTCCTGTGCGAAATCGGGAGTGTTACGTTTCTTGCCACTTAACCCCTTTACTTCGACGTATCCCGAATAATACACACCAATGTAGTTCTTCTTGCGACTAGATAATGCCACGTATTTGTAGGTCTTCTCAGCCTCAAGTTCGATGCCTAGTTCTCTAACAGACCACTCAATGATTTCTTCCTGTTGTTCTTTGGATGGATTGTCCAAGAATACCGAGTCGGTGTCACCATAAAGCACTCGAATCCCCATTGACTCGGCTTTCTCTTTTGTCCGTATGATTGCATCTCGGCCGTACGCTGTGACACTCTCAGCTGCGGGCAAACAGAATAGCTCGAAGTGCTGAGCCCCTGTTACACCGTAAGATGCGTTTACATAGACCTTGAGCGCTTTCTCAACGACGGTGTACCACTTTCTCGTCTGTTCATCCAGTGTCATATCCTTACTCTTGGACTTGAACCACTTTACTCGTGTATCCCTGAAGAAACCGATAGTCTGACTAATCATTCCCTTGCGTTCCTTGCATGTCCAGTGACCTGTTTCAGGTACACGATTGTTGGGGTCAGTTCTGCAAGATTCATGAGGACAGTCAACAGTCTCATAGCTTATGTTGTGGCGCTTCATTATTGTTGGATATAGACTGGCAAAGTCGAGTACAGTTGCATTGAAGTGGACGCCAGCCACTGGCTCAATCACGATTGCACCCTTGAAGGCCTTGTCCTTAATCACGGCCTCTGTATGTGCATCTGCGGACTTGGACTCCTTAATGTCGCTCTGGCGTGGAATAAGGTATCCGTTGGAACGATGCACTTGTCTAAAAAGCGACTGAATCCACGATGAAATCCCAAGTCGAGTGACGTCCTCCATGGAAAGGCGAGAGATACGCATGAGTAGGACTATCAAACGGAGTAGCAGGTTGTCTTCATAGCTTGTAATCCGTAGGGTAATGTTGGCATCCCGCCAGCAATAGTGGGCCAATTCGTAGTATGGTAGGTTCACTATCTCGTCACTCAGTTCGAGCTTGCCCATATTGAGGAGACCTTTGGAAATGGAATCTAGATTGCTCCGATCGTATGCACCTGAGAGAGCGTACAGGCGGATAGAGGGATTCTTCAGGAATTTGTAAAGGTCGACATGAATTCCCCGTCTAAGAAGTGCAATGTCACGTAGTACTCGGATGGGACAGTACTGATCCATGTTAACGCCAAGTCGCTGTGCTCGATGGAACAAGTAGTTGAGGTCGAAGGTATCACCCACAAACGAGAGGACTATCGCATAGGAGTCAATCACCCTGAAGGCTTCAATCAACATCTCAGATTCGTCCTCGAAGAAGACTATTTCCAAGTCCTTCGGGAAATCGCTAGTCTTAGTCCCACTTGGATGGCCTTTGCGTCTCAGAACGAAACACTTGTTGTAATCTTCGTTATCAGACAAGCCAATGGCAGTGACAGGATATGGGGATGTGTTCGCGTCAGGTATGCGATTCTTAACAGGAGTGTAGACCTCGATATCAATTGCAATCCTTCGAATGTCCGGAACATCAGTGAAAAAGACAGGCGCATAAGTGTCCATGATCTCTTGATTGTCCTCATCATCGTCAAGTGTTGCACGAAAAGCTTCCAATGTTTGTTGGTCCAGTTCTGGAGCTACCGCTACAAGATTCCCCTCTTCGATCTTATAGAGAAGACCAGATAAAATCTCTCTGTCGTATGTGTAACAGTTCCTGTAGCGTATAGCTGCCTCCCAGGAATGATCTGCTGTAAGCAGGTCTCTAATCGATCCATAGCCACCGCCAATGGCTAATGGATCAGTCGCAATGACCTTGGTCATTGTCCGTTTCTGGTCACTAAGAAGGTCCACAAGTTCAATAGACTCGACTCCAACAAAACCACGATTGCCTCTCGCTTTGGACGCGGCCACTTGAGGAGGTAGGTCAGTGTAGCAGTAGGGCCTATGACCAGTGTTATCAAACCAAAAATAGATCCTCTTTGTAGCGGGGTCGTAGAGCCTAATGATAGCCTTCTTCTCAGTACCTGCATAATCAACGGATAACAAGAATGATGGTGGTAGGTTTCTAGGAGTTTCAGAGTCTTCGATACGAGAAAGAGGAACAATGATTTCCACTTCTTCTGCTTCTTTTTCAACATCTGCTTCCGAATCTTCGCTAGCCTCAGGAGTATCCTCCAATGGAGTGTTTGTTTCTGACGGCGATTCCTGAGCTTTGGGAGGGTCGCCCTTTTCCCCGCGTCTAGGATTAGACGCAGATTCGGTTGATGAGTCCTCCTCAGATGATGCTCCGAAGAAGTCCTCAAGTGATGATTGGTCGTCTGCGTCGTCTTTCCGTCTGCCCAAGGTGTTTCAATGAATTGTGCGCCTGTACCCTTGATAAGCACTTCCCATCTCAAGCGATTGTGAACCTGTCGGGGGTTTGATTAGAGGGGAACAACATCCGTAGATTCATGCCCAACTCAGTTGAAACCAAGTC
>JAUVHR010000273.1 GCA_030593165.1 Candidatus Thorarchaeota archaeon
AGCTTCTTGGAATGGAAGGCCAACATCCCCGAGCAGTAGACCAGACCATTTTGCCTATAGATGGACCCCTTGGCGTGAAGGTCATGTCAATGGGATTCCTCCTCCAGAATACCGATGATGCCATTGCATGGCGAGGACCACTTGTTGCAAAGATCATTGGTCAGTTTCTGGGTGACGTTGCCTGGGGAGAACTTGACCTCCTAGTCGCGGACTTACCTCCAGGAACTGGAGACGAGATTCTTAGCGTACTTCAGCAAATACCTGACTTGGACGGTGTTGTCATCGTATCAACTCCGCAGGAAGTTGCCGTACTTGATGCAAGAAGGGCAATACGTCTAGTTAAGAAAATGGGCGTTCCAGTTCTCGGCATTGTGGAGAACATGGCTGAATTCGTATGTCCGAGCTGTGGGGAATCACATGAGCTGTTTGGGCATGGCGTCACTGAGAAGGCTGCTGCAGAGTTGGGGGTCGATCATCTGGGCAAACTTCCATTTGATCCCCGAATTGTCACGATGAGTGACAAGGGCACTCCTTTCATAATCGAACAGCCAGACTCCAAGACTGCGCATAGCTTCAGATCTTTTGTAGAGAAACTTCGTGAAAAAATCAAATTCTAGACAGATGATATAGTTAGGAAGAGAAGGCAGAGGATTAAGTTCATTCCTCTGATTCTTCTTCGGTCGCTTCTTCAGTTTCGATATCGGCCTCTGTGACTTCCTCAGTGGACTCCACAGGCTCGTCAACTTCCTTGTCGACATCTGCAGCTTCTTCTTCCTTGGTATCTTCCGCTTCCACCGGCTCTTCCTTCTCTTCACCTTCTCGGGTGATGAGTTTCATGGTAGCAGGGTAGCCAAGAATTAGGCCGAGGATTGCAAGTGCAACAATGACTACAAGGGCTCCGTCTGCACCGAACCACAGGGCTGGGTTGATCAAAAGGTCAGCCTTGGGGGTGCTGAACAACACATGCTGAATCCAGCCTGGGACAGCCAATGCCAAAGGCAGACAAATGAAGATTAGCAGTAAGATGGACGCTACGATTTCTGCCGTGTAAGTGAGGATTTTCCTGAAAGTGCTGTCAACTGCTTTCTTGGCCATCGTCAATGGTTTCTCGCTCCGTCTCATGCGGACCGATGTGTTCCTTTTAACCCTTGCTGGAAACCAACTGAAAGAATCCCATAGAATTTCGTACAGAAGAATGAGAGTCGAGAAGAAAGTTGGAGGTATCGGGGCTCACAAAAGGGAGAGAGTGAGTGCGAAGGAAGGAGAGGATTCAAAGCGGTTGTGAGCCCCTTGCTCCAAGATATAATAGGTATTAATAGTATTTAAGACTTCATCATATGTACTGATATGAATCTGAATGTCTTGGGACCTTTTGAGTCTGCAGAAAAGTGACGAAAGAAGGGTGGCGAGGGGCCAGCAAGAAGACGCGGAAGGAGGAGAGAGAGAATGACTGTAAATGGCCCCTGAAACGCCTTATTCTTTAATTGGACACTTGTATATATAATGAAATCTAAGACAGATGAAAAGGCGGTTTCCTCAGCATTGTTGACCGACATCATACGATTCCAAAAACGCGAACAGCTCGCTCAGAGAGTCAAAGACATTCGAAGCACCGGCAGATTTCAGCACATCAGCCTTGGTCTCACCCGTTGTGACTCCCCAGAATTCTATACCTGCTCTTTTAGCCGCTACTCCATCAATTCTAGCATCGCCAACGTAAAGGGCATGATTGGCTGAAATGTTGAGACGCTCTAGGATATGCATGAGACCCTCAGGATAAGGTTTAGGACTTGGCGATTCATGCCTTGTTTGGATTATGTCGAATAAAGGGTCAAGCGGGAGCTGACCAAGAATTAGATTGACAGCCTCTCGTCCGTTGTTCGTAAGTATCGCAGTCTTGAATCCCTTCTGTCGGATTCTCTTCACAACATCAAGCGCCCCTTCAATCGCCCTTGCGCCCCGTGCCGCTCCTGATTCATGCTTGCTCAGTACCTCGTCGACTTCACTCTGAAGCCGATCCCATTCGTCAGATTGCATACCATTGTTCAGGAAGTATTCCTTAGCCTTTAGAGTCGAACTGGAAATTCCGTCCGCGGGGTCCAGCAGCTCTGGTGGAAGCCCTCTTCTTATGTAGATATCCTTAGTATCCCGCCGCATCGCCTCAAGCGGGAGAGTGAGGACAGTCAGCGTGCCATCCATATCGAAGATAACTGCTTCAAACATGTCGCGGTCACACGTGAGTTGCCTGCATTACTCTACTTAAGATTAATGCCATCACTCATCTGATGGAGCTTTCAGAACAAGTGCTTTTGTGCAGGCCTCTTCTGCGGTGGCTGGTTTCGGCACTTCCATCTCGATTTGAGGATCAATCCCTTTGGCTACTGCCTCCACGTATGGCCAGCAGACAGCCTCACAGTACATCTTGCCAGCTTTCCGGAATGATTCGTGTTGAGGACAAAACGGATGGTCAGTCTCGACACGATTGTCTGAGGTCCAAGTGACATCAATCTTCGAACCCATCATGTGACCAATAATCAGCCAAGCGTCAAGAGCCCCTCGTAGATTTTCTTCTAGGCCAAGTCGGTCCTTCATATTCTGCCCGTCTTGTCCGCCCAGTCTTCTAAAGACCTCAGCGACCGCAGTCAGACCTTCTTCGCCAAATCTCTCTTCCATGACGGTAGCAGTTTCGGTCATCAATCTAAACAGGTTGGACCTCAACTCCTTCACCTTATTGCGAGCTGGGATGATTCCTTTCACAGCAGCGGCTTTCATAATGCCCATATTGAATCCTCATCAATGGAGGTCAGATATCATTCTAATGAAGCTTGCTAGATACCTAGAAGAGAGGAGGAGAGTACACCAGCCCAAGGAAGTCATCCAGTCTGCAAGAGGAGTCAGCTTTAAGTCCCCGTCGTCCTTTCATATCAGGGGTTTTCATTGAAGAGAGTTGAAGGAATTAACTTCCAGAGTATGAAGTCACTTGTGACTGGGTTCCCTGCACTCCTCCGTGCTTTGCAGCCCGCGGACGACTTCTTATTAGAGGCCCAAGAGACGGGAGCTTCTGGACTGAGAGGAATCTGTCTTATTGGGATGGGTGGCAGCTCGATTTCTGGCGCACTTACCCGGGGACTGCTCCAGATGGCCTCGTTGATACCAATCATCTCAGTTCGAGGGTACAGCATTCCAACGTGCGTCAGGGAAGACTGGGCATCTGTTGTCGTTAGCTACTCTGGGAACACTGAGGAAACTCTGTCAGCCTTTGAGCAGGCGTCGGCGGCGAAGAGCATCGTCTTTGCCATTACAAGTGGAGGATTGCTCCAAGAGAGATCCTTGAAAAACCCACTCCAAGAATTGCCCACAGGTATTCAGCCTCGTGCCGCACTTCCACTAATCTTCTCCATTATGCAACCGCTTGTTGAATCGCTTACAGGATTGAAGCGAAGTGATCTCTACTCGGCCTCGCTAGATCTCGAACGTATGGCTAAAGGATGGAACTCCATAGGAAACGCCCCTTCAGATGTCGCATCAACACTTCATAACTCAGTGCCCCTTTTCATTGGGGCGGGTCATCTAGCGCCAGTTGCATACAGAGCGAAATGTCAGATTAACGAGAATGCAAAGACACTTGCATTCAGTCTGGAGGTCCCGGAGTTGAACCACAATGAAGTTGAGGCATTTGGTGAATACTCTGATCACAAAGTCGTGCCAGTCTTTCTCAGAAGCCAGTGGGAATCAGCGAGAATCACACGTAGAATCGACAAGACCTCCGACATTCTGTCTGAAAAGGGAGTAGAACCGATTCATATGAACCTTGAAACCGAGTCAGAGCTTGTAGAAGCTCTTGCTCAGATTCACTTCATGGATATGGTTTCGGTCGAACTCGCCCAAATACGCGGAGTTGATTCTCTGGCTGTACCTACAATCTCGGACCTGAAGAAAAGACTCGATAGCAGTATGAGCTAACCTTGGCTTGTCTAATAGGTTTATTCAAAGATTTCAATTCTCATAGCTTTGGCGGAGGACAAGCTGTTTGCGGCAATGCAGACTTGTTGAAACACTTGTTCGCACACAGTACATTGACAAGCTTGCAGTAGAGCCTTCAGAGCTTGGGAGTGAATCCTGTCAGAGTCGACGCAGTATCAGAGCTAACACAGGGACGTAATCTCCTGGCTAGTTCCGCCTCACTATTGATTGAACGATGTCACGGCCATGCGAATACCATGGTCCGCCGTGAATCTGCTCTTGCGTCGAAGACGTGATAAGAGAAATGAAAGACGATGCTGAATGTCCAAGTGTCAGCAGCGAAGGCATCGTAGATAATCTGTGCATCTATCGGTTCTCTGATTGTCGCCGCAAGCGAGAAGTTCATGTTGAACCCAGGAACTACCGTATTATCTGCTGATGGAAAGTTCCGGCTGAATGATGAATAATTGAACTTCTGTTGGTTGAGATAGATTTCCGCCTGCATGAATACTAATGTGGCTTCTCCATTTGCGGTCTGGAGCGCTCTGAAGTTGAACACAAAGGATAGCGAAGGGTTCGTCTCATTGGATGGCTCAGGATTGACAACATTGACAGCCACCAGACTAACGTCAATGTTTTGGGCCAGAACAATGCTGCCACCGTAGTAGGATGCACTTGACAACAGAGAAATGCTACTCATGAGAGCGATGATGATGGTCATTACAATGATTACATTCTGAGGCTTATCGTTCGATATCATGTCAACCCACGTTGGTGAGTTGTTCGGACGATGTTTATCTTCTTTCCGCTCTAAGCATAGACCGTTCATTGAAAGTTGGACATTGTGGGACATTGCTGTTCTGTCCGCCCAGGCACGGCACTGGGCTTTTTTCTGACCTTGATGATATTGCGAGCTATTCCACTCTTTCCAGTGTCAAGCTTTCTTAGTGCACGCCAGACCTTTGTATTGAACTTGTGTATCTGTCACTCCAATTGGGGTTTCTGCTTCTCTATCAGAGGGACGAGGGCGGATGGAATGTCTTCAATGGATCGGATACTTGGGTCAAACGTTGGGCGACATGAGTCATCAAGAACTAAATCAAATAGCTGCTTACAATGGACCAGCGGCGTT
>JAUVHR010000290.1 GCA_030593165.1 Candidatus Thorarchaeota archaeon
CGCTTCTGAACTCAGCCACAACGTCATTGAAGCCGCCAAAGATGGCTGCCTGTGACATGAACTCCGTGCTGCTGATGTGAACATCCACGAATGCTGGTATATCACCAGTAATGTTCCCCTCGAATCCATACCCTATAACGCCGTATGCATCGATCCAGTCTCTATACAGTGCGTCCAATGCGTCATCTTCCGAAGAATAGATGACTACAATGAAGTCGGGACTCTGAGTTAAGTACCAAGTGAAGTTCTCTGAGAGATCCTCGCCTGGGTATGTATCGGTTGGGTCTATGTCCACAATCCCAATTGTTAAGGCATCGGAGTTCTTCTCTCCTTCTCCGGCCATGGACACGTTTCCCTGCTCGGTGGCAAGCCACATTGTCCCCATTATCATTGCAGGCAAGCAGAAAATCAGAAGCAGAGCATACACATCATTTCGAATGAGTCTGATCTCCTTAAGGTACATCGACCAGATGCGCCAGAGCTTCGTGTTTCTCTTTGAACCTGCCGACAATTCAGTCACCGTTTGAGATTGACTGACTTCTTTTGTTTGCTCTTATGAGTCTTCGGCCTGCCGTTTTCGCCAAGGTAGCCAAGCATATCCGGATTCAGAACAAGCTCTGATTTCTGTTGAACTTCCTGAGAAGACCCTCTCTTGCCATCCCCAAACAATTTACCTAAGACATTCCGAATACCAAGGTCGAAGCCCGCGCTAGAACGCGTAGTCTCACTATCAAGTAGTTCACAACCACATGTTCAGCTTCAGAGATGCTCTCCATGCACTCCTTGACTTCTCTCGCATCAGCAACATGAATTGACTATATGTGATCCAAGAGAATCTCGCTTCAATTGATTAGCGGCTGAAACCGTAAGTACGTGGTTCATCTGAAGGCTTACGAAGAGGTTTAATCCGAGATTTGACAACCAGAGCGATGATGAGGGCAACAGGAATTGGAATCAAGACAGCAGTGTAAGATCGGAAAGGGAGCATAAAGACGATAGGCAATAGATCAAAAAGAATCCCGAAACCTACTAGTCCTTTACTAGTTGTGGTACCCTCACTGTATCTGATGATATAGTTTGCATAGAATATTCGGATTAATGCGGGAGGCACGATAAAAAACCACCAAACGGGCCCAGTCCACAATAATGTCCAATAGAAAAGAAGGCCAGAGAGGTCTCCAGTAGGTACCCAAGTCCAGATTATAGAGATGATTCGTATTTCTTCGTACCATCTCCAGGTCTGGATAACCATGAGTGCAAGGAACGCGACAATTCCCATTAGTACCCAAACAATTGGTGTGATGGCTTTATGTCATAGTTGTTGGACGCTTTTTGTTATCAGGTTTGGTCATTCTCATTGTCAGTGGTCTACCACTTGTAATATTCATATCACCAGCTGCTCTAACGTTACTATTTGGCATCACTCTAATGTACTCTCTATTACACGTCTTTGTTGTGCTGGCAATGACTGGAGGTGCCATCGTATTGATGTCGGTAATCATTGGAAAATATGGGAAGAGAGAAGGACCAGAAGAAGTCAGCTGACTGTTTCAACAGATGGTTCTCGGAATCATGATATTCAGTACTTGGAATGACCCGTGGTCGGTAGAGTGATGGGTTTCAGTCATCCATTCAATTAGCAAACTGATTTATTCCGAGAGTTTCCCAAGATATAGGGCGGCAATTAATGACTTTTCGTGAAGATGAAAGAAGAAGGATGATAGGAATTAGAGACGATGTTTTTCGAGATCCTGGTGGGGGTGTGTACGATAAACTGGAGAGAGAATTTGTTCTAAAAGATTCTGTGCTTAATTTGTGGGATGGGATTAGAGAAGATGCTGTCAACTATTTTACAAGGAATCAGATTGTCTGGTGGGGGGATGTAGGAAATCAAGCGAGTGGGCACTTGCTTTCATCACAGATAGCTTGCCTCAATCACCTCTATTTTGTTCGACAAAGGAAAGATGTAGCAAACGCAATCTTGAGAAATATTCGTTCTGATATAGTAGAAGCAATGATTGTTGATGATGGATTTGTGGAGTTTGAAGTAGTTGGCTATGAGAATCATTTGGGTGAAAGATCGCACACAAGGGGGGCAAATTCAACTTCAATTGATGCAGTAATGGTAGGGATGAAACCTGACGGGAGAAATATCTTGGTGATGATTGAATGGAAATACACAGAAGACTACAGCTCGAAAAACAAGTATACTCCCACCAGAGCCAAAATATATGATCGACTGCTTACAGAACCGGATTGTCCAATTCATTCGCAAAGTCTTGAGAGTCTGTATTATTACCCATTTTACCAACTGATGCGGCAGACTTTGCTAGGCTGGAAAATGGTTCAGAGTCTTGAATACAATTGTGATGAGTACATTCACCTCCATGTAATTCCCTCAAAGAACAAAGAGTTGAAAGAACGAGTAACCTCTCCTGATTTGATTGGAGAAACGATATCCGAAGCTTGGAAGAGTGTTCTACGCGAGCCTGAACGATATCACGTGATTTCACCAGAAGAATTTCTTTTACCCATCAATGGATGTCTGGATACCTCTGCAATTTTCACTTATCTTAACAGAAGGTACTGGGGGTGAGATTAAGCAAAAGACGATGAGCCACGAAACCCATCATCTTTTTTGCATATCATCCAGAACCGCCACCCATGGCTCACACTCCTTTCCAATCAATGAACGGTGTGTAAAGGGAATTCATACCTACAGTCCCGTGAAGCGTCAGGAGTTCATTGACAGACATATGCATTCCATTCGAAATTCTCTAGGTGTCAACACCGATTCTACCCGGAGTGAAGTTGGCATCGGGTCCGACCGTGGTCCTTCTTATTGGATTCCCGAACAGCGTCCATTCTAGTGTGGAGAGAGCTTCCGCTGTCTTAGTCTTTGGGTCTTCTCCAGTTCGAACCCGTTCAATCTCTTGGAGAATGCTCTTGTCAAGCCGCTCATAGATTCCGCGGTCAACATTGACTTTGACCTGACCGATCATATCATAGGTGTCCAAGAGGTCAAGGAATCCGAACTTCCATCCATCAGCGAACGCACAATCGCGCCATTCAGCAAAAGACTGGCTGTTGTTGATTGTGTCCAAGGTTGCCCCTATGTAAACGGCTCCTTGGTCAAGGAATGCCTTGAGAAGTGGGCCCTCCTGTGCTGTACTACAAGCTTCTGCGAAGACAACGGGATATCCCTCGAAGTTGATCGAAGCAGCCTGCTCGTGAGAGAGAATCACCGAGTTGTGAGAAGCCCAGCGGTCCGGTGAGCCATGAATCCTTGAGGTGAAGACTCCATCTGAGAATTGGAGAATGAATTCGCTTATACCTAGAAGTCTGGCCTCGGACGGGTCATACTTCTTCATGATCTCAACATCGAAGCCTAGCTCCGCTAAGCTTTCAACATGGCGCGTTGAGCGACCGGGTTGGGAATCAAAGACTACAGCAATGTCGCTGTCAATAATCTTGGGGTCCATGTGATAGAGGATGGTTCTAGGAGCTCCGAACACTCGCCCAACTGGAGTGTCGGGGTATCCATCACCAGACATGTCTTGCATGAAAAAGTCCGTCCATGCTGAAGCCTCGCCGTGTCCAAACGGTGTGGTAGGTAACTCCTCAGCAGAACCAATGAGCAGTATTGCGTCGTGCTTCTTCTCTTCGAATGCCTTGCGGATGCCTTTCCGAGTGGTCACCCATGAAGATCCCTTCTCCTCGATGAAGTCCGCATGTATCTCCTTTGCCTTCTTCTTGTAGAGGCTGACGTTGTCCTTTCCCACATTGCCACATACAATGAGGAGTCTCTCTAGGATTTTTCGTGGTGTCCTTCCAACATCAAAGGTTAGCTCTTCTTCTGTTCGTTCCTTCCTGATTATCTTGCGTATCTCGTTGATAGAGCCACGTTTTTTCCGAACAATATTCATGTCGAGTCATTGAAAATGGTGTAACGAAAGCGATAATACTGTTTCGTAGGTCCCCTCCACTACTTATTTCGGTCAAGGAAAGTTGTAGAATGAGGCACAAAATCAAGGTGATTGCTTTGGATCTTGATGGGGTCATCTATGATGGTCCAAGCGCAGTGTATCCGGTTGCCAAGGCGCTGGGAATCGAGAAGGAATTCTTAGAGGCTCTTGTGAAAGTCAGAGAGAAACGTGCGTCATTCAGGGAAGGGATAGTAGAAGGTTCCAAGATTTGGATGGGTGTGCCTGTTGACAGGACCCTTGACTCAATAATCGAACACATTCCCCTGATGTCTGGCGCAGAGGAGTCTATCCTACAACTGAAAGCCTGGGGATATGAGGTGGGAATCATCTCAAGTGGTGTAAGCCAGTTCTATCTTCGCCCATTAACACAAAGGCTTCAATTGGACTTTGCCTATTCGAACATACTCGGAGAAACTGACGGGGCTCATGATGGGACTGTCCTCCATGTTATGGATGGTCCTGCAAAGGCTCAGGCAGCAGCTACACATCTCGGTAACAGAGGCTATTCACAGGAGAACCTTGCTAGCGTGGGTGACGGTGAGAATGATATTGATATGTTCGGGATTTCAGCCTTCAGCATAGCCTTCAATCCGACATCCAAAGCTGTAAGTGAAGCAGCGACTTTGACCATCAATTCTAAGGATCTGAGGGATATACTACTTCACTTCAAACCTGAATGACTAACTCATCAAGTCCTTCACAGTCTTGGTGACGTAATCCACATTCTCATCAGTCACTCCAGATTGAACGGGAATCTCGAAGTGGACCATTCCGATCTCCTCAGACTTGGGGAGGTAAACTTG
>JAUVHR010000367.1 GCA_030593165.1 Candidatus Thorarchaeota archaeon
TTAGCGAGCGGGACAGGTATCTTGCTGATGGTGTCGATCATAAAACAGTACTTTGAAACCCTTATGAAAGAGCAGATGAAGGGAATGGGTGGAGAAGGAGTAGCTGGACTTCTTGGAATTCTATGAAGCCCTAAAGATTTAGGGAACAGGAAACGTGATGCTAAGGTCAAAACCTAGCGCAGCCCTAGTCATACAGAACAGCCGTATCATAGTCCCCAATGACCTCGACATTGACCGTTGGAGGCGCGCCTTGGACTTCTATGACGTATGTATCCTCCCCCCCGTAGCACCAGCTAGCACGATACTTCGGGAGAAAGGCAGTATTGCATAGTCTGATCGGAAGATTGGGTATAGGGTCATAGTAGTGAATGATTACTAGGACCTAGACCTGATAGTATGTAAGAATCATGATGTAGTGAATGGAAGTCCCGCTCCGCCCAGCTCTTCTGTCAAGCATTCCGTCAGTTTTGCGACATAATCTACTTAAGTAAGCTCCTCATACATGTATTTGATTCTCTTGGGCGAGAATCAAAGTAATTTGGGGTGCGCATATGAAAATTGCAAAACAAGTTCTTTTTCTAACTGTAATATTGGCGTTTGTAATACAACCAGTGATTGTTTCCTACGCAAGCGCTAGGCCACCAACTCCCGACGTTGGTGTGGAATACTGGGACTATATCTATCAGAACCATGGAAGCTGGGTTACGTCAACCAACGTGGCCACTGAAGGCGGAAGCTGGTTTTTCTATCACCTTGACATCGTTTTCAGAATCAACAGTATAGACCAGACTGCAGACGTATACAAGATCCGTATTGACTACGATTCCTGCGCGGAAATACTTCCAGAGAATCTATGGCTTTATTACCGATGGGGCACATCGGGCACATGGCAGGACGGCGGGAGTATCGGATGTGTACCACCAAGGGATTATAAGGTAACGATTCCTGATGCCACTTCAACAACTCTCGAAATCAAAATATATGCTGTTGCTGCCATCTTCGACCCCGTACGAGATCAATATACTTTTGGACGCGAGCCTGAGCTATGGATGTACTGGTACTAGGTGGCAATCAAAGGGACAAAATTGGAGAGGATTATGTCTTTAGTGCATGCTTCGTTGAAGCATTTGGTAGCCGGACTAGTAATCCTCTCATTTCTTTTTCCGTTCCAAAATATTCCAGCCAATGACATCGACGCGATAGTCTTTCAGAGGGTTAATCTTGTTGTGGAATCCGAAGAATATTACTCCCAAAGTCTATTTCTTGAACCATATGCCACATATGGTGTCAAGTCAAACATATCGCCAATTGACTCCCTCATAGAAGAGCCAATTCTGAGCATCAGTATCCTATCTGAAACGAACTCATTTACGATGGTGCACCGTGGCGACACGAAACACGCAGAGGGCGAATTCATTCCAAGATCCACGTTCTACGTTCTGAATATTACAAATCCTGGGTACATTCAGCAAATTGCTTTGAACATAACTATCAGCAAGACGGAAAATTCCCCAAACAGTTCCGTGGATGTTCCATACTTGGACGTTCTCATTCTTGTGGTTCCAATCATCGTCGGTCCTATTGTTTCGCTTATCGTAGTCATTGCAATAGTACGGATAAGGAGTAAAAAATCCCAAATCTGATTATAGCCATAGTCAGTGATTGCATCTGCTCTGCATTTTTGCGGATTATCAACTTAGTTCAGGATTCCAGACCAGGCTCGCGAAACACAATTGATTCATCTTGCCTTCTTTGGGGAGGTAACATAATGATGAGGACCATGCCAGCAAGTAATAGCATTGGAATTGGAACAAGAATACGGAAGTAGTTGAATATCGGAGCGGACGCATAGAATACACTGACGATGATTTTAGGCATTTCTTCAAACAAACCTGCGAGTATCAGATTGCTTTTCGAAGTCTGGTTTCTGTAATACTTGCGCATGTACCAAACAAACAGGAGTTGTGGAAGAAGAAATACTGGGGTTGTTATCAGGGCTTGTTGGAAATCAATGGATCCAACAAAGGGGCCACCCACAGAAGTCAATGTATAGAAGACACCCATGAACACCACTAAGGATCCAAAATCGAGATTGTACTCTACTCTGAGGAGTATTGGTGAAAAAAAAGCAAACATGACCAGAATCCTGATTATCCATTTCTCTGAGATTAGCAAAACACCATCATTTGCCGCTACGGATTCATCATCCACGGAGATTTTCACCAGCCAAGTAGGTTGGGCGATGAATCTGCTATTCTACTTTTCTACCTATCGCATCGATAATGCCCTCAAGCTCTCCATTGTTATGGACTCTCGCCTTGGCCTTGCCGCGACCGAGGAGTCTGTCAAGAGAAGTTACATATTCTTGCGACACACTCTCCTAGACCAAGGCGGGATATGTCCATGAAGAAGGAAGCCATCACAGGCGTTCTGTTAATCATCGTCATGGCCCCTGCATTGGTACAAGCTGCAGCACCAGCTCAAGAGAACAACATACAACCTCTTGCTGACCTCGATATATGGGTAGACCAATTATCAGTATATTACCTCAACTGGACTCAGCTTGATGAGGGCAATGTAATCTATGTGGACTTTGAGGTCACCTCCGGAGCGGGCATCACCTTCTTCATCTGCGATGCCGAGAATTACAATCTCTGGATCAGCGAACAGGATGCTACAGCCTATATGGTACAAAATGGCGTGGGAATTTACTCGACAAGCTTTAGTGTGCCCTCAGACGGTGAGTGGCGCATTGTGTTCGTTAATTACGACTCGCTTGTCAGGAAACATATTGAAGGAACTGTCGAGATTCAATATCCCGATTCTCTATCCAGCATGGAATTGGCGATACTAGTCACAGGCATTCCCCTATTGGCAATTGTAGGGTTTGTAATCGCGTTTCGCAAAATTGGAAAGCGCGCAAGGATGAGGATGCATGTGTCAGAGTATGTGCAATCTCCGTCTCAACGGACCTACGCCTTTGGGCAGCCGAGAACGAACTATTGTTCAACCTGCGGCCATAGCCACCATCTTCCGAATGCCCAAGTCTGCTCGAATTGTGGT
>JAUVHR010000138.1 GCA_030593165.1 Candidatus Thorarchaeota archaeon
GAAATTCCTCTCAGTGATTCAGGAAGCGAAAGCACAGTTGTTAGAAATAATGGAAGTGCTGTTAGAATGAAACCCATATGAAATCTATCAACAAAATTGAAAGTAATTGGGATGACAAGTTTTGGATTGCGTTTGGCAAGAGAAATACTCTCCATCAGACTCGGTTTTCTTTTTGTCTGATGCGGGTCTTTCAGACCCAAAAGAGTCAATATCAATACCATCATGTTTAGAAAAGCTGCAGCGTAGTATGGAACTAATACTCCATAAGATGCAATCATTCCGCCAACAGCAGGTCCGAAACCGAATGAGAGCGCAAGTAAGGCTCCAAAAATTCCCATATGCTTTCCACGAGACTTTTCATCCGAAAAATCGACCGCTAGTGTCATATAGGATTGCCACGCCATGACCGTAAATGCGCCTTGTATGAATCTATAGCAGAGCAAAATCACATAGGATGTTGCAGTCGTCATCAGCATATAGAATACAATTGAGCCAGACGTTCCTATAATTACGAAAATTCGCCGACGCGACCATCTATCTGACATTGCTCCTGTCAGAATTCCAAAAATCAAATACGCTGAATATAACATAACGTCAAAAAGCGTGTATTCCAACTCACTTACTCCACTGAATCTCCCAAGTATGAATTCAGGTTGGTTGGCATAAAGAAGGGCTGCCGCACTGATTGTTAGAAATGTAAGAAAACCAACGAAAACAATTTGCATCAAATTGCCTGATTGATGCCGCTCTTCTGTATTAGATATTGCACTTTTCATTTTGCCTGTTCCTGTAAGACTGCTATCGAAGTCTATCTAATATGTTGGCCATTCTTGGTATCTCTAAGTAATTCTAATCGGTTCTCAGGTCTGAAATACATGTTCATTGGGACCTGTTTTTCAAAGGTTCATCGCAGGTTCTCAAATCACAAATATGTCTGTTCCGACCATGAAGAGACTGACTAGGAAAATCGCCGAGATTGGCAACTAGTCCCTTGTTAGACTCGCTAACAGGTCTCACATTTCTCAGGTTCCGCACAATCCAAGACTAAAGCTCTTTCTTGTCAGGTTCACTTGTGTATTCCAAACTGCTATAACATGCTCGTGAAATCAAGTACGGGGCAGCTGAAGATGTTCTATGTCTATATAGTCGAAACAGAGGACCACACCTACTACACTGGACAGACCAATGATTTGGTTCGTCGACTTGGTGAGCATCTCTCAGGAGGGGCAAAGGCTGCGGGATACTTCAGAATGCACAAGCCACGATTCCTTGTGCATGTTGAGGAGTTTGCTACGCGCTCAGAAGCAATGAGGCGAGAACGCCAAATCAAACGAAATCGCCGCTTGAAGATGGTTCTCATAAATGAGAGGAGAGATCTCCATGACATTGTGGAATGCTGACAATACTCGAAGCTTTCATATCGAGGTCTGGACTGCACGCTCCTTGTGAAGGCTATGGCTGACCAAGTTGTGGCAATTGACGCAGGAACAACGGGTGTTCGTTCGGTGGTTCTTGACACTACTGGCAACGTCTTAGTACGCTCCTATCAAGAGTTTCAGAGCATCTTTCCTGAACCTTCGTGGGTTGAGCAGAACGCCATTGACTGGTGGGATGCCGCATGCAACACACTACAGCGCTGTCTGAGAGAGGATGGTGTGAGTGGTGAACGGATTGCTGCAGTCAGTGTTACCAACCAGAGGGAGACCATAGTCCCCGTTGACGAGGCTGGTGAACCACTGCGCAACGCGATTGTGTGGCAAGACCGCCGGACTGTTTCCCAGTGTGACTGGATCCGCGACAGACTTACCCCGGACACGGTGTATTCCGTCACAGGGCTCATTATCGACCCTTACTTCTCGGCTCCAAAGATTCTCTGGATAAAGGAGAACGAGAGAGAAACCTTTGAGAAGGCAGACAAGTTCCTTCTAGTTCACGACTTCATAGTCAATAGACTATGCGGAGAAATTGTGACAGATTTCTCGAATGCAAGCCGTACAATGCTATTTGACATCAGTAGAGCGGAGTGGTCTGAGAAGCTAATGGATGCCTTTGAGATTGCGCCAGAGAAGATGCCCGAACCGATCATGTCAGGCACGAAAGTTGGAGAGGTCATAGCTTCCGCCGCAAGACAATGCGGTCTGCCGGAGGGGACTCCTGTAGTCGCAGGTGGAGGCGATCAACAATGTGCTGCTCTAGGTGTTGGCGTAGTCCGTGAGGGGTCTACGAAGTGTACCACCGGAACTGGGACCTTTATGCTTGCCTTCTCGGACTCCCTTCGACTGGATTCAAACCGACGTGTTCTATGTAGTCGTCATGTAGTTCCTGACTCATTTGTTGTCGAGGCGAGTATGTTCACAACCGGTTCAGCACTTCGATGGTTCAGAAACAACCTTGGTCACAAAGAGCAGACAGAGGCTGAAGAGTCTGGACGGGACCCATATGAGATAATGACTGCAGCTGCCAGTACAGTTCCTGCTGGTTCCGAGGGAGTGATTCACATCCCTCACCTTGTCGGTGCTGGTGCTCCACACTGGAATCCAACTGCTAGAGGAATCTTTGCCGGACTTGCCCTTGGTCATACTCGTGAGCATTTGATGCGTTCAGTACTGGAGGGCGTATCGTACGAGATTCGGACAAACCTGAATGTGATGCGCGAGTTGGGTCTACCTACCTCTGAGATGAGAGTCACAGGTGGCGCTGCTCGAAGTGAGGTCTGGATGCAGATCCAGGCTGATGTTCTGGGCATTCCGGTCATTCGCACTGAGATGGAAGAAGCCACGGCGCTGGGTGCTGCAATTCTTGCGTGCAAGGGAGTAGGAATCTTTTCTTCTGTTGCGGAGGCAGCAGACAGAATGGTGAGACCAAGGACGCCACTGAGACCCAATCCTGAGAACAGAGCAATTTACGACGAGGGTTTCAAGAGATATACAAAGCTCTACGAATCGACTTCCGAAATTAACTGGTGAGTTGTTCAAGAAGCATACACTGCTAGTTTGTTGGCCTTGTCAAGAATGAGTATCTTGACATTCGGGTCCTCAGCAATCCATCCATCAATTACTGATTGTGGATTATCAGCCTTAATCAGGTGCGCTGATGTGACTATAGTCGCATCAAGCTCTGTGTACATCCTGATTTTCGAAACCCGCTGTAAGAGTTCTGCGAACTTGTATGCCTTGTGCTCATAGAGATGATACTGCCCACTGATGGACTGAATGACCTCGTCAAGCGGTGCAGTGAGTTTATCGTAGAAGTTCTCTATGGCAGTTTCTGGGGCGACACCATCGCGGCACTCGGCCAGGAAGAGGATCTCTCCCCCATCAACAACGGCGTTCTTAGTGAGCTCGAGACCGCGCTGTGCATGATAGAGGCTCTTGTCTTGAGGGTATCCTCCGGGAGATATCACGATTCTTGACGTGGCCTTGACGCTGAAGCTTGAGGTTTCATCCAAGATCTCGATGCCACTCGCAATGACTGGTTCCATTCTCCCTGCGTCCGCCCAGACTAGCTTCTCACCACTGGTTATTACAGATAGTGTGAATATCTTGGCTCCTTTGGTGATGATTTCAGTTGCCTCACGCATGTCGTCCGCAAGAGGGTTATCGCGTCGGTCAGGATCCGGGTGGTACGGATGACGTCCGAATGTGGAGTTGGGATCCAAAGCCATGGAATGATTGCCTTCTATAGACGGAAATGCACAGACTCCCGGCAGGAAGTCCTTCAGGGCGTTGGAGTATCCGGCGAAGTAGTGTGCTTTCATGTCTGCAAGCGGCACATACACATCATGATCGACTGCGGCTGCACTCACAATCAGGGGTGTTCCTCGACTCGTTTTTCCGAGGTCTACAATATCCTTGGACATACAGTCATTGATTAGAATGTCGTACTTGTCAAGATCCGCGCTGTCAGCTGCATGTTTGATGATCTTCACAATCTCCAGGTTCCCTGGATGTTCCACTTCGTGAGAGCCTGTTGTGATTATGAATTGAACCCTGCTGGCATGGATGAGCGATGGAACGACTGCATCTAGGAGTGCTGCGTGTGGCTCGTCCCGGGTATGGTCCTCAACGAGAACACAAACGCTCTTGCTTATTACAAGGTCGAACAGGGCTGGACCGTGAGGGTTCTCCATGGCCCTTGCCAGTTCCCCACGAACGTCGGATCTTGCCTGAACGCTCTTCGGTGCCACTATCCCTGCTAGATTCTTCTCAGGTATCTCAAGTCTGACCTTACCATCGCCATAGCTAAGAGAAATTTCCAACTTGTTAACCTCAACTCCTCATTCTGCTCATCGTTCAAAAACATTCGTCATGGTGCATTAACAACCAAAACGAATATCCCTTCCTCCACTATAGTACTGGCATGGCATCCGACGAGACCCCCAAAGAGACCGGACTGGCTGGCGCCGGCAAGTGGTGCGCGATTGCATCAGAGCTGCCTTGTTCAGTCATTGTGATGATGTTCATAGGTCAGCTTCTCGGTGGCGTGTGGTATGGACCAGCGGGAGCTACATGGGGCGCTATCGTTGGTGTATTGCTTGGATTTGTCATTGGCACTGTGAGCGTCTACAAGACGGTGGGCCATTACGAGGAAGTGGAAAAGGCGGCCCGAACAAGAAGACAATACATGCCTCCTATGGAGGAAATCTTGGAAGATGTCGAGTTTCCCCTTGATGAAGAGAAACCTGACTAAGGGTCTTGAATCGCTCCTACAATCGCCATGAAGTTGGGCAGTCTTAGGATTTGCCTAATCGAACTCCGAGTCGTCTTGGTCAAGGACACCCAGGATCATCTTTGTCGCACTGCGTCCAGAGAGTGCGATTATGAATTGGATGAGCAGCGATATGAAGAACGCTCCCAAAGCAATGCTGAAGATCTGAAGTGATATTGAGGAACCAGCCAAAGGTCCAAGGATGTTCTTGTGGACTAAATACCAGCTATAAATCCCAAGGACTCCCATGAGTCCGACCAGTAACGCATACATTATTACTACAGGTTTCATTTTTGGCTCGCTAAGACTAACAACATCGATTCCCGGTCCGATGACTGCATTGCTAATCTTCCTTGAGAATCGTATGAAGATGCTCATGGCTCCCAGGAACACAACCAACGTGACTATGCTACCAATTAGAAGAAGAAATACGGTCGTGTCTGGATCTAGTGCTGGAAGTAATCCGCCTATGAAGTAAGCAGCCAGTGCCCCAAGCATTATGATGAGCGAAACAATCTCGATAACGAATGTGATTATGGCCGAGTTACGGAACAGACTTCCGATGTCAAACATATCATCAGCAGTAGTTGACTTGTCCTCTTTCGCCATTTGAACCACAAATCACTGGGAGGTCCCAACTATTTAAGCTAGTGTAACAGCTCATAGACTGTCCGAACGACCTTTTGATGGTTCGTCAGTTTTATAACGACGCACATGCGTGAAGGTCTAATCCCCCATGGACTGCAAATGGATTGATCAAGAATGGAAGCGGCAAAGGCTGCCAAAGAATATGCTTTCGTCAATGCCAGGATTCGGGGTCTAAAGTCCAAGTTCCTGACCTTTGGCGACTATGAACGTCTTCTTCAGTCTCAGGACTACGAAGAGTTCGTCAAGCATCTGAGCAACACCTATTACGGTCCCATGATCAATCGGGAATTCACGCATGAAATTCCCAGTCCTGATGAACTTGCACTCATTTTGGCTAAGGACTATGCGGATGTCAGTCATCGGCTCTCTCGGACACTAACCGGGAAGACTCAACATTTCACTAGCATGTATATGAACATGTTCTTGGCCGAGAGCATCAAATCACTGATTCGCGGAATCAATGCCGGGTTGGAGCGGGACGAGATCCTTCGGTTCACCATCCCAATCACACCAAAACAGGCTGAAGAGTACACAGCACTTGTGGAGTCTAAATCTGTTGATGCATTGATTGAGGCACTCCCATACTGGGATGCCAGACTTGCTCTTCTTACACGAGTGCCTGCGTTTGAGGAGTATCAATCAACGGCACCACTCGAAGTTGCTGTGGAAGAATGGTACTTGAGAACCGTGCTTGACGCCCTTTCGGCTTTCTCATCGGAAGATAAGAGGCGAGTCATGGATATTCTCGAGCCCCGAGTCGACCTTCGCAATCTTCTAACGACGCTCCGTGCTCTGGCATTGGAGATGGACTCGCGTATCGTTGAGCTATCAATGGTCCGTTTTAGTCCAAGGTCGAAGACACTGATGAACACGCTTATGAGGTGCACCTCATGGAAGGAAGCACTCAGCAAGCTAGAAGGAACGCGGTACAAAGACCTTGCAGGCAACATCTTGCGTGTATACGAGGACAATCAGGACATGTCCGAAGTCGAGATGATGGTCGAGGACTACGTTGCTCAGCGAGTAAAGCTACAGCTCACTGCCTATCCCTTCCATTTGGGAACAGTGATTGGATTCTTCAGTCTGAAGTACTATGAAGTCAGGAATATAAGGTCCATTGCAGTAGGGGTTGAACGTGGCGAATCGCCCAAAACAATTAGACGTATGATCACTCTATGGTAAAATCGAGGGAAGAATTGATGAAAATCAGCATAAAAGTAAGTAGCAGCATGTTGTTCTTAGCTGGGGCGATCGTTCTCGCTCTCACGTTGATGCTGTTGACAGGAATTGCTATTGTACCAACATTGAGTTCGCTAGGAGCTGTCCCATCACCCGGTATCAGTCCTCTTCAGACTGAAGGTGCTGGCTGGGGTATTCTAGGTATTGCGATAGGTGCCGGCTTGGCAGTCGGACTTGCTGGATTCGGTGCAGCTTTGGGAATGGGTACTGCATCTGCCGCAGCACTGGGTGCCATCACTGAGAAGCCTGAAACATTCGGTAAGTCAATCCTATACGTTGTGTTTATCGAGGCTATCGGTATCTACGGTTTCGTTATTGCATTCCTGCTCCTGAATTATCTCCCTACACTTGTAGGACACTAGTTTCCTAATGCTGAGGATTGGGACTGGCCATAGGCCTCCCAAACTCCTCAACTCGATTTCTACTCGAAAAGAATAGAGAAAACGCTGTTTCTGATTTCCGACTCTAGTCTTTCATGTCGGGCTTCGAAGCAGTTGTCCACCCACTTGGAGCCATCATCGGTTCTGACCATTACTCCGCCGGAAGCACGAACAGTATCCTTGGAAATCTTGACAGATGTCTTCTGGCCAGTAACATCACCTATGGCCTTAGCAATGGCTGCTAGTGTTAGGTCAACTTTGGTTCCCTTTGGGAGAATCAACTCAATCTTGCTCTCGCCAAGGGAAATTCCGCCATCCACTGCGAGATTCTTGATAACATCTGCATACTTCTTGCTCTTCACGATTTTCTTGATTTCCTCAAGAGCAACCTCTACAATTTCCGTGAAAAATAGGTCTTTCGACTCTAAGACCTTATGCTTGGTCCGAAGCTTCAGACTGGCCTCGTGTCTTGAAAGGGCTGCTTTGGCCTCCCGCTCGGCTTTCTCTACTATGGAATCCGCTTTCTCCTTACTACTGTCCTCGACCTGTTGAAGTCTTTCACGTTGAAGCTTCTCAGCATCGGCAATGATACTTCGTTCTCTTTCCTTAGTCTTGGTCTTTATCATCTCGATGATGTTGTCGATTCCACTCATCGGGTCTACACCTCTCCTATGAGCATCTTTACGACTGCATCAATCGCTCCGGCCCTCTTCTTCTTAGCCGACTCCTTGATCTCGGAGACTCTTGCATCTGTTTCCTTCTGAGCACGAGCCTCGCTCTCTGCTTTCTTGCCATCTATTCCATCCATGATTGCCTTGGCTTGGTCTTGAGCTTCTTTCTCGGCCTTTGACTGGATCTCACGTACCTTTGTTTCAGTCTCATGCTTCATTGAACGGGCTCTTTGTTCAGCTGCTTCTATCTTTGACTTCGCCTCTTTCTCAGCATCATGAATCAGGTCGATTTCGTTTGGAATCGTGTCCATTAGGATTCACCCAATCGGGTCAGTGTTAGATTATCGCATCCCCCCTCCTGATAAAGATTAACCTCGTCGTGAACTACCCCGCCTTGAAAGACGGGGCTTCCTGCTTCTCAGCTCCGACTGCTGTCGGCAGCTCCACAGGCCCTTCTCCGGGTTCCCCGGATGCATGATAGACATTGAGTCCAATCATCTTGATGTTCAACGCGGCATT
>JAUVHR010000264.1 GCA_030593165.1 Candidatus Thorarchaeota archaeon
AAAATGATCGGGATGGTCATATCCTTAATCATCATCATCCCATTGATGGCGCTCATGAACTTCCCTGGTGGAATGTCAGAATTCATGACTATGGATGTATTCCTGGTCTTTCCCTTCACCTGGGGAGCAGATATGGCATCATGGGCTGTGCTCCTCTTTAATGGTATAGGATTATCCGGAGAAGAGGTCACATTGTCAGCATCAATTTTGGGATTCGACATTCTTACCAGCACTCTGCTCCTATGTGCATTTGGGCTCATTTCCGTAGGCGTTGGGCTAGCATCGGCTGACAGACTGTTCGCTCTTGAAGTGGGTCCTCGAACTGAGAGAGTAAAGACAGTGGGTGAGGAGAATCTGATTCTCAAGGGCATACGGAGGATCATACCCGGACCTCTCGGGGTACTGGTTGTAGCGAGTCTGAAGGACTTCTTCCGTAAGCCTCAGAATACTGTCAAGCTGATGCTTGGTCTGTTTGTATCCATACTACCACCATTTATCCTCGCTTATGCGTCAACAGTAGCTCCTGTAGAAGCCCCGCCCATGGCTGGTTTCGTGATTGGGCTGATGATGATAGTCATGGTGTACCCAATGATTGGTGGAGTGACCTTCGGAGGCATAGGTTTTCTGGAGAGTAAGAATCACCTGTGGGTAATCCAGTGTGCTCCGAGAGGGACCACTAAATTTGTCAAAGCCCGGGTCGTGGCGTTCTCCCTCTCAGCCATACCGATGGCAGTTATTCCGGCATTTGTGATTGCCTTTGCTCAGGGGCCAGACCTGCTAGTTGGGTTCGCTCTTGGAGGCTATGCGTTCATGCTTTTGATTGGTTCTGCACTGGTTGGCACTGGGATCACAGCTCTCAATCCAACGTATGAAACCACCACATCGTCCTCGTTCTACGTGAATACTTTCATTACGGTAGGGCTCATTCTTGGGTCTACCCTAGTACCATTGTTCGTTGGAATCAGATATATGCCACCACTGATTGATGGTGTAGGAGGGGCCTTCCTGTGGATTCTCTTATTGACAATTCTCCCAATGATGTTGGTCGGCTCACTCTTATGCTATGCAGGAATCAAGAATCTAGCCAAGCCCGATTGAATGGACCGAGGTAGGCAAAATGATCGAGATATTAATGAGAACGAGGAATGAACTGACAAGAAGGATGTCAACTATCGTTTTAGTTGAGGAAAGATAGAAATGTAAGTCGTATACAAAAAGATGAGGTTCAGAGTATGAGGTCAAAGACTCCTAAACAGGTGGGGATAGCACTGGTTTTCGTTTTCTTTCTTGCCCCATTCTCTTTCTCATACTTTGAACGGGGTGGAGCTGAGAGAGAAACTGTCTTTGAGATTATTTCACTGGCTTGGGTGATGTCCATTAGCTCTCTTGAAGGAACTGGTGTTCGATTTCCGTCTCTTAATCCAATGAATCTTTTCTATATCCCAATCTTCATGGGACCAACGTTAGTCTTTATCTATCAGGTGAATAGATATTGTGACCAAAGAGCAAGTCGGGCAGGAACTCTGTTCTGGGGATTTCTTGGCATTGCTCCTGAGTTGTTGTTGCTCTCCATTCCTCAGTTCTCTTGGGGCATAATTAGACTACCAATACCATTAGTTCTAATTGCAGGTCTCATTTTGATGCGTGTTGCTGGCCCACAAGAGCTAACTTCTCCTTGGGATGACCCAGAAGCAGTTCCAGGATAACGAGAGCTGTGACCCTTCAATGGGCATATGATTAATTCATCCTCGACGACCATCACTAGAGTTTCTCTGCATTCAATTCCAACCTCTCTATCTTTTTGACCATCCATCCTCCCCCCTATCTTCAGGATGCACTCCCTTACGTTTCCAGTTGTGCCGTCTGCAAGCCTCTTGGTCTCTCTTGGACCCATACCTTCTGTCTGTTGCTGGATGTAGAGCCACAGATCACAGCAATGCCTGTCAGGACAGTCCTCACATACCCTCGGGGACCCTTCGCAAAGATAGCGAGCAATCCTGTAGTTGGTAATGAGAAATCCCTGTAGCCTATACTTGGAAAGGTGTCATCAGGTAGGATATCTCATAGTCGCCAACATTCACTGTTTCCATAATACCTATTTCATGGTCGGTAATGACTGGATTCATAGGTGAATGCGCGTCAGATACTACTTGGATACGAAGCCACAGAGTGGCAATCACTTTGGGTATGTCGATGACATAGATTTCATAATGGCCATCATCACTTGCTTGTACTGACACGCTGACTCCAGAGAACCTCGCCTCATCATTTTCCTCCACCGCAGATGATTCTGAAGGATAGAAATCGAATACAATACGAAACTCATAACTCCTAGAGTCAACCCAGATTTGGAATCTGTGGGTAATTGGTAGACCATTGTCATCAACTGACGGTAGCCACGCATATCTTAGAACTATCAATGATCCAGCAATTAGAAGCACTGTGATCACACCAATAGTGAGCATTCGTTTTCCTCTAGGACTCTTCAAATTCAGAACAACCAGCGCTTTGTCAACTACATAATCGTAAAGAACTACTTCAAGCTTGCTAGACAATCTGAACCCCCCCTTCCACTCAACTACTACCCTACGAGAGTGATAATGTGTCATCCATGGAGCATGAGTGTACACCTTGCGTGTGTGACTTGCAAAGATAGACAACGCGAAGGTCATCATGGGACAAGCTTAATTGGGGAATCAGATTGTCAATAGCCAAGAAGAGGTCTCAGTCATGAGGATGCTACAGATTCACAGCGATGGATTTTCTTACGCGTTGAAGAGGAGAGCAATCAAGAGTGCAGAAGAGATCGAGTCAAGGTCCTATTCAACGGATGATTCATGTCTAGTCAACTTCATTGCCGGGGAAACCTCAGACGAGGCAGATATCAAGACTGCTTCAGAAATGACTGCTGACTTGATAGAGACCGCGGCGAAAGAAGTGAAAGAGCAGAACCTGATAGTATATCCCTGGGTGCATCTAACTGAGAGCCCCTCCAAACCTTCTGCAGCGCTCAAGCTTCTAAAGAACGTGGAACAGATACTGAAATTCAAGGGATTCAATGTAGTTCGTGTGCCGTTTGGCTGGTACAAGGAGTTCTTCATTCACTGTAAGGGTCACCCTCTCGCTGAGAGGTCCAAGGTCGTTGACATCACCACTCAAGCTGTGCGGGAACGCGATGAAACCGAAGGCGAAGACCTCACTGCAATTCATGCTGAGGCGACGGCAACCTCTCATTTCTACATCCTAGAACCCAATAGCAAGCTTACCGAGATTGAGAAATTCGATTTCACTGGGTTTGAGGAACTGCGACTCTACGTGAAGTACGAGACCGACAAGGACCGTACCGCACACGAGCCGCCCCCACACATCGAGTTGATGAAGAACTTGGAGCTCGCTGATTATGAGCCTGGTTCAGACGCTGGCAACTTCCGGTGGCCACCAAGAGGGCTTACTCTGAAGAAAGCTGTGGAGGAGCGAGTTATTGCGGAGATGCTAGATTACGGGGCACATGTTGTTCAAACTCCCCTCATCTATGATTACTTGCACCCCTCCCTCAAGTCCTATCTCCAGCGATTTCCTTCAAGACAATACGTCGTGCGCTCAGGAGACCGCGACTACTTTGCAAGATTCTCAGCTTGTTTTGGTCAATTCCTCTTGCTCTCTCAGGCACAGGTTTCTTACCGTCAGCTGCCAATGAAGCTCTTTGAGATAGCCCCCTCCTATAGACGTGAGCAGAGTGGTGAGCTCGCAGGGATGAGACGACCCAGAGCTTTCACCATGCCTGACATTCACGAGATAGTGGCTGATGTTGAAATGGCAAAGGATGCTGTTCGAAATCAGCTTGAGTTTGTGACGAAGCTGCACGGGGAGTTGGAGATTGATTACGAGGTTTCATTTCGCGTTCTGCGTTCGTTCTTCGAGGAACATCGCGATTTCATGAATGAAGTTGTTGCAGCCGTTGGAAAGCCTGTCATGATTGAAACGTTTGAGGAGCGGTATGCTTACTTCACTTTCAAGGGGGAATGGAACGTAGTGGACGCGCAGAAGAAGTCCGCTTGTCTTGGAACGATACAGATCGATGTCGAGAATGCGGAACGCTTCGGAATACAATATGTTGGTGAAGACGGGAAGGAGCATTATCCGTTGATTCTCCACACTTCACCTTCTGGTTCAATCGAACGCATCCTTTACGGCGTCCTTGAGCAAGCGAACAAGGACAAGATGCGTGGCAAGAAACCCCATCTTCCTCTGTGGATGACTCCTGTTCAGGTTCGTCTTCTACCTGTGGACGACACACTCGTGGATTATTGTCAGGAGCTGGGTTCTGAGCTGGATAAGGTCGGAGTTCGTCATGAGATTGATGACCGCTCAATGACTCTTGGGAAGAAGATTCGTTCAGCAGAAAAGATGTGGACTCCCTACATCGCCGTGATTGGTGAGAAGGAGAAGAGCAGCGGCAAGCTCAGTGTTAGACGACGCGAAGAGAATGATCAGGTCGAGATGAACGTAGCTGAGCTAACTGCCGAGATTGAGAATAAGACCTCATTCGCTCCTAAGCAGAGGCTTCTGCTTCCTAAGCTCATAACCAAACAGGCAATCTTCTCTAGAGAGGTCTAGACTTGTTATTGCTATCGGGGCGCCATATTTCTCTTGTTGCCATGAACAGTTCTGCTTGGGGTATTGTTGCACTAGCTCACTAATAGAATCACATGACGCGATTCGTAACAGATTTTACTGGCCGCACAATGATATTCTAACGCAGAAGAGGAGATATGCCATGAAGATTCTTGTTCTTGGATCAGGTTTGATGGGACGAGGCGCTGCTTTTGACCTTGCTCGACATGACAAAGTGGAAGAAATCATAGTGGCGGATATCGACGCGGAGCGAGCGAAGTCCTTGGCCGACGAGATGGGACCGAAGGTCTTCGCGGAAAAAGTTGACGCCACAAACAGAGCACAATTGGAAACATTGTTCTCCAAGGTTGATTCTGTCGTTAGTGCTGTGAGTTACACTGTCAACCTTTTGCACACGGAAGTCGCCATCAAGACTGGAACGCATATGTGCGATTTAGGGGGGAATTTCAAGGTTGTTGAGAAACAGCTCGAGCTTGATGAAGAGGCAAAGGCTGCTGGAGTAACGGTAATTCCAGATTGCGGAGTTGCTCCCGG
>JAUVHR010000221.1 GCA_030593165.1 Candidatus Thorarchaeota archaeon
TTGATGGTCCAGGGGCGCGAGAGCAGTGGTCAATGGTCGGTGGCGGACCAGAGGTAGTCATAACTGACATGTGTCAAATGGACTTTGATCCAGATTCCCTCAAGATTAGACTCAAATCTGTACATCCCGGGTCCACTGTCCAAGACGTTCTTGACAATGTGATGTTTGACCTCATTGTTCCTGATGACGTACCCACTACTTCAGAACCAACTCAGGAGCAGATTGACATCATGCACAAGCTCGATCCAAAGGGAATCTACCTTGGCAAGGGTTAGTCCTCGGAGTCTGAGCCCACCTTGACTGACTTCAATCTCTGTCCCTACGAAGCCGTCCTCTTCGATCTAGACTCTACACTCACTAACACTAAACGGTACCCAATCAGGGCGAGCGAATGGATTCTGTCACGCCTAGTTGATGATGTTGAGCAGGTGCTGGAGCCTTACATCCGCGAGCTATTGGAGAGCTACAGAATCGGGATTGAATTGGTTGTCAATGGTGGTACGTATAGATCTCCCTATGATATTGTCAAGAGGGCAATAGGGAATAGCCTCAAGGCGATTGGTGTTGACTACACGCTGGAGATATTGGATGAGGCAATTGCATTCTTCAAGCAGCTTCACATAGAATCTTCAGTGCCGGTTCCCGGTGTTGAGCAACTTCTCTTTTTGCTCAAGTCTCAGGACTACAAAATGGGGGTCTTCACGAACTCCTTTGAAGGGCATGCAGAGGTGATACTAAGCAACATTGGACTTCTGGACTTCTTCGATGTCGTTGCCGACGCTGGAATAGCAGGAGGCTTCAAGCCAATGTCCGTCGCATTTGAGTTCATGTTGTCACAGATAGACGTTGCTCCCGAGAAGGCTCTCTTTGTTGGTGACGAGTTCTTAGCGGACATATTCGGCTCCATTTCAGCAGGTCTGGATGCAGTCTGGATCAACTCAAAAGGTCGCTTGCTGGAGGAGTTCATCGAGAAGTTTGGAGAAGATTACAGACCACGTGCCGTATTAGGTTCAGTTTCGGAGCTTGTACGATTCGTCTGTTCGTGAGTTACGCAAAGGAAGAATGTCCCTTCGTACAAGAATTAGTTAAAAACACAATGAAGTCATCATCAGTGTAGCTCAGTGGAGAGACAGGCCGCTATGACTCCGGAAGATGACATTGGAAGTCCTTTGCAAGCTCGTTCAGATTTAGTTGATATTCTTGCATTCGACCCTGACAATGCAAGAATCATTGCCTCAATAATTGAACTCGAGCTCCTGGGTATGAAGGACCGAGATGAGGTCACCAAACTCTCCAATGCCATTACTGAGGTCGCAGACCGTGCATCCCTGGACCCAGATGCTCGGGACAATTTACTATTCTGGCTTACCAAAACGAGTCCTGATGCCAGACAGATGATTCTGGTCAAGACCGTGGAGAGACTCCTTGAGATAGAGGAGTGTCGTCCTGCAGCGCTTAAGGCCCTCGGCCGCGTTTCATCAGAGGATAATGTCCAACTTGTCATGGATTGGGTCGAGAGAGGTGTCCTCACGATGAATCAGGCAATCTTCGTTCTACTCTATCCTGATAATGCTGCTCTGCAATAGCTATTGACTTCGCCTTGGACCAGACTTATCGCACAACAGTAATCATAGTTGAGCGTCAGGCAGAAACTTACGAATGTGCTTTTCCCACGCTGGGTTCAGCTTGAAGGTCTCTCTTGCACAACGTATAGCTTCTTCTTTCTGTCCCATTTTCGCAAGGAGTTGTGCCTTGTAGAACCATGCCTTTGCAAAACCCGGGTCGATTTCTAGGGCTTCGTCATACGCTTCTAGTGCTTTGTCATAGTCTTCTGTGGCCTCAAGGACCTTTGCCTCCGAGAACCAGTCGTATTGAGTGTAGTCTTCATGGCCTACTGACATCTGTAGCTTCTCCTGTCTCTTCTCGGCTCCACTTGAGTATTAATACTTACACATCATCACATGGGGGAAGAGCCAGTCTGCCTTGAATACAAAGCATTTTAGGTGAACCTCTGGACTTAGAACAACTCGTAAGCAACAGAGGGAGACCCAATCTATGGTAGTTGATATTCACACTGAAGGATTGTCCAAGGTCTTTGGCACAGTTCAAGCATTGACTGAACTCAATCTTGATGTTTCCCGCGGCAGCATCTTCGGCTTTCTCGGCCCAAACGGTGCGGGCAAGACGACCACGGTCCGGATTCTCGCCGGACTCCTTCGTTCAACAAGAGGGACTGCGACTGTCTGTGGTTACGATGTTCAGTCCCAGTCCAATGAGATTAAGGCTGTGACCGGGCTCCTTCCCGAGACACCCGGCCTGTATTCGAAGCTCTCCGCAGTTGAATTCCTGGAGTTTATTGGGGCTCTCAACAACCTCAGTGGTGACTTGTTACGAAGACGCATTGACCGGCTTCTCGGAATCCTGGGTCTCGAGGGAAGACAGAACGACCTTCTCGAGTCGTACTCAAGTGGGATGAAACAGAAAGTCCTTGTTGCATGCACGATTCTTCACGAACCAAGACTGGTTTTCCTTGATGAACCCACTTCGCGTCTTGACCCTGCAGCAACTGCTCTTGTGAAAGAACTCATTCACGCTATGGCGAAGGAGACTGATACGACATTCTTTATCTGCACCCATATGACCGACTTTGCAGAAGATGTGTGTGAAAGGATTGGGATTCTAATCGAGGGTGAGCTTGTGTCTCTGGGTTCGCCCAAGGAGATCACTGACGGAGTAGGTGTTGGAAACCTTGAGGAAGCCTACCTAAAAATCGTTGGCGGAGAAGTTGACCGTGAACGACTTTTGAGTTGGAGGGACTAGGGTGCAACGCAAGTGGCTGGCCATAGCAAAAGCTGAATTTCTAGTACAGACGGCAAAACTCCGCGGATACCGCAAATTGACAGCAATCTCGCTTGCGTTCATTGGGATTATTTGGGCCGTATATCTAGCTCCTCATATGATGCTGGGCATTTTGGGTGCACTTGGCCCTGGAATTGATCTCTTAGTAGTAGCACTGTATCCAGGTTTGATGCGATCAGTCCTACTCCTGATCTGGCTTATGGTTCTGTTATACCCCATATCATATGCACTCCAAGAAATTCGAATCGGACAATGGGAGCTAATGCTCAGCAATAATGTACGCACACGCGATATATTGATTGGATCGTTTGTCGGAAAGATTCCATCGTACATGTTATTGGTTCTCTTCATGGCACCAATACTTCTCGCCCCATTTGTATGGGCGCTCAATGTCACATTGATTGGCCAATTGATCATGTATGCGACTATTTTTCTTGTAGCAATAAGCACACTCTGGCTCTCAACAATTCTTTCAACTGCCATCCAAGCAAAACTAGGCGATTCAGCCCGTGGAAATGACATTGCAAAGGGTCTTGGCATCGTGATAGCACTGATTTTCCTTGTGCCAATATATGGTCTGACTTATTTTTCCGGTCCGCTCTCTGAGATAATGGGTATGGATGCCTTCATGATTTTGCCATCTTCATGGGGGGCTGATTTTCTTACTTGGACTGCACTGACATTCAATGAGAGTACTCTTCCACCTGTTCTTCTATCGGCAATCGAACAGGGCTTGGGTCTTGGTCCAGTGATTAACATCAGTCTTACTTTGATTTTTTCTGGCTTAATCTTGGCTTTGGGTTTTGTAGCCTCTGATCGATTGTTTCAAATTCAATCTGGCGCACGAACTGAGAGTATAACAACTGTAGGTGAGGAGAACTTTTTCCTTAGAGCTCTCAGACGGAGAATGCCAGGCCCATCGGGAGTTCTAATAGTAACAACACTCAAGGAATTTTCAAGAAAGGTTCAGAACGTCTCTCGAATTGCCTATGGTGTGTTCTTGTCAATCCTACTACCCGTGATGATAAATATTGGACTTGTGGATAGAATATCTGACCCCACTGCTCGTCTTTTCCTAACAGTGCTCATGGTTGGCTTCATACTTGGGATGATCTCAAGTATAACATTCGGCGGGATTGGCTTCCTAGAATCAAAAGACCAGCTCTGGATTATACGTTCAGCTCCCAATGGAGCGAAAAAGTATGTTCTAGCTCGAATTGCTCAAACGATGCTTATTGCATTACCAATGGCAATGATTCCCTCCGTAGCAGTGGCCTTGGTTATGAATCTTGATCTTCTTTCCGTTCTTATTGTCCTCTGTAATTCCTATGTAGTAGTGATAGGTGCAGTTCTAATTGCTATCGGCATTACTACAATTAATCCAGCTTATGATAACATCAAGAGCGGCGCATTCTACGTTAACACCTTCACCTCCATTTTCCTGACCATGGCAGTCTACCTAGGAGGGCTCTTGCTGTTGCCATTAACCAGTGACACATTAGGAATAGTCGGAGGGTTGTTGTTTAGTTCACTTCCCCTCATACTAGTCGGCTCTATCATTTGCTGGATTGGAACTTGGCGTCTTTCATTACCTGAATGATTGAGGCTATTAAACGGGTAGAATTCAATTGTAAGGGTGTATAAAGTTTAATCCAGATACTGGGGCTCTCATAGTGCTGTTTTGGCGCATCTATTCCTTTTCTTTGAAAGATTCATTATATACAAACAGAATGAGTCTTACTTAGGTGACTATTGTGAAACACAATTTGAAAGCTGTTCTAGGACTTCTTGTTGTTACCTTTCTCTTGGTTCCCATGACTTCCACCGTTGCTGCTCAGGGACCCGGGATGGGTGAAATGCAAGGACCACATGGACCTCCGGACCGCATGGTCGGTAACGACGGTACTGTCTGGATAAACACTGACATCATTACAATAATGGCGAACAGTGAGATTCCGATGTTCCACTTCTGGTTCAAAGACGATGCAAACGGAAGTATGTCGAGGTTCTCGGCTACTTATGTTGCACTTACAGAGTTTGAGGACTCAAATGGAGACGGAGCATTTCAATCGGATGAAGTTCTGTATTTCGTTCCACTTGCAGCCTACGAGTGGACTCTACAGACCGGCAGTATTGAAGACAACGGAGTGACAACAGAAGTCTGGCTCAAGTACATAAAGGGTGGAGCTCGGACGGTTGACCCGCATAGCGGCATGCCTATGGGAGCTATGCCTAGCGTGGGTTCTGTGGATAGATTTGAGGATGTAACGCTTCAGATCTGGGCACACATCTACCTTGAGGATTATCAGGGCGAGGTTTCTGATGATGCAGGCGTAAAGGCCAACTTCACCGTTGCTGGTGGCTCTGAACTGAAAATGGACATTGAGTTCGGTAACTTCCCATTCACTACTGAAACATCTAGCGTTGCACTTCAAGTCCAACTTAATGAGAATGAAGCCTCGCAGACAATGGCAAGGCATCATTGGATGACAAGGGAGCGTTTCGGAAACGTGACCGGCACGTCCGGAATGAATTGGACGGCTAGAGGCAACGAGACCATGTTCCAACGGATGAACGGTACCTGTACACAACTTGTCGAGTTCGTCCCGGGGATAAATGAGGCTGCCGAAGGATACTTCTCATGGGTTGATCAGGCAGTCGTCACACTGCCCGGTGGTGCAACCGAGGTTGTCAACGTGACGGCATCGTACATGCCTAGCGGCGATGGCCTGACAGTCTACTTAGCCTACCCCAATTTCGACGGAGGTTCGTTGCTGCATGACCCATCAATAGGTCTCTACCCGGAGATGGCCCCCGTTCTCGATAACACACAGACTATCCTTCTCGTTTCGGGCATCGGCCTCGTAGCAATTGTTGCAGTAATCTTCGCAGTCAAGAGGAAGAGATAGCCTTCTGGCATCTCTTTTCCCCTCTTTTTTTTGATGAGTATACAACTATCTTAATATTCAGTCCAGTAGGCTAGATGTAGGAACAAACAGAGTAGTGATTAAGAATGAGACGAGCAATAGTTATTCTCTCATTGGTCTTTTTCGTATCATTACTCGGTG
>JAUVHR010000057.1 GCA_030593165.1 Candidatus Thorarchaeota archaeon
CATCAACTTGGAGTGCAAGACAACACAGATCGTGGACATTGGAGTACATGACTTGTTCATTGCAGAAGTGCTCGCTGTTCATATGGATGAATCCATACTGGACGAGCGTGGAATTCTTGATCCCTCAAAAGTGGATCTCTTCACCTATCTCCCTCCAGTAGGCCAATACTGGAGTCTCGGTGAGAAACTGCGATAATCCATAACCTCAGATGGGGTGCATCCTAAGTTCTATGGATTCTGTTTCCTCGGAGTCATAGAATCTATCCTCATCTATTTCCAAAATCACTCTTGCGCCCACGGGAACGTGGGTTTCATTTAGGAAGATATCAAAGGTGATACCCGGGAATTGGACAACTATTGGGTCAAGGCCTAGAAGACTGAACAGCCCACAGGCATCCTGAGCTCGCTGTAAAGTATCTAGTTTCGCTAGTACTGGCACCCAGCCATCAGTACCAAGGTCGGTTGAATCGCAAAGAAACCCACCAATCCACTTCAGAAACGGCCATGAATTGCCTGGGGGCCATTCCCCTTTCATAACCACCATGTATTCATCGTTTCCACACTTGTAGATTGTCGGGAAACAACCTCTCTTTGCAATACGCAATCCGTATGATTTTGCATCTTCCAGAGTCAGAAAAGATTCCATGATACTGACGCTCCATTATTTTATCTCATCGTCAGAATAACTTCGGCATCAACGAATCTGAGAGGCACCAGAACTAAGTTTCGACTATACCACCAATACTCGCAAACTGATGTGATGATATCATTGCAGGACTACCGAAATTGATATGGCCTTTTTAGGCAGACTTGAGTACAATCTGTCTACTTGGAGCCTTTCGCGCTGACAATCCGAATGATATCCCTATCCTTGAGAACGTGTTTGTCTGAGATTCGCATCTTCGTACGTGCATCAATGGCATGAATGAAACTCTCCATCAAATCAGTGTGAATTACACCTGCAAACTCCTTGGATGTGGTACCTTCTGGTACTAGATACACATCAGGGAGTACATTACCTTCACTATCTGAGAGAGTGTTCGCGTCATGAACCGGATACACAGTAATCATGTGAAGATAGTCAAAAACTGCCGTGTTGAGTAACTGTTGCACACCTGTACCATCATACACATTTAGAATCTGGTCCCTTATCTTGTCAAGCTGTGCAATCTCACCCTCACTCAGCTTGCTTGGGTCAGTTATCTCAAAATCGGTGTCACCTGGTATGTATCTTATTACGCCTTTCTGGTCCAAGTTTCTGAGGACTTTCTCAGTCAATGCACTTACTGGTATGACAAGATAATCCGGGAAGGTGTCACGTAGTTTCTGGAGATTGTCCGGTGAGGTTGGCCTGTCAATCTTGTTTGCAGCTATTATGATGGGTTTGGCCACTCTCTGCAGCGTGTGGGCGAACTGTCTAAGATCCTCATCCGTCCATTTGTCTGAGCCTTCTGTCTTTAGCCCTGAATCACGTAGTGCTCTGAGAATTTGTCCTCGGCTCACCTTCAGTCCTGACAGCTTCTCCAGTAGTAAATCATCAATCTTTGTACCCTCTGTTCTTATTCGCCCGGACATCCTTCGCCAATCCTTTTGGATGATGGCTAGAATCCATTCCGTGATTTCCTCCTCAAGGAACTTCACATCATTTACAGGATCATAAGTTCCAGCAGAAACTTCCTGACCTTCCGCATCTAGAGCGCCGCTTATGTCAACAATATGTATCAATACATCAGCTTGTCTGAGATCATCCAGAAACTGGTTTCCCATTCCCCGACCAGTGTGAGCTCCAGGTACAAGACCCGCGACATCAATCAGCTTGATCGGAATTAGACGGATACTATCTATACACACACTGTTCTGTGGATTATCCTGAATATCGAAGTCTCTACATGCACATTGTGATCTCACATGTGCTACACCTACGTTGGCCTCTATTGTAGTAAAGGGGTAGCTTCCCACCTTGAAGTCAGTCATACAGGCTGCATTCGTGAATGAGGTCTTACCACAAGATGGCTTTCCAACGATTCCCACACTGAATCCCATGTACAATCTCCTCGACTAAGACCGTTGTTCCAGAGGTTACAAGGTCAAGCACTCTTCTAACCTTTGGGTTTTTGTTTTGCTCCCTCGCATACCCCTCGATTACCCAATTACCAATATACTCAGGAAGATGTGGAAGCAAATCTACAACATGGTCTAAGAATCGCTCTCTTCAATTTCCTTCAGACGTTTCTCAACCCTGTCCAAGGATTCCTGCAGAGATTCCAGTTGGCTCTCCATTAGATTCTTCTGTTCTTGTAGAACACGAACACTCTCTATCTGTGCTACGGGCTGCAACGGCGAGCCCGCAAGACCCATTGTCCAGCACGATCCGGGTCCATATAGCCAACCTGGTCTCTTCCAAGGAGGCAAATGACTGAATGGTCCATTACCTGGCCACCGACCACCGCCCATTCTACCCTGACCTCGTCCACGATATCCTCTAGCTCCGCGCCAATATCCCAATTTCATTATCACTCCGTTTTATTCTGTGCATATGCACATCAATAATATTGTGCATAAGAACACATATGGGTGTATCTGTTATTGCATTGTTAGCAGAGTACTAATACTCTAGTTTCATTTCATTAGTGAGCTAAAATGCATAGGCGTAGACGAGGTGGTCGCGGTAGGTTCCCGATTCAACCGAAGGTAGGAACAAATCCTATGGTCGAGAGAATGATACCGGAGCCTCAGGGAAGCGATGTACCAATTCATATCGACCGTGCCGAACTAGAGGCGTTGAAACTAGTTGATCTGGACGGAATGTACCAGGAGCAGGCTGGACGTGTCATGGGAGTCTCACGAGGGACTATCTGGAGACTTCTAGTAAGTGCTCGAAAGAAAGTCATCAGTGCTCTCTTCGAGGGCCGACCCCTCGTGGTTGGACTTCCTGTCGTTGAAGACACCAAATCTGAGTACGAATGATGGCATATGGCTGAAACAAGCTTGCGAGCCAGTGGCCAGGTGTTAAGAAACATAGTACTGTAAACTGAAGAATAAACTAGGTTCTCAGAACTACGAATCGCCTTGTTTCGATGCTAGTGTCGAAACAACCTCTCAGTTCATTCTAGGGCTCTCTCAAGGCATTGGTAACATCTGACTCCGGCTTATATATTGAATTTCAGGTCTATTACTCGGAGATGATAGCGATTCAAGCGAGTACACACGCAGGAATGGTTGATTCTGGTGAGCATGTCCTAATTAGAAGACCTGCCATACCTCGTCTATGGGATCCAATTTCACGACCACATGTTGCTGTTGTCGTTGAGGATAGCAATGGATTGAACGTACGCTATTACCTGTCAAGAGTATTGAACCAGGATAATGGACGATACACTCTAGAGGTGACCGATATAGACAGTCTTCCAGATGGCACGCTTGTTGAAGTCCGTTTCAATGCACGTATGGCCAATCTATTCAGGCTCCAACGAACAATTGATGGCACTATACGCTGGAAGTGGATTGCACGTTGCAGAGGTCTCCAAGGTTTTGATTACCCCTCCTCCATCGACTGGGATAGTTTTTTACCCTCCGGGGGTGCGGCTCAGGCAAGCTATATTTCTGCCTAGAAACAGAGAACCCCGTTGAATCAAGCGTATTCTCTAGGACAACTCAATGTACTGCAAGACATTCAATCACGACTGAATGAAGCTTACAATCAATTCCCTCAACCCATATATCATTCAAAGAACTTATATGTAAAGTTTGCTTTACGTTAAGTATACTTTACATCTCGAATGAAGGGGTGCTTGTCTTGATTATCAATCGCCTGAAACAACTCCGGGAGGAGCGCATGCAACAATCTGAACAGTCCGACCAGTGGACTCAGGAGGGTCTAGCCAAACGTCTTGGAGTAACTAGACAGACGATTATCTCTATTGAGAAGGGGACGTACAACCCCTCTCTAGCACTTGCATTCAAGCTGGCACGCATTCTCGGGATGAAAATCGAGGAGATATTCGAGTACAGAGATGATGAGAATGAAACGTGAGCATATTGGTAACTTCATTGCAATTTTAGTAGCTGCATCAATTTTGATTGCTGCTTGGATGACATCTTCACCAGGATTCTGGTCCGGTGTTTTTGGTGCAATTATGGGACCTGTTGGTGCTGTCTTACTCATAAGATGGATGAAGAAATTCCAGGATGAACGACTCACCCAGATTCATGCCCAAGCCTCACGAAATGGATTCATTTTCCTGATACTTGCACTGCCCTACATAGGAGCTATCCTTGCAATCCAATCAGTTGCAGTAGAGGCCATAGGGCCGATACTCTTCGTGTGGGCCGTATCGGTAGCTATCGTGTACATATCCGGAGTCTACTACTACAGACAATAGAGGTGAATTGGTCATGGAAGACAGAATCCCAAATAGATCTCTCATAGTGATGCTTGGTATCATTCTGTTCTCTTGGTTCCTCGCACAGATTGTACTCAGCTTCATCTTCCCGGCCTCATGGTGGTTTCTCTCATTGCCATCATTCTTTGTGCAACTCATTTTTGCAGCAGTACTAATTGGATTCATAGTTTATCAGCAGAGATTTCGGGACGAGCGCTCCATAAGTATTTCCGACAAATCCACTCGAAATGGATTTGCCTTCGTGTTCTATGTGGTCCCGATTGCAATCATTGCACTCTCAGCCACAGACATTTCCACTGACGTATCTCTTGCTCTAGTACTGGTATGGCTTGGTGCGGTAGCATCCGCAGGTCTATCTGCACTCTACTACTACAAGAATTAATCGAACACTCTATCTTACCGAGTGCAAACGTCAAATATGAAAAGAGAGAGAAGGATATGCTTTCGATATGGTGATGAGAAGTGAGCGTGAAGGATTTTGCAATAGATACTTTCGATATAGCTGAATGGAATGTACTAAGATCTATTATGAGATTGAAACCAAAGGACCTTGAATATCAAATCAAGCCAAATTTCAATCCTATTCGGTGGATAATAGGGCATTTAGCATGGCATATGGATCACATCTTCAATTATTTGTGCCAAGGAGAAATGAGACTAGCTCCAGAAATTCAAGAATACTTTGCATCTGGAGTAGGTGCAAATCATGAACGGAAATTTCCTCTCTCATATAAGGAATTGATTGATACTTTTCTTGAGATATCTAAAACAAGTTTCGAGTATTTGCATAACTTACCTGAAGAGAAATTCAGCGAATTACCCGAGAATAATACTGGCAGCAAAACTGAAACTGTGGCCGAATGTCTCCAACGAATCTCTCTGCACTTCCTAGGACACACTGGTCAGATTTACTTGATAAAGAAAGAATTGGGGAAAGGAGGGTATTTCGTGACAGGTGTCAAGAAGAAACAACGTGAAGATAGCAGAGCCAAATGGCTGAAGTGGTGGAATGAGAATAAGGAGAGCTATGTGTAATCACTGGCTATACTTGCAGTGACATGATGATTTTGTGAGAAATAAAAACGAGTGAGAAGGACGCATTCTTCAAGGTTCCATGAAAAGCCTTAAAACTCGCGTCAGCAAAATCCAATATGCAATAGCGGGTTGGGGAAGTCAGTAGGTAATAGTTCATTCGTTTACAGTTTTGTTCTTGGATTTGTAGAGGCATTTGATTTGTATTGATAGTCAGCAAGGAACTTGTGAAAGCAATACTGAGGAAAATCTAAATAGGTCAATTAGTTCACTTAGAATTTAGTTAATTGATATCAATATGTGGGACTTTGATTGGGGATTGATGCACATGAAGATGCGAGGTATTTCCATTCGGCGATATAAGAGTCTAAATGAATTTGTTATGGAAAACATAGGAGATCTTGCTGTTCTAACTGGAGAGAATAGTAGTGGGAAAAGCAATCTGTTAGAAGCACTTTCTTTATTCTTTTCTGAATTCAAATGGAATTCAGATGTGGTAACCCAATTGAAAACACATCACTGGTTTCAACAAAGGACAGAAGAACCAATTGAGATAACAATTCAATTCGAATTGGAGAATTCTGACATAATACGAATATTCGGAAAAGTGATTAGTATTGGAATTCTAAAACATCTTGAAAAACATGATAATTCTATGTGGATTTCTTGTTCGATTAATAACAATGGAAACTGGACAATATCAGAAATACGATTTGGGAGTATGGTCTTAGTTGAGAATGATAGTATTGTATTAGGACTGGCTGAGCTTATTAAAGATGCCAAAATAGGTTTAGATTTTCACGTTATAACAACAGATAAAATTGAATCCGGCGATGCGATATCTCACGTATGGAGAATAATAGATAGTCAATTTGTAGCGCCGATTGACAGTGAGATTTTCGCATTCTTTTCAGGCTTTACAGCACAGGAAGTCGAATCGATTGAAATGTTTTGCCAAGAAATGAACTACGTCCTAATTGATGAAGAAGAAGGAGAAAAAAGAATGGGGATTTGGAGTCTTGAAAAAGCCCTAAATCATCTAGTCGAATTAATACATGAGATGTTTCAATTCATTCCTTCTCATATTGGTGGTGAAGCATCATATTCTGACAGAGTATCAATTGATGATGAGATTATGGAGGATATAATTAGTCATTATGAAGCAGAGATTCCTAACCGGATAGAAACATGGTACAAGCTCCGTACCGAGTTTGAAGAGGGATTAGAAGGACAACTAGTACCAGTCAGAAATGAGCTATTTCTTGAAGAGAATCGAACGAGGTTCCCATTATTCCTTGTAGGAAGTGGTCATCAATCTTGGCTTCGTATAGCTTGGAATCTTACAAGAAAATCGGGTATCTTTGTCTTAGAAGAACCCGACGCACATTTTCATCCCTTACTATCAAAGAGAGCTATCAGATTTATGAGGAGCTGTACACCTCAATCTCAAATTATATTCACAACACATTCAGCAGATTTTCTCGATGCGTGTAGCTATGACGAAATTTGGCATATAGTCAAAGAGAATGGAGCTACCATTGCCAAAAAGGTGGAAAACTATGAGGAATTGAACGAACTTGCAGTCCTACTTGGTGTTCGGCCAAGTGTAATTTTCATGTCAAGAAATATTTTGTTTGTTGAAGGCCCAATAGATGAATTAGTCATAGAATCTTGGGCTCGATTGCTAGGAATCAAGCTGACACCTCCAAGAGTGAGTGTAATACATATGGGTGGTAGTAGTAAAGCTCCATATCTAGCTGGAGTCTGGGCGGAGGCTGCCTATGCAGTAGGGATTCCAATGTTCGTACTTCTTGATGGTGACAAGGCCGGGAGAGATGCTGCAAAGAAACTTAAGAAAAAGCAAAAGGCGAAAGTGAAAATCATCGAGGCTGAACGAGTTCACAATCTATCACGAACAAATCTTGAGGATTACTATCCAGAGAATCTTTTCATTGAGGCTCTCACTACCCGATTCTCACTCATAGAAGAAGAAATCGAAAAGATCAAAGAGGGTATGAAAAGCGAAGATCGTGTTCATGCAATTCAAAAAACCCTCTGGGAACTAAGGCAAATTGAGGAAGAAACATGGAAGGTTTCAGTGGCGAATCACATCATCGAGCACATGGAACGAAATCAGATTGAAGATGAGATTCATGCACTTCTTCATAGAATAGATGAGATTTTCAACTCGTAGAAAGATAGTTGGTAAATGGGATGCATACTGTAATCATCTAAAAAAGAAATATGCAAAAAGGAAATGGTAGCGGGTGGTCAATCCTAGTTAAAACCTAGATTTCAAGCCCGTCCGTAAGATTTCACAAATCTCTCGACATATTCTGAAGATTTTTTTAGAAGCTCAGCTAATCTCTCTAATGCTGGAATCAAGCTTTCATTACTTTCATTCTGTAATTGATGATGATATGCATTTATCCCATGCATGCATTGAAAGACTACCTTATTCATACCTTCAAGATGGGCTCGCATACCTACAGCCAAGAATTCAGAAAACCAAACATGAAACCTCTCAATTCCTACTTCAATTGAGTCAAGGTGAGCTACAAGTTCATCACGACGATTGGCTTCAAGTAATCGAATTCCATGATTCACATCATCTTTCAAAGGCTGGACCATGGCGTCACAACGTTCGAAATATGGCATGAGCCGGGACACACGTTCTTGTTTTATGTTGTATCGAAATCTAATTGTCTGAGTAACTGCTCCAGTCATCAACCCTGCGATGAATGCCACTAGTATCTCCCACAAAAGAGTCACCTCAAAATTCTTATGAAAAACAAAAAGAATGTCTTCAATCCAAACACAGCGAATCGCCCAAGACTAACTGTTCGCAAACTACTATATCCTTCAAGCCATCGTAATTTCTCTTCAACTGGAACATTCAAAATACGTGCCTTGGATTTTACTGAACATACACTTAACTCAATCAGCCACTCAATTCCATCACTTGTTGATTCATTTATAATTCGCTGAAACAAATCAGATCGATATGCTCGGAGGAACGACCAAACATCAATGATTGATTTTCCAAAAACCAACTTCATAAACCTGGCCATTGCTCGTGACAACATGAATCCAGTTAGTCGTCCAACTCCACCTTTGAGATTAGTCCTTGAACCGATAACAATGTCAGCTTCTTCACTTAAAATCGGTAAGAAAATTCTGCGTATATCCTCTGCTGAATATGCGCCATCAGCTGGTGCTATGACAATGATTTGCCCTTCTGCATGTCTAACTCCAGACTCGATGGCACTCCGGACTCCTTTTGTCTTTGAATGTCTGATGACTTTGTCAGCACCTGCAGTCTTACTCACCTCAAATGTACCATCTAGTGATCCATCATCAACTATCACAATTTGATAGTGGAAATCACTCAGGGTTTTCTGAATATCACTAATCACATGACCTATCAATTCAGACTCATTTAATGCAGGTATTATAATGCTGACTTGATAGTCCCCCATTTCAGTCATTCCACGCTACATCTTAGAGTTAGTTAGATATGATGACGAATAATACCAACTAATAGATTTCTCGGTCATTCACCAGTTTGAAATGATTCATGTTAGAGAAATGTTAGTGGGTGGTTCATTCGTATCAAATCTAGAAATACCTCAAATCTTGTGCATTTTGGTATACCTCTCGGAGTCAAACTGGGCAATACTGTTTGATTCTGCCTGAATTAGGCGTTTTGGGAATAGAATAGGCCAGATAACGTTGCCTTGGAGTTTCTAGACCCCAACTACGCAATCATATGCTACAAAACAGCTGAAGCAAGGGCTTATGATAATCTACGCTGTGATAGTTCATGAGATGAAATTCTATGTGACTGTCAATGACTCAATGGAGCGTGTCGGTCATAACGATTGAAGGGATGTATGTCATATGGTTGACTTCATGGCTTGGAGAAACGACGGGTATGTAAGGGCAATTAGAATTGTTGAGATGCCGGAGGAGTATCTGAAAAAGGCAGACAGCGAGTCAGACAGGAAGGACTACTCCTTGGTGTTTCACAACATCGTAAGAGGTATGGCAGTCGCAGATACGCCAGTAGGCATCAGACTAGAACGAGTCGGCAGGCAAACCAGAATCTACTTCCTTACTTGGTCACGAAAGGAGAAGGACATTAATCAGAGGCTAGAAACCCTGAAGACAACAGTCAGAGCACATTTGCCACAGTTCGCGTTTGCAGACTGCAGTCGCTTAGATTCCCATCAGAAGAAAACGGACCTCAAAGGGGCACTGACGTGTCTTATGGGAGTTCCCAACACAGAGGACACCTCAAGATTTCAGACGGATCCACTGACGGCTGCAGCTGAGGTGCTTCAGAATCTGGACGATGTAATCCTGCAGATTAATGTTGAACCAACAAGGCCCAAGAAATCTGCAGTCAAATCTCTGGAGAGTGAATATGAAGATGCTCTGGAGCAGTCCCAGCGAGTGGTATCTAGTACAGGGTCAGGCCTCTTCTCTCAGGGCACTCAGGAGTCGAGAACCCTTGTTGACGCGAGAGCAACCCGTAGGGCAGAACAATTGGGCAGACAACTCAAGCGACTGACCAGCCGCCATCTCTGCAAAGTGTCTGTTGTTGCAGCCTCTTGGAACTCAAGTGATCAGAGAACGGCGGAGATGGAAACCAGACGGTTGATCAGTGTTCTCATGAGCATGATTAGTCCGGCAGACAATGAAGAAGATTTCACGATCAAATCCAAGAAGAAAGAGAAGGATTTGCGTCGCGTTCTGAAAGGCCTCCCAGCTGGGAAGTCCACCTTGTTAACGCCTAGAGAAGCATCTATCTACTTCAACATCCCCAAATGCGATGTCGGAATCAGAATCAGTAGACGAGAGTCCTTCTCTACTGCACCCACCACGGTACCAACAGAACGCGGGACGAAGCCAAAAGAGAAACAACGAATAGCGGATATTTCACAATCAACTAGTGACCAAGGAAAATGGGTATACAGTGAGCCACGTCTGATACGAATCGGTCACTGTCTTAGAAATGGAAGAGCACTAACCAATCAACCCGTGGACATGATTACAAAGATGCTGTCCTCTCACGTTGGAATCTATGGCAACACTGGCTATGGCAAGACAACTACAAGCCTTAGTCTTGTTGCTCAAGTCTGCAGGAATGACATAGTCCCTATTATTCTGGTTCCAGACAAGGTAGAAGATTGGCGAGTTCTGAAAGATGTGATACCGAACCTTCGCATCTTTACAGCAGGGAATCCGGAGATTGCACCACTTCGAATCAACATGTGGAATGTTCCTCCAAATGTGCCTGTAGGCAAGTACATCGATTGCATATCCGATGTTTACAAAGCATCCACGCCCACTGATGGCGTAATATCGATGCATTTTGATGATGCCTTCAACACAATGTATGAGAACTGCGGCTGGTCACGGATGGGCAATGTCAGAGGCCGGCCAATAATGCTTCCAGACCTTTATGATGCAGTTCAAGAGGTCGCCAAACATCATCTGAAATACGGCGAGGACCTGAAGAAGGACTTCTACGGAGCATTGGAGGGAAGAGTACGTAGTATGCTCAGAGATGAGGTCCTTGTTGACATGTACAACACAGAGTCCGGCCTGAGCATTCCGGAGCTGCTGAAGTACCCGACAATCATCGAGATGAGAGACCTATCCCCGGAGAATCGTACTCTATTGACTGGTGTGTTGACAGTTGGAATCAGTGAATATCTCACCGCTAATCCGAGAAAGGGTACAAAATATCTGCTGGTCTTGGAGGAGGCGCATCACTTCCTGAAACATGTTGGGGGCGCAACTGGCTATGGAGAACCAACCATCAAGCAGAAGGCCATCGATAATATCGTAGAGATGCTTCGCACTCAGAGAGGGAAAGGTCTAGGCATCATACTGATAGACCAGCTGCCAGGCAGTATGGCCGCCGAGGCTGTCAAACTTCCTAGTAACATCATCATTCACAGACTGACCGACGAAGCAGAACGAGTGCTTGTGGGAAGACAGGCACAATGCACCGATGCTCAGATTGCGCACATAGGAGGGATGGGCGTGGGCGAAGCCGTGGTTCGTGTGATGACAGATAGTGTTCCAAAGAACGCACAGGTGGTACCGCTTGAACGTCTTCTGAGAAAACCTCCAAGAACCGGATGGACTGATGAGGTGATCAGGAAAGCAATGGCAAAGGTTTTCGAGGTGCATCCTGAACTTCGAGCATCTGAGAAAATCTCTTCTGAGTTGAGAAGAGCACTTACAGGGAAGAAAACAGCCCTGGAAACCATTGAACCTCCCCATGATGTAAGTGTGTCTTCCTATGATGTCAGCGTGTCTGAAATCGTGAGTTCCGTCTTGTTCTCCGAGCAGTACCTGAAGCGAATTGGAAAGGCAGTAGAAGGCGATTTCAAACCGATAGTGAGGATGCTTACAGTCGTTGCCAAGAAGTTCAGCGTTTCAGATGCAGACCCAATACCACTTGCAGAACGCCTCCTTCTCCATGCGGCTGGGGTCTTGCAGGAGCCAAAGGACACCGCACTCTTGAGTGAGATACTCTCGGCCATGGGGGAAACTGTGTAAAAAGAGGGGGTTCTTCTGGTGAAGCGCTTGCGAGAGGGCAGCGGTCGCGAAGAGCACGGCGAGGTGGATGTGGAAACACATCAGAAGTACGAGAAGATTCACGAGAAACTATCTGTTCAGGAATCTGGTGACGCTAGACAGGAACCTTCTGAAACTGAGAGGGTCCTTGAAGATGTTCTGGAAGAACTTGAGTCGGAAGAGAGTGGGGAGAGTCCCGAACGTACATGGATACGGACTAAGCTGAAGGAAGCCATCACGGAGCTTAAGGGGCTGGAAGACAGAGAGCATGAAATTACGGACCGACTGAAGAAGGCTATTGAAGAACTTGAGGAGCTGGACGACAGAGAACATCCAATTGAAGATCGACTGAGAGAGGTCATAGAGGAACTCAAAGACAGGGAGTCAAAAAGCGCGCCCCATTCAACTGAGGAGGGGGTTGGCCTGGATCTTGAGCAGACTGCATCGAAAATCCCGGAGGAACGTAGTGTTGGTGATGAGAGAACGGTCTCCGATAAGCTGGATGAACCCGACCGGATGCTTGAGCAGAACCCACGTTTTCGTCG
>JAUVHR010000118.1 GCA_030593165.1 Candidatus Thorarchaeota archaeon
GAGTACCATTAGATCTCAAGGATCCATCGTCTACTGAGAAGCTGCCAGGCCACAGTTGTCCACTTACATTTACGCCCCAAATTACCCAATCATCAATATTTCCATCATTAAAATCATCAGAGAAGACTTCTGCAGAAATTACCGAAACTGAACTAGGCTCTGAAGAAATTGTTGTAGGATTAAATGATAGAAGCGGAATAATTAGGTATAGAATCATTACAGTGGATAAGAAAGCAAATCTCTTTTTCATTTTCTCTTCTCCCAAGGTTGAACGTTTTCAATATCAACTTCATTCAAATGGCGATTATACGCCAGTGTGAAATCCTCCATTTAACACTTGTCGAAGTCTGAATTCTGATTAACGTCGTAGTTGTGGGACTATCAACCTGCTAAGAAGAGTCACACGAGAACTTTGGAGCCTTCCTCGAACACGTTGAGTAGATCTCAGTACTTCTGACACTGACACTTTCTGACACTGACAGGTCTTCCTTTCGCCATCTGTGTCCTATGAATCTCAAGCGCAAGACTAGCTGATGCATAATCCAATGACCATATGATACCTATACGGGAGAGAAGGGTCTGATGATTATGTTGAAAGGCAAAGAGGATTAATAGTACCCTGCGAGCTTAGTCACAGTCTATGTCATTAGGAATGTGAGATTTATTCTTCAGCTTTCTTGGCTTCCTGCTCCACAAGTTCACGCCTGAGAACTTTGCCTACAAGTGTTTCGGGGAGCTCTTTCCTAAATTCTATGAACTTGGGAACTTTGTAGGGTGACACGCTTTTCCTACAGAATTCACGAAGCTCACTTACCAGCTCCTCACTTTCTTTGTATCCTTCCTTTAGTACAACATATGCCTTTACAATATCACTACCGGGAATTTTTGGATCGGGTATTCCGATGACTGCAGCATTTTCAACAGCTTCATGTTCAAATAAAACATCTTCAACCTCCCTTGGATAGACTTTGAGCCCTGAAACATTAATCATATCTTTCTTCCTATCAACGATGTAGAAGTAGCCATCTTCATCCATTTTGCCAATGTCACCCGTGAGCAACCATCCATCCTTTATTTGGAATGCCGTTGCATCTGGTTTATTCCAGTATCCTTTCATTACTTGCGGACCACGAATCATTATCTCGCCTTCAGAACTAATGGGCATAATCGTTGTATAATCATCAGAATCAACGATTCTGACCTCTGTATCTGGTAGTGGCATACCAACAGACCCAATTTTCCGCAACCCACCAATTGGATTACTATGAGTAACTGGTGAACACTCAGTTAGTCCATATCCTTCGACTATCACACAACCAGTTCGTTCTTCAAACTCGTGCAATACTTCAGGAGGCATAGCTGCAGCACCAGTATTGCAGAATCGAATTGATTTTAGATCCCTAGCATAATCTTCGAGGTCAGCTCGTTCCAATAATCGCATGTACATTGTTGGAACCCCGGGGAACATTGCAGGTTTGGTGTCACGGATTATATCAAACAATGATTTTTGATCACGAGGGTCAGGATTCAAAGCAATTCTAGAACCATTGTATAATAGAACATTCATGCAGACAGTCATTCCGTAGATATGAAACAATGGCAAGTTTGTAAGTCCTGTGTCTTTTCCCCACTCCAGTTTTGATGCGACCAGTGTATGTGTAGCAATGCAATTTGAAACGAGATTGTAGTGCGTAAGCATTGCTCCCTTAGGTAATCCGGATGTTCCTCCAGTATATTGAAGAACTGCAATTGTCTCCTCAGGACCAATCTCAAATTCAGGTGGGTTTGGCTTTGTTCTATTAATCAAGTTCAGGAACTGCATAGTTCCAGCGATTTCAGGTGGTTCTCGAGGAGCGTTGGGGACATAATCTAGAACACTTGTAATAATGATTTTTCTGAGTGCTGTTCTATCCTTTATGTTGTTGATTTTTTCTAGTTGACTATCCCAAGCGATGATGACTTCTGCTCCGGAATCATTGAGCTGATATGCAAGTTCAGGTTCTGTCAGAAGCGTACTACATGCTGTAACAATTCCACCAGCTTTTAGAATTCCATAGAAACTAAGTATGAATTGAGGAAAGCTCGGAATCATAATTGCTACTCTGTCACCTACTTCTACACCCATTTCGGTGAGTGCTGTTGCAAGCCGATCGGAAATATCCTTGAGTTCCTTATACGATATCTTCCTTTTTTGAAACCATATTGCTGTCTTATTCCCAAATTCTTTAGCAGAATTATCAAGTATCTCATATAGATTCATTTTCGGATAATCAATGTGAGGAGGGACCCCCTCATCATAATGCTTCAACCATGGTTTTTCTGCATAAGGGTCATCTGTCATTGTCTATCATCTCGCAAGCTTTATTCTTCAGTTATTAATTCATGTGCCTCACGAGCAGCTTCAGCAACATAATCCTCTTTATCATGGAACAATTCCTCCAAGGCTGATGGCACTTTGGAATCACTAAGGCCAACTCTTCCTAGAGCTTCAGCTGCACGCCAGCGGACCTCAGGCTGTTTATCACTTAGTGCGTCTATCAATGCAGATACTGCAATTGAAGTATCAGAGCCTAATTTTCCCAGGCTTAATGCTGCCTCGCGACGCACAATGTCCTTCTTATCAGTTAGAGCTTCTGCTAGGGAAATAATCACTGTTTCTTCAGGCACACCAATTCTTCCCAATGATCTGGCGGCTTCTGCTCGCTGGGTGGTTTTACCTTCCTTCATAATTTCAATTAATCTAGGAATGGCTTCCTGAGCATCAACCCCGATTCCTCCTATTGCAGAAATGATCAGAATTTTCATTTCGCCATTTGCTGTTTTGTATGAAGCTATCAGATTTGAGATTGCCGCTTTTCCAATATTCCGAAGTGCATCAACTGCCTTTCCTCGAACACCTTCAACTCCATCTGTTAGAGAGGAAGCAATGATGTCAATTATTCTCTTATCTGTGACACTCATATCACCAAGAGCCTCAATTGCCCCTTTCCTAACCACGAAATTCTTATGACTCACAACTTCCAGAAGAGCTGGTATTGCTGTAACTCCAATCTGGACGAGTGTATTTATCGAACGATAACGAACTCTCCAATCTCTATCCCCAAGTGTTTTGATAAGAGTAGGAATAGCTTCTTTTGCTCCTTTCCCAATTCGTTCTATTGATTGAGCTGCAGCTGTTCGCACAGTCCAACCAGTATCTTTGAGGCGTTCAATTAATTCCGGAATAGCTACATGTGCACTTGGTCCCATCATTCCGAGAGTTTTGGTAACTTCAGTTCTGATCTCCTCATTCTTATCCTTCAATGCGGCAATCAAATGGGAAATGGCTTCATCAGTAGCCATTCCGATCTTACCAAGGGAAATAGCGGCTGCTTTCCGTATAGACACTTCATCATCAGCTAATAGCTTTGATATTCTTGGAATTGCATCAACTGCAGCTTTCCCGAGTTTACCCAGTGACCTTGCAGCCTCGCGACAAATACTCCAATCATCATCATCCAGACACGTAATTAGGTGTGGAATTGATTCTGTTGCTTTCTCACCCAGTTCACCTAGAACCAATGCAGCATTGAACCTGATGGAACGAATATCACTACTGAGATGCTCAATCAATTCTGCTATAACAGACGAGTCCTTCTCTGCCCTTGCAATCACCAAATCGACCTTTGCATCACGTAACAAGTCCTTTAGGGAAGCTGAAATTGCTAGACCTCCTATATTCCCAGATACACCTTCTTTATTCTGGGTTCTCGCTCGAGCTCTTCCCGAGTACCGCTCATCTCAATCTTACCTTCTTCGAGGACATGGATATTATCAGCTACCTGCATTGCTAGAACTGCATCTTGTTCAACCAACAAAGTAGTAGTTCCTTCTTCTCTGATGAGGTTAATAGCTTCAAAGATCTTTGTCTTTACCCTTGGAGCGAGACCTAAGGAAGGCTCGTCTAGCAAGAGAAGTGTTGGATTGGACATAAGTGCACGACCGATTGCCAGCATCTGCTGTTCTCCTCCACTAAGAGTGCCTGCGCGTTGCTTTGTTCGTTCTTCTAGTAGTGGAAAGATATCAAATACAAAATCCAGTATTTTTGAATACTTATTCCGATCTTTCAATGCATATGCTCCAAGTTCGAGGTTTTCCATAACAGTCATGTCATAGAAAAGTCGTCGACGTTCCGGGCAATGGGCAATTCCCCTTTGTGCTACTTCATGGGCTTCTAATTCATCAATCCGTTCTCCCATGAAAAGTATCTTACCTCTATCAATCTCTTCTAATGCGGATATGGCTCTAAGTAGTGTCGATTTACCTGCACCATTCGGACCTATAACAGCATCTAGAGAATTTGTCTCTACACTGAGATTGATCTCTTCAAGTGCCTTTGCTTTGCCATAGTAGTGATAGACCTTCTTTATTTCAAGCAAACGCTTCACCTCTGCCCAAGTATGATTCACGTACGATTTTGTTACTAGCTACATCTTCAGGATGGCCTTCAGCAATCAGTCTGCCTTTATGCATTGCAATTGCCCTAGGAACCAATGTCATCAATTCGCGCAACACGTGTCCTACAAGGAAGATCGTGACTCCCTCATTACTGAGTCGTTTGATCAAATTGGTTATTCCTTGTTTTTCTTCATGAGCAAGTCCGCTGAATGGTTCATCAAGAAGAAGCATCTCAGGATTCGTTCCAAGGGCCTTACCAATTTCTAGTTTCCTCAAATCACCATGGGGTAAGATAACAGGAGGAATTCTAGCCTTGTCAACGAGACCTACAGAAGTAAGTATTGTACTTGCTACTTCATCTATTCCAATATGTCCGAAGGCTTCCTTTCCACGTGGTGAAAGACATGCAACAGATATATTGTCTAGAAGGCTGAGATATCGAAATGACCTCACCAATTGGAAAGTCCGAGCAAGTCCTAGATTAACAATCTGGTATGGCTTCAGACCAGTAATATCCACTCCATCGAAGCGAATGGAGCCTGAATCACGCCTTTCTAATCCAGATATCAAATTGAAGATCGTGGTCTTACCTGCTCCGTTTGGGCCAATGAGTCCCAGAATCTCGCCTCTATTGATTTCGAAGCTAATGTCATTGACTGCAGTGAGTCCCCCATATTTCTTTGTTAGATTCTTAACTTCTAATATTAACCCCATTTTGAAGCAACGCTCCTTATCATCTACCTTCCTCGAATTTTATCGTACAAATCTTCGAACCTCTCCAATAATGGATTTGTCACACCTTCTTCTGCGAATCGGAGTATTAGGATCAAGACAGTTGCGAAGATTAACAGCGCTGCTGCTGCTAGAGGTCTGAGAAATTCACTAAGAATCCAAAATAGAAAAGCACCAATTGTTGAACCCGAAATTGATGCAATTCCGCCAATGGATGCCATCACTATTGCATAGAATGAATATAGGGGTTGAAAAACAGCAGGATTAACAGCTGTCGTATTTAGGGTAAACAAAGCCCCTGAGATTCCAGCAAAAAAACCACTTATCATGAAGGCTGCTAACTTGTATTTTGTAGTGTTAATCCCTGAAGCATCTGCGCATACTTCATCATCTCGAATGGCTTTGAATACAGTTCCAGTCTTTGACTCGACTACTGCATACATTGCTAGAAGAGACACTAACATGAATCCTAGAATAACATAGAAAGCTGAAGACATATCAGTGGCGCGGGGCAATCCATATATTCCCATAGTGCCACCAAGGAAGGTTCCCATCTGGAACAGATTGAACATAATAAGGCTAAACGCAAGTGTTCCGAGGGCTAAATACGGTCCCTTCAATCTCAAACAAGGAATTCCAATTACTATACTGAATATCACTGCCGCAATAGCACCTAGTGATAATGCCAACATCCAATGATAGCCAAGGAATCGTATTGAATATGCGGTGATATAACCTCCCACTCCAAAGAAGACTGCATGTCCGAAACTGACCTGTCCAGAATAACCTGATAAGAGATCCCAGCTCGCAGCATAAATGGAGAATATCATGGCGGTTATGAGTACCTGAGTATAATATTCATTGTCTGCTACGAATGGAAAGAGAACCAACGCGATTAAACTCAATATTGTGATACGTCCCCGAAATGAAGATGTCCAATATTTAACACGTCGTAACGAAGAAGGAATTTTCATAAAGATATGTCTGATTAATTTTGGAATCCAATTTAATAAATCTCTTACAGCACCCCGCGCATCTCGGAGTGAACGGTTTATTCTCTTTATTATTGATGCAACTCCTTCTTTCCAAGTAATCCTTGTGGTCTTACCAACAGCATCACTAGTATCACAGCAATTGGGATTATTTCCGAGAAAGTTGGGCTGATGAAATAATCAGTAAAGGTTGTGGCATACCCGAGAATAAAGGATGCAAGAATACTCCCTGGAATACTACCCATCCCTCCGAAAATCGTCACTGCAAATGCCAATAATAAATAACCCCATCCTATTCGTGGTGCTATGAAATTACCAGGTGCATAAAATACCGCAGCAAAACCAACAAGTAATGCAGAGAGCATTACAGTCAACATCAACATCATGTCGGTATTAATTCCCATTAACTTGGCCGCTTCATAGTCTTGTGCCACTGCACGAATTGATTTCCCTATTGTTGTTCTACTCATAAACACAGTGACTATTGTTACCAAGGTAAGAGATCCAACAATCAATATGAGCAATTGGATTTGAATATTGACTCCTAGGATTTGGATTGTGCCTGGAATAAATGGAGCAATATAATGAGTCTTAGGGTCCCCTACGAACTTCACAAACTGTTCAAAGAAAAAGGCCAATGCAAATGTGACTAGAACAACACCCATATGTGTTTCTTGTAAAGGTCTAATTAGACCAAGGTATGTAACCGCCCCTACTCCTACAACTACAGCTAGTCCAATTATTGCACTTATCATCAATCCAAACATAGGGATAGTCCAAAACATTACGTAAGCTGTTATTAGATAAAAGGCACCATGAGATAGATTCAGAATGCCTCCAACCCCATAGACTAAAGAGAAACCCAATGCAAGTAATGCCAGAAGGGATCCCTGTACCAAGCCAAAGATCAATATTTCTTCTATCATGCAGTTCACGTTCTAGAGAGTGGTCTGTTATGCAAACAATACCATAAAAAGGTGTATTCAAACTTCCTCCGAAAAGGAAGTTTGAATCGAGAGATTTTGATAGCCAGTCCTAAGCGTCATTGATACCCCATGGTGGAAGCACTAATGGTCCAGTCACGACGTATTCTGGATAAACAACACCACCTGTAGAAAGGCACTCTTTGGCCCCATCAGCCTGCCATTGTACAACTAATGTGACAGCATAGATAGTACCTGAAACCGGGTCAAAGCCTTCTACCAAGTCATGGTTTCCAGTGAATGCAAGGTGACCCCAAGCACCCTCAAGTGGATTTGCGCGTGTTAATGCCTCTAGGTAAGGTATGATTTCTGTTGAGTTAAAGGATTGCGCATCAGAAATTCCCTCCAGCAAGATGTACATTGCATCATAGCTACCACAAGCGGTATAGAGAGGCTCTGAGTCGTATTTTGCTAGGAAAGCGTCCCAGAATGGAATAGTCTTTGATGTTTTATTGGTACGCATCACTGCTTGTATAGTGATTTCGTATTCACAAGCACCACTGGTCTCAGCCCAATAGCTTTCAAGCTGCGCCATGACATCAATGCCAGCAATGAGGCACTTTGGTTGCATTGCTGCATACTGAGTTGTCAATAGAATACCACCCTGAGCAGAAATCACTGGAACTGTAATCTGAGCATTAGTATCATCGATTTGTTGCCAATAGGTAGCAAAATCTGCAGCTTCTGCAGTGATGGGGTACGCAATCTCGATAGTTACATTAAAGCCAAATAGCGGCAGGTAATAGTTTAGGCCGGCGCTAATCGGTTCTGTCCAAGCTAGGTCCTCACGAATAATGGCGACATTAGTGATATTCTTGGCTAGAGCCGCTGTCATGTAGGCTTTTAGGTATGCAAAGAAGCCTAGAAGCTCACCAGCCAATGCAGTGGAATTGATTGGCATGGCACGGAAGAAGTACTTGTACCGATCATAATCTGTACCAACATTCTCACAGAATATATCTGTAGCCGCTCCTGTACCGAAGAACAACATCTCTTCGTCCATTATTATTTCTTGATAGGCCAGCACAGATTCAGTTCGGAACCCTCCGATAATAAACTGGGCGTTGTCTTGAGAGATTATTTTCGTAGCTGCAGCTGTTCCTTTGGATATATCAAGCTGTGCATCAGCTTCGTATGTATCTTCACAGATGAGGCCAAAATAATATGTTTCGCCATCAACTGACACTCCACCAGCAGTGTTAATCTCCTCACAGGCCAAGTAGGCTCCTCGCCATGCTCCTTCACCTTGGATTTCAGTCATTGGGTCTAAAATCCCCACAATGATAATATTATCACTTGGAGTCCCTGCTGGTGCACCTGGTGTGACCAATTGACCTATCGGTATGCCAGCGGGCAGAAACATCCACACTCCAATAGAAACTCCTACGACGACTATTAGGATGAGGACTACTGCAAGAATCTTTTTGGTTTCCAACTTTTTTTCACTCCATTATGTTCTCAATTTCTCATCTGAATACTAAAACATATCATAACCGATACATAATGCGATATTTAACAGCATTGGTTGAAACTCCACTGTGCTCAACTAAACAAGAATGAAGAATGTGGGATGACCTTCATTATTGCGAATTGGCAAAAGTACCCCCCGGCCGCTCTTGCTTTGCTATGACTGAGTGTGGCAGTCCTCTCTACACAAAAGGTTGTGACTAGTCATCACTCGTGATGCCACTCATCATCTACTAAATCAAACTTGTGCAAGATTGTACAAGTGTGACCTGATTCTCAGATGTGACAGAGGCCGCAGATTCTGTTCCCCAGATTCCCAAGTCAT
>JAUVHR010000357.1 GCA_030593165.1 Candidatus Thorarchaeota archaeon
GTAGTTACTCCTATCCGGCGTGGCAGAGTGTCGGCTGTAGCTTCAGTAGTCGCGAAGTGTTATCTCAAGTCATTGGGATCTGGATTGCTGGTGCTTTTCTCTTCGCTTGGCTATCTATTGAGATCACGCGCAGGATTTCACACGGCTAGTTTCCAAGGAGGTTGACTTGAGTGTCCAGGCTACGGCGAGCTCGATTGTGGGGCCTCAGATTGGAGATGTCTGGAGTCATGAGAACGGTCGTTCTGGGACTCACGATGATGGCTCTTACGAGTGTCGAAACATGGGATGCGGTATTCTCGTCGGAAAACGCCGAAGAATTCATGTTCAGAGTACTAGGGTCCGAGTTCTTGAGAGGTGGGCAGCTACTATTCACCATGTTCATGTTCTCAGGCATACTGTATCAGCTCTTTTTCTCTCAGACCCAGATGAGGAGGGACGAGCAGATTCTGCTGCAGCCAGTTGGAAGACTGACTCTGTACGGAGGCCGGATTTTCTTAGCTATTATCGTGTCAGGAGTCTACGTCTTCTATCGCATCGGTGTGTACTGGTACGCATCGATTGTCTTGCCGGGTGAAGAGATTCTTCAACTAGGCGTCGGATTCTCGGTCATCTATTTAGTCGCCATGCTCGTGAGTCTTGGTCTGACACTGCTCCTCAGCATCCTACCCATTGATGACCTGCAAAAGGGCGCATTGCTCGTGGTCATGTTGACACTGATAATCTCACCACCAGTTGCCCTCCTTAGTCCAGCGACAACCCTGTTCCTATTCGTGCTTCCAGCTGTAGTTGACATTCTTCCAGACAGTGCAGTTTCGTTGCTAGAGATGATCACCCAATCAACTATCACAAGCTCGCTCACGCCGCTCATTATCGTAATGGTCTGTGTGTTGTTGTCCGTACTCTTGTACGCCATCGTGTTGTCCCGAACAGAAAGCCACGGGCGTTTCACATGAGGTATTCATCAGTAAGCCGGGAACGTCAGAATCATCGGGAGCAAGGAGTTTCTGAAGTAATCTGGTTGTGACGACATAGAACATTTATGGGAATAGTTCATCGGATGTATTGAAGCGATAAGATGGGCATACAGTATTCGCACCGCATCTCACTAGCTCTCATCATCTTCTGGGCTGTAACCCTGCTCACCCCCTTGGTACTCATACCGAAAAGTACAGACTCAGCTCCGTTCGCCGTGCTCTGGACCTACGATCCGCCAGACGGAATGGAACCGGACGGATTCATTACGGGTCCGCTTCACTTGTTCCATAGTGGCGCGATCTTGATATTCAACTTGCTGTTTGCAGTCCAAGTTACTCGCTACTGTCGAGGCCCAGCATCATTAAAGGGAACAGTAGCCCTCGGAGTTGCCAGTCTAGTTTTTCCCGCGATTCTATGTCTACTGATTGCCTGGCCAGCTGTGGTTAGTGGTACTCAGCAATATGTCGGTCCTCTGCCACATCAATTCATCTTGGGGATTTTGCTTGTGTGGTCAACCAATCGACGGCGAGAAACCTCCACTTGGAATGAATCGAAGGAAAAGGAATCATGGTGGAAGAAAGACAGGCGGACATTCTCTGAATAGTGGATAGATCGTACGGCGTCTGAGTATCAAGTCCATTGGTCGGTCAGTGGAAGGCCGCGTCATGTTGGATTGGTTGATTCACGGACAGGCAGTAAGCGTGTCTATTGGCCGCTCAATGGAAGGGTTGGGTCATGATGTAATGGAACGTACTATCATGGGTAGCCAGTGAGCACAATCTCTTATATCAGACCAATGAATAGTCTGAGAGGAGGAGATTGCATGGCTGCAGGCGGTCTGGTGGTATCGGTCGCAAATATGACCAAGAGCTTTAAGGATGTCAGGGCCCTCGACGGCTTGGACCTCAAAGTCAAGTCAGGGATATTCGGTCTTATCGGACCAAACGGCGCTGGCAAGACAACGCTCCTGCGGATCTTGCTGGGGCTCATCCGTCCTGATAAGGGAGAAGGCAGAGTCCTAGGGCTCGACATCAGAGAAGACTCCCTGAGAATAAGGAGTACGGTGGGTATGCTTCACGAACGACCATCCTATCCGAAAGCCATGGCAGTGGCGGACTACCTGGAAAGGGTGGGAAGATTGTACAAGACCGCGAGGTCACCCAAGGAGGTGCTTGACATGGTGGGGCTCTCATATGCCAGTAATCGGACCATAGGGAATCTGTCCGCAGGCATGCACCAAAGGCTGGGGATTGCACAGGCCTTAGTTGGCAACCCAGAGCTGGTTTTTCTTGATGAGCCCACATCAAATCTGGATGTCACAGGAAGGGACGATACTGTTCGTTTGATTGTGAAACTTCACCAAGAGTTAGGGGTTTCCTTCTTCATCTCGTCGCATATACTGTCGGAGCTAGAGAGAGCATGTCATAACGTCGCTTTCATCAGCGCTGGTAGAATCGTGGAGAAGGGATCAGTGATTGAAACCATCAAGAAGCATACTGCGAACTCATTCAGAATTGTTACATCAGACTCCCGAGGGCTGTTTAAGGCTCTTGATGGAAAACCCAGGCTGAGGGATGCGGTCATTACAGGGGCGAATACGATCACTGTAAGTGTTGACAAGAATCAGCTGATTGCAATCAAGGCAGAAGTAGAGAGAATCGCTGAGTCACTTGGAATCAAGATATACGCCTTTGAGCAGGCAGGGACACTTGAGGATGCGTTCAAGGAGATTATGCGTGATGAGTGAGGGAAACCAGAACTGCCGGGCAATCATTGAACTAGAGGTCGAAACCTCATACCGATTCCCGATTGTTGAAACTGTTGTGGCTATTATTGTGTTCGTTGGGCTGGGTGGGGCCGCATCATACTCGAATCGCGCCATGACAATTGCCCTGGTGCCGGGTCAATCATGGAATGGCACTGAAGCAAGTCATATCTACTCCTCGTTCTTGGAGCAGACTTCCACGTCTGCCTACATGTTCTCACTCATGAGCTATTCTGGCATTCTCGTGTTTCTGATTCCCTTCTTGGTCGCCTTCACTACTGCCAGGGGCTTCGAGGATGGCACTCTGCAGACGATCCTCTCGTATCCAGTGAGCCGCTCCAAACTGCTTCTCAGCATGTTCGTGCTGACCGCCACAATCGTTGGTGTCCCAGCCACTCTCGCACCGCTCACAGTGGTCTATGGGTTTATTCCTGGACCAAAGAACATCGAAGCCATTCTCATGCTTGCCGCGGCGTTGTGGGCGGTGGTCATCCTGATGACGTCAATGACCATGCTGGTGTCCGTTGTTCTAAGAGGAACGCTTGTTACGGCACTTACTGGCGTGGTCCTCTGGTCGGCAGTTGCAGTCCTAACATTCATG
>JAUVHR010000274.1 GCA_030593165.1 Candidatus Thorarchaeota archaeon
CAATAAAAGTTGCGTGAGCATCAAGTGAGTTCTCGATCAATTCCTTCACGATTGATGCAGGGTTCTCAATGACTTCACCCGCCGAGATAAGTGATATGAGGTCATCACTGAGAACATGGACTTTGCCCATATGCTCACCTCATGCTCTAACGGATGAGTACTCAATTATGCCCCCGACTGCAGTCATGTCAACCTTGACACTCCTGATCTTCCCTGCTGGCACTTCCATTATGTTGTCTGACAGCATCACGAAGTCTGCTCTCTTGCCTGTAGTCAGACTTCCGATGTTGTTTTCCATGAATGCCGAGTATGCACTTTCCATTGTGTAACAACGTAGCGCTTCATCAAGAGTGAGTCGGCCTTTCTTTCTGCTTGGGTGATTAATGGCACACCAAATCCCGTAGAGTGGACCATAGGGCATTCCATCAGAACCAAAGCACAACCGGGCGCCATTGTCCAGAGCAAGTCTGAACATATGCATAATTTCAACTCTCTCCGCTCCTAGACGGTCGTAGTACATGCCTCCCTTTTTCTGCCACTGCCCTACGAAGTTAGGTTGCATTGAGAGAATCAGTCCTAGACTAACTGCTCTTCTAATCTGGTTCTCACTGATGAGCTCAGCGTGTTCTATCCTGTGCCTTTGTTTGCGGACTCTCAGCTTATCTCCGATGTCCTCGAATGCAGCAATAACAACTTCAATAGCTGCATCTCCAATCGCATGAGTTACAGTCTGGATATTGTTCTCAACCGCCTTATCTACGAACCTTGTCAGCTTCTTCTGGTCGATTAGCAGCAAGCCCTTATTGCCCGAGTCATCCGAGTAGTCCTCATTTAGGTAAGCAGTTCTGGCCCCAATGGAGCCATCTACAAATGATTTGACGCCGCCAATACGTACGAGCGGACTACCCATTCCTGATGTCAACCCAAGCTCAATCATGTGCTTCATCTGGTGGGCAGGTAGGTTCACTATCATCCGCACAGTCAGTTGGTTCGAGGTCTCTGCTGCTCGAATCTCACGGAGATATCCTTCTGAAACATTGTCAACAGCAGCGGTGATGCCAAGTTCGTTAGCGATTTTATTTCCGGCCAAAACTCCCCGTCGTACTTCTTCAGGACCTGCTCGAAGTTTCTTGAAGGTCTCGTCAATGTCTTTGAGTACTCCAGTTGGCTTGCCTGTCTTGTCCTTCTCAACCCCTTCGTGCTGAATTGGCACGTTGAGTTTCTTAAAGGCTAGAGTATTGACTGACACAAGGTGACCATCAATCCTTGTTGCGGCAATGGGATGTTCAGTGCTTAAGGCGTCGAGGTCTCGGGCTGTGATGTATCTCTTCTGCGGCCATTTGCTCTCGTCCCATGCTTGCCCGCGGACCCACTCTCCTGCCGGTTTGCTCTTCACGGCCTTCCCCATTCTTGTGAGAGCTATTTCGATGGACCGGGCTGTGCTGAGTTGAACATGCGTGGAACGAACACCTGAACTAGTAAGGTGAGTGTGCGCATCGACAAACCCGGGTATCACCGTCTTGCCTCCAAGGTCAATCACTCTTTGCGCGTCGCGGACCAAATCCAAAATCTGTTCGTCAGTGCCCACTGCGAGAATCTTGTAACTCTTGACAGCCAGTGCGGTGCCTGTTGGGTTGGTTGGATCCATCGTGATGATGTTTCCGTTGACGATAATCAGGTCTGCTCCTAGCGGCATCTGAACGCACCCATTTCTGCTAAAGAAAGCATACCATATCTTTCTTGTGTGTCACAATACAGCAAATAAGCGACTATTTCTTTGCCTTTTCCCAATCGGCGAGGAACCTCTCAATTCCAATGTCTGTCAGCGGGTGGTTCACCATCTTTTCAAGGACAGCTGGTGGAATCGTTGCGATGTCTGCGCCCAACAAGGCCGCCTCATAGACATGAATTGGATGTCGAATACTGGCAACTATCACTTCAGTATCATAACCATAGTTCGCATAGATCGTGACGATGTCCTCAATCAACTGCATGCCCACATGACCAATATCATCAAGGCGACCAATGAATGGTGAAACGAATGATGCACCTGCCTTTGCCGCTAGCAAGGCTTGGTTCGCGCTGAAGCAGAGGGTCACATTTGTCTGGATGCTCTCCTCGGCACAGACTTTGACGGCTTTGAGGCCTTCCCAAGTTAACGGTATCTTAATTGCAGCATTGTCAACCCAACCGTTCAGCTCGCGAGCTTCTTTGAGCATGCCTTCAGCGTCCTCACTGATCACCTCTAGGCTGATTGGTCCCTTAACGAATGAGGCGATCTCATCGATGATCTTTCTGAAGTCACGACCTTCCTTAGCTACGAGACTAGGGTTTGTCGTAACACCATCAACCATTCCACGTTCGTGAGCTTTCCTAATGGCATCGACATTGGCTGTATCTATGAAGAACTTCATCGTACTCATCTCGATTCAGAGTAGTTTGCTGGATTGGAAAAGTGGAGCTATATTACATTGTCTATCTCGCTTACTGGAACAATCAAACTTGATTCCATTAGCAATTCCCTTAATTGGAGCAATACTGCGTACTGAAACAGGAATCTTGAGGTTTTGCTCCCATGAGAATAATGAATAGTAGTGGGTCCACGATTGGGAATATTGATAGATCCAGTATAAGGAGTTCATCTGGAAGTACGGTAGGACGGATATCATCAGGTAGAGTTACAAATTCTTCTGGGAATACAATAGGACAAGTTGAGCGTGGTACTGTAAGGAATTCATCCGGAAACACAATTGCTCGATATGATAGTTCATCGGTAAGAGGCAGCTCAGGCTCAACACGTTTCAGATTGGATTCCAGTACGATCAGGAATTCCAGTGGTTCGACAATGTTCCGTTTCGATGGTGATGTTCGAAGCAATCTCGAAGAGGTTGTGGCGTGGCTTGTATTCTTCTCAAATGAGTGGTAGGTTCCCGCTTATTCAGAAGAGTTGGATCCTGGTGGGCCTCCAGTTAGTGGTAGTACACCCATGAATGCAAGATGTCGTTTATTTCCTTTCATTTCCAATTTGGGTTCAAACTCTTTGACGAATTCGACTACCATTCGGAACCAAAGGGAGGCTTCCTCATCTGTCAATCTATGATATCCATAAGCATACGGTGTGTTTTCCATCCAATCTATTGGGCTCTCGACTGACTGCTCACTCTCCGCGTTATCTTGGATTGCTTTGTTGAGTTCCTCTAAGCCTGTCATAGCTATACTCACAACAGCCTGTAGATGCACAATTGTTCTTTGAAGCCAAACAGAACGCCACGTGAGCCAATCAAGAGATTCATCTACATGTGCTTCAAATGATGGGGCTGAGAATTCTGGACACAACGAGTACTGCTTTGATGGTCGACCTTCGGTAGATATCCCCACTTCTAGAATCCCATCATCTTCTAGTTTCTTTAGATGATATGAAAGTGTGCTGCGACTGATGCTTAGTCTTTTCATCAAGTGCTTTGCAGTCACTTTGCGATGGAGTAGTATTTCAAAGAAAATGCGAGCACGAACTGGATCAGCAATGGCTACCATTAGTTTACTCATTGCTTCTTTATCATACTCCCAAGGTATATCTGGAATAATAGTAAGTCACCACTGTTCTTTGTAGAATACAAGTAAGAATATTTATATAAACATCTGTAATATGTTTACTACCCCTCGTAAACATTAGATGAACGTATGGGAATCGTGAAATCGCAGCGACTTGCTGTGTCTTGGGAGTATCGTATATGTCCGAAGATGATGCGCCAGTTGTAGATATGTCTCTACTCCGTCCTGATGTAATCGCCCTTTTACAAGAATTAGATGAGCTTCAGACTCAATCTATACAGGAATTCCTGCAAAAGAATCAGGACACTAGTGTTGACATTGGAAAGATTGGGATGAAGTTGTTCCATGGGAATAAACAATGGATTTCTGGTGAAGAGATTCTAGATCCCTTGACTAATGATGAAATGGTATTCTTAGCTAAAATCCTTCGGTATGCAATGGATGAAACTGACACCCCAAATAGACCTGTTCCTCAAGATGCCAAAATAACACCTACATTGGCAGGAAACGTAAAAGCTGAGTGGCAGACAACTCCTGAGATTTCCAGTGAAAAAGTGATGCTGTTCATACACGGAGGTGGATTCACCGGGGGTTCTCCAAAGTCTCATCGTGTGCTAAGTATAGCATTAGGACGATCGGCTTCTATGGCTGTATTGAGTGTAGATTATAGGTTAGCCCCGGAGTTTCCTTATCCTGCGGCGTTGGATGATTGTGTCAAAGCGTACAAATGGTTACTTGCTGAACGTGTCAAACCTGAGAATTTAGTGATTGCTGGTGATTCAGCGGGAGGTACTCTCACTCTAGCTACAATGTTGCGACTCAAAGACGAGGGAATTCCATTACCAGGTGCAGGTGTCTGTTTATCACCTGTCACTGACCTATCTCTTTCAGATGAGTCGTTCTTCACAAATGCCAGAACAGACCCCATGATTGGTGAGGGATTCGTTCTGTGGAGGATTAACCTATACTTGGGAGATGCTGATCCGAAAGATGAGTATATTTCGCCACTCTTTGCGAATCTTGAAGGACTACCACCCTTGTTGTTTCAAGTAAGTACGATTGAAATGGTATACAGTGACTCTGCACGGTTTGTCGAGAAAGCAAAAGCGTCAGGTGTTGACGTTACTCTCCAGACTTGGGATGATATGATTCACTACTTCCAAGCATACGATTTTCCCGAATCTAAGGATGCTACAGAGATGATTGGAGAGTTCATCAAAAAACATATTTCATAGGTTGAGCATACAAATGGCAGCATCTAATTACGCTGTTTCTTCCTTCAGCACTTTCTAATCACTAGAAGTATGTGCGATGACATAGAGCATGTTGTATTTGGGATTGATGATGAACATGAGTCCATCCCATGCAACAATTTCAAAGAAAGCTGAGATTTTAGTTAATTCAAGGATATCATTGTGAACTCCGAATCCCGTACTAACATCTTCACCGCGAAAATCCTCTCGAATTGCACTAAATATCAACAGGGAATGGGAGTCCTTCTGAAGCC
>JAUVHR010000154.1 GCA_030593165.1 Candidatus Thorarchaeota archaeon
AGAACGGCCGAGTTCCTGAAGAGACAATCCTCATCCCTTGAGGGGGACTGGTTGAACTTCCTTGCCAAGGTCAGCAGTAGATGCAGAAGCTTGAAGACACAGGATGGAGATGCAGACCCGCTCCATGTATTGAGAGAGGTGACAGACCTTCTGATACGGGACAAGGAGTCTCGAGATGTCTGGAAGCTACTCTCTGACGTTCGTAGAGAGTCCATCGAGAACACATCATTGATCCGTCCAGTCAGAGACACACTCAAGGAGGTGTTGGAAGGGGATCCGGACCTGTGGATGCTCTATGGTAATGGCCTGTTTCTTCTCCTTCTGGGCGTCTACTGGGAGTACATTCTCAAAGGCCAAGAGATGAGTCTGGAACTTCTATGGTCCACGGTCTCTGACTGGCAGTTCATTCATTTGGGTTTTGAGCCCAGGGAACAGCCAGAACATGTGGTCAGGTCGAAGTACGATGTCTCAGCCATATGGTCCAACCTCAAGTGGCGAGCCAGACAGCTCTCCTCTGGAGCACCGCCACCTGGTGTCTTCGAGAGTCAGAGGTACGGTCTCATTGTCCAGATCACTGACAGCTATCACTGGCTGATATTCCAGAGGTCACCTGACAGTGAGATGATGGCGGCACTGATGAGGATACAAGATGACACGCTCCTGAGATGGAAATGGTACAGGTGTCAGCTCAATCCTAGTGAACTTGAGGCGTGTTGGGACAGGGACTGGGATAATTCTGAGCTCATAGTCATAACAAGAATAGGGGGGAAGGATGTTCTATGGACACCTCGTGTGGATGACAATGAGATACTGTATTGGTGGCCGGAGGGGGTCTTTGATCATGGACCCCCATCGAGTGAGCTGGTTGCTCCCGTGAAGTGGATTATGCTGAGCAGGGTGCCTGATACTCTGAGTGCAGTCCTTGTTCAGCCTGAGTTTGATATAGAGAATGACGAGCTTGAACAGAGAGCAAAGGACGCATTAGAGAAGCTTGAGGGCATTAGTGAGGGGGTCAACGAGGTCATCTGCGAGGTCTCAATGGATGTCGATAGAGAGTTGTATGTTCTCCGGTTCTTCGAGCTTGATTGTGACCTGAAGGATGATGACAGAGAGCCACTAGGGGTCTTTGAGACAGCCAGTACTGATGAGTTGATCCAGACTGTGAGGAGCACATATACAACGGGGCTTCCCTTCGAGGGTCAGTTCTGGTGGGACCCGGACGCGGATGTTGTGTATACGGAGGTTGTGACTGAAGACGGTCCCATCAGCATGACCTTTCTCAAACCCTTTGCACATAGAAGCAGGAGAGGTTCTGAGTTTCTGAGGAAGCTCACTCTTCCGAGAACAGCTCATGAGCTGCTCTCCACGAGCATGGGTGACCCTGTGACGATGGTAGCAGACCCCGACCTGACAGCAATGACCTATCCTTCAGCACGATACTGGAGTGTGATGTTCTTGCAGGCAGAATTGAGTGAGAGGTTCAGGTCGCTGACGAGGGTGAAGATGAACATCTTTGAGGTTGCTCAGTTCTTTGAGTGTGAACAGGTCATTGACACTGAGACTGGACTAAGGCATCCAACGAAGGTGACAGTGAACAGGGCAGTGGAGGTCGAGTTCCCGACCGCAGTGTTCGTCTATCAACGAATATCATCTTTTCTGAGTCAGAGAGGCATCTGCCCCTCATAAGGACCCAGAGGTGACTTTTCACACAGGGCTACTTTTGTGGAAGAGGATAAATGTTGATTTACTTATGGACAAATGGGGAAACCAATGGATATGACTGATGATCAATATGCGGAACTTCTGCAAGGAAAAACGCTGAAGGTGTATTGGTGGTTGATGAGAGAATCTCAGCCACATGGTGGAAGAGATATGCAACGAGCGTTGCGTCTATCGAGTCATAGTCTTGCAATCTACCATCTGGACAAGCTTAGAGAAGCTGGGTTGGTCGAGATTGATGATGATGGCAAGTATTTCGTCACGAAAATCGTTAAGGTCAGTTTCATCAAGTTCTTCATGGGTTTAGGCAGGTATCGATTTCCTCGCTATCTTTCATATGCGGTCTTTTACTCTGTGGCAATCATTGCATTAATGATTTCTTTCCCGCTGCAATTCAATCCTATGATGATTATCGCTTATGGTATTTTGATTTTTGGACTCCTTACTTCTTGGTTTGAAACAATCAAAATGCGGGAACATGAGATGTACTAAAACTAGTCCAGTCATGTCAAAACTTAGGATTATGTTGTCTTAGTTCAATAGAAATATGGGGACTATTCTTGAAAAAAAAGAGTGTTGTACAATTCTGTGCGGTACTTCTTTCAATTGCACTTGTAGTGTCTATCTACCCAACGAGAGGCTATGCATATTGTGATGACACCAAGGAACTCAAAGTGAAACAGTACGATACGACTTTCATTGACATCTTCAATTCAACATTTGCTCCTCTCGTGAATTCAACACCCGACCCAGCAGTTTATCCAAAGACCTATGAGATTGAAACAGATCCGTCATTCATAATTCAAGGGTACTATCACGACGAAGTCTCTATCGATATGGAATCAGCTGTCAATACATCAATAGATTTCTTGTCTTCTTATCTTCCTGAGATATCACGCTCTAACTGGAGCATTGGGCATACTGGAGAATACTGGCCGGGAGATCCTCATATTCTTGATAGCTATCTTCCCCGATGGGCAATGACTCTAGTGACAGACTCGATAAGGGTTTCAATCTTTGTGAATGCGTTAAGTGGTCGTGTGGTAGATTTCAACTTGTACTCATATGATGATGAAACATATGAGGGAGTCGAGATACCAAGTACTGAAGAGGTGGAACAGATTGCACTTGACTTCCTCCTTCTTCATGATTACACAATTCTACCTGATGCCAAATATGAAGGTGCGATTCACACTCCCAGTTTAGGCCTTAGTAGCAATGATTACTACACTGTTGCAATCCAACACTGGCAGGATGAGATCGAGATACCACTGGACTACATCCACTTGGAGATAAATTCCTACTCAGGCTTAGTCACATCTTTCCACTACAGATGGATTGACATTGACACAATTCCTCTCGACCAAGCACTCACAACAACTCAGGCAAAAAGTGTCGTAGTGAATAATTACAATGACTCAACGGAAGTTGAAGTGCTCGATGTAGACCTTATTCTAAGGTTGATGAATCTAATGGCTGAGGATCTCACATTTCGATTCAGGCTTGTTTATTCCGTGATGGCAGTTGACATCAGAGTTGTTAACTACATAGTTGATGCCCAGTCCGGAGAGATCCTGGAGATATTACTTCCTCTCAGTGGTTCCTCCTACTTGATCTATTCACCATATGTTCGAAGTATTATGGTTCTTACATTGTCGATTATGGCGTCATTATTTATATTCCATACTATGAGACGAAGGTATTCCAAGGGATAGATTTGATAGTGTTGGGGGTCAGCATCAGTTGAGAGATCTTGTACGGTTTGAGAGTATTCAACAAAGAGGCTTGGTCAATATCCTACGCGTTTCTGTGAGTTCTGCTGGTATCAATGCTCTCTGACAAAGGGAGAATTTTACATTTGTTTTACAATTCAGATTTCGACCATTTAGGAAATTGTATAGTTTCGAAGATGGTCAGGGTTTGCAGTTGTTCGGAAGCCCATTGACATCGCCAGTGTGTTTCGTCCACAGCATTGTAGAACCACTTGGGAGCAAACTCGAATCTGAACGTGTGCGATTGCACAAAAGTGACAAGTGGTACATGTAATGGAAGTGTGGGTCCAGAAGCTCATATTAACCACAAACTCGATTGTATTGGCCCCCCATCCTTCACTTCCTTTCGCAGCCATTTGATTTATCTAGCTTCGAGGTTTACCAGAAATGCTCAATCGATTCGCGTGGGATAAGCGATTGAACGGAGTGAATGCAATGTCAGACAAAATCAAGAAATTCGTGAAGATTCTAGGCGAAAAAGCCCAGGCTCTCGACATCACATGTGATGAGTGCGGCGGAAGAATGAAACCAGGCGGTCACTACCAAATGGATCATGACGACAAGTCGTACCAATTCTGCAGTGAAGACTGCATGAACGCAAATGAGGCAAAAGTCTAGAGAGAAATAATAGGTCAACAACGTCCCAAGGGCTGGCAGTTTATGCACAGTCCTTGGGGTCACATCCTTTTATGGTAGGTATCTTACCACAATCATGATATTCTTCTTTGTGTTACTGTGCTTATTCCCCCGAATTGCTTGAGGCGTTCCAATGGCTCTCTCAGATTGGAACTCAGTCATCGATGGCGCTACGGTTGCTGAGTTTATAGACCACGGATTTGCTGTGGTGGACACTGACTACAGTCTTGTTCATGTATCCACCCCCTTTGCTGAAATGCTTGAACATCAGGCAGAGGAGATGAGGTCTCGGCCACTATCAGAGTTTCTAGATAGCGGAGAACAGGTGGTTCGAGAGGATCCTTCATTCTGGACTGAAACTAGTCATAGGAGACTGGAGCTGACATTCAGAACAGGGAGTGGTTCAAGACTTCGAGCTTCAGTGACAGAAGGCGCAATTGTCAAGGATGCCAAGCTTGTTGGATCTTTCCTCATCGTTAAACCGCTAAGAGAAAGCGAGTCCGTCACGGATATGAAGGCGATAGAAGCTGCACTACGGAACGAGAGAGATCGGGCTCTGCTTTACCTTGAAACCGCTGGGGTCATGTTAATCGCGCTTGATAGAGAAGGACAAGTCACCCTTGTAAATCGCAAGGGATACGAAGTATTGGGCTATAAACAAGAAGAGATGATTGGAACGGACTGGTTTACCCTAGTTCCGGAAGATAGTAGAGCGGCAGCACACGCGAATTTCTTGCGGTTGATGAGTGGAGAGTTGGAGCACATCGAATACGTTGAGCGACCGGTCGTAACCAAGAGTGGTGAAGAGCGACTCATCGCTTGGTACACAAATGTGCTGAGAAGCGCAGACGGAAGCATCATGGGAGTAGTCACTTCAGGTGACGACATAACCGAAATCAAGAAGGCACAGGAGTCACTCAAGGCTTCAGAAGCACGGTACAGAGCCATTGTGGAACAGTCACTTGTTGGCTTGTGCATTCTTACCCCTGGAGAGTACGTGAAGTTCTTGTTTGCAAACTCAACTGTGGGCGAGCTCGTTGGGTATTCGCCTCAGGAATTGGTTAACCTCTCCTTCGAGGAAGTGGCAAACATCATTCACGACGATGATCGAAGCAGAATGATACAATACATGCAATCCTGTTTTGTAGGAGAGATAGAAGGACAACCCATCTCTATCCGCTTGATCAGCAGAGGTGGGACTGAAATATGGGTAGAACTAGCCTCAACTCGAGTGCAGTTTGAGGGTGATGTTGCTCTTCTCACAGTAGTCCTCAATATCACGAAAAGGGTTGTGGCGGACCAAGCGTTGAGGCAGGAAAGGCAGGCATTCCACACCATAGCTCAAGCTGCAATCAGCGCCATCGACACCACTGACCTCGGTCAGAGGATTATCAGGGGACTCATGGATAGCCTTGGATTTGAAATGGGGGCACTTAGGCTTTATGATGAGAAAGATGACACCTTGGTGGCCTCTTCTAGAATAGGGGAATACTGGGCAGAAACTCCTGGAAGTATAAGGTGTGATGAGGAAAACGAGAAAGAGAGAATCAATGTGTACGTGGCTAGGAAAAGGGAACCAGTCTTTGCGCCCAACGTAGAAGAATGTGAGGTTTGTCAACGCTATGGGTCACGGTTGGATGAGATAGGAGTAAAAGGGATAATAATCTGGCCAATTGTCAGCGAGTCAGGAAAACTCCTTGCTGTGATGAGTCTAGCCACCAAAGAGGCCAAGGATACTCTGATAGAAACCCGAGGTTTCTTCCATACAGTTTCCGAGCTGCTCACTACCGTTATTGAAAGACTGAAAGCTGAAGAAGCTCTAAGACTAAGCGACCGAAGATACTGGGAATTGCTCACCTATATTGGCAAAGGAGTCACTGTTTCAAACTTGGACGAAAGAATCACTTTTGTGAACAAGGTCTTTGCTGACATGCTAGGATATGAACCAGAGGAACTCGTTGGAATGAGCATTGTTGACATCCTTCCTCCAGCCGAGATAGAGAGAGTCTTCGAAAAGATCGAAGAACGCAAACTTGGACGAACGGAATCATACATCGTTAGTATGCTCCGCAAGGATGGAACGGAAAGAATCGTCAGAGTTTCTGCAGTGCCATCTTGGCACGAACAAGGACATGTTGAGGGTTCAATAGCATTCATGACGGACATAACTGATCAGACACGGGCAGAGAATGAGGTAAGGAGGCTCAATGAGGAGTTGTCAGAACTGGTCGAGGAAAGAACAGCAGAGCTCGCCGCAGCAAACAAAGAACTTGAGGCTTTCGCGTACGCTGTTTCGCATGATCTTCGAGCACCGCTAAGGAGCGTTGACGGTTTCAGTCAAGCACTCCTAGAAGACCACAAAGAACACCTTGATGACACTGCACTGAATTATCTCCAAAGAATACGCCGTGCTGCAACAAGAATGGGACATCTTATCGACGACATCCTGAACCTATCGAAAGTTGCTCGCTCGGAGCTAGATCGAGCTGAAATCAGTTTGACAGCAATGGCAAAAGATGTAGTTGACGAACTGCGAACTGCTGAACCAGACCGAGTTATCGAGATTGACATAGCAGACAATCTGCGAGCCAGGTGTGACAGACGACTCATCCATATTGCACTCCAGAATCTAATTGGGAATTCATGGAAATTCACCAGTCACCGTGAAGAAAGCAAGATTGAGTTTGGAAGCACCGAGATTGATGGCGAAACAGTCTTCTACATCCGTGACAACGGCATTGGTTTTGATCAGGCATATGCCGAAAGGTTGTTTAAGCCGTTTCAACGCCTACACAGGGCAGACGAGTTCGAAGGTACTGGAGTAGGTCTCGCCACGGTTCATCGCATAATCGATCGTCATGGAGGCAGAATCTGGGCTGAAGGAGAAGAGAGCAAGGGATCAACATTCTATTTCACGCTGCAAGCGTGAGGAGTTGAAAGCAACATGACAAGTGGGAAAATCATGCTCGTGGAGGACAATCCGGACGACGTACTACTAACCCAGAGAGCACTCAAACGTGCAAACATAGCGAACGAAGTTGTAGTCATGCAAGATGGAGTTGAGGCTCTAGAGTACCTCAGAGGTGAGGGTGAAAAGCCTGTCGTAATACTCCTCGACCTAAAGATGCCTCGAATGGGAGGACTGGAACTCCTTAAAGCTATACGTACCATAGATGAACTAAAGCTACTCCCTGTTGTTGTTCTTACATCTTCGCAGGAAGAACAGGATATTGT
>JAUVHR010000307.1 GCA_030593165.1 Candidatus Thorarchaeota archaeon
TCCGATAATAACCAACTCTCTCCTGATTTTTCCAATATTGTTATTATAATGGAACAAGGAGAATCGAATAATCGTATCCCTTGGAAATCAGCCGCCAGGACTACCGTGCCATGGGGAATCTTTCCACATGATTTCCCATAGCATGTCCTCCGTGAGAGTTTCAGGCTCGATGACAGCTTTGTAGAGGTCGTGTAGAAGCTTGTGGTGTTTTATCTCGTCCTCCCTGATCATGGCTGCGATTGTTCTTACTTGTTCACTGTCGGACTCCTCAATGAGCTGACCATACGTCTTAATTGCCTCAGCTTCAAGTCTGATGTGCTCCTTGATACCATCAGCAATCTTATCACGCTCGCCCGCGCTGATGAACGGAGTTGGTCCTTCAACAGCCTTCCGGAGGGATTTCAAAAGCGCAGCATGCTTCTTCGAGTCCTGAGCGATACCCAGGAGTAGGTCCTTCACAAACACGTTGCCAAGTTTCTCAGTGTTCTCCTCAACGATCCTTATGATTCTCATCTCCAGCTCGATCTGCTTTTCGATGAACTTCAGAGTTTCTTCTTTATTCAATGGTCTCTCTCCAATTATCTACTCTGGAACCGTCCTGTTTTCTTCCTTAAGACTCTTCACAACTAGTAGTCTTCACTCACTCGAGTTTGGAACATTGATTCTTAGTGCCGGCCCTTGTACCATAAAACCGTTCATGGTCAGTCCATTTTTCGAAGAATTCTCCCAAAGGATAACGCATATAGCCAAGTTTCAGTAACAGAAATAAGAGTTGGTCAATCATGTCCAAGGTCCTGATATACACAGCTCCGCAGTGTCCGAGAAGCAAGGAACTAAAGGAGTTCCTTGCCACGAATAACATTGCATTTGAAGAGAAGTGCGTCATCGACAGTCCTGAGGTCTTTGAAGAGCTCTATGGAGTCAGTGAGCAGAGGGCAATCCCTGTGACTGTGGTTGACGACGACAAGTTTGTGGGATATGACAGAAGAGTAGAACGCAGACTTAGGCGCAAGTTAGGAGTGTGATTTGATGTACGACGTTGCAATAATCGGTGCGGGAGTCACGGGGTACGGGTCTGCCATGTATGCAGCACGACTAGACCTCTCGGTCGTAGTGATTGGTGACCTTGACGGCGGAACCATTACTCTGACAGATGACGTAGCCAACTACCCGAGTCATCCTCAACTCACAGGAAAGGAACTCGCGGAGAAACTGAAAGAGCACGCACTCGACTATCCCGTTACTATTGAGATCGGAAAGATAGTAGAGCTATTCCGTGCTGAAGAGAATTTCTTCTATGTTGTTTCAGAGAACAAGACCTTCCTTGCGAAGTCAGTGATAATCGCCACTGGCATGCAGGAACGCGAACTCGAGGTTCCGGGCCATGATGAATTCAAGAACAAAGGCGTCTCATACTGCGCTCTTTGTGATGCTCCATTGTTCAAGGAAAAGATTGTTGCAGTGATTGGCGGAAGTGACAGTGCAGCAAAAGAGGCTCTTCTTCTTGCCAAGTACTGTTCCAAGGTTTACATTATCTATCGTCGCAAGAAGATTCGTCCTGAGCCTATCAACTCAAGGCGTATTGAGAAAGAGCCCAAGATCGAGGTCATCACAGAGACCAACGTAACGGAGGTCATAGGTGACCAACGCGTTACCTCGGTCAGGCTTGACAAGAAGCACAACGGCTCCGACACTCTAGCGGTTGATGGCATCTTTGTAGCGATTGGAGGCATTCCACATTCAGAACTTGCAAAGAAGATTGGTGTCAAGACCAATGAGAAGGGCGAGATTCTGATTGACAGGTCCAGCAGAACTAACGTGGAAGGAGTCTTTGCCGCTGGTGATGTGGTTGACACAGAGTTCAAACAGGCCATCACTGGTGTGGCCGAAGGGGTGCATGCTGCTTACGAAGCATACAAGTATGTCAACGAGACCGACTTCGTTTTCTCTTGTAGGGACGACGACGCATTCGAGTGAAACCATGGACTCCATGATTTAGGAGCTATGGTCCACGGGCTAAATCATCAATTATCCCTTGAGCTATATACTACTCGACTGCTTCGAACAGCTTGTCAATGAACATATCGTGAGGGGTTAGACCCTCAGCTGAAACAGTCTCATTGTAAATGCTCTTTGGCACACCAAAGACTTCGTACTTCGTGGCGAGCTCTTGAAACTCAAGCGCTTCAATCATATCCGCCTCGATGAGAGGATTGAGGATTGCCGCCTGGTGTGCAAGTCGTACCATGTCGGGGCAATAGGGACATTGCGGCGTCGTGAACACCTGAATGTGAATCGGTTTGTCAATGCTCACAATGTCTTCAACGACAGTTGGTGGCAGTGGTGCTGTTCCCTTTGAAACGTCGATTATCGAGCCAATGAGTGCTTTGAATTCATGTCCAGCTGGAATCCCATATAATCTGACTTTGTACTCTTCTTTTCCATGGAGCACTATTGCTGGGTTGAATCTAATTCCTAATTCTGCAGCCTTGCCTGAACCTATGGGATCATTATGTGTAGCCACGGTGACTTTGTCCGACAACTCAGCAATCTGTCGTACGATCTCGGCAGTATCTCCACAGTACAAACACTCATGGTCCTTTAGGAATAGGTGGATTGTCACATCATTTTCAAGTTGAGAGAACATCTCCTGAACCTGTGCTTTAGTTGCATCATCCATCTCTACGACCATTATTAGGTCCTCCTGACTTTACTATATTAAAGTGGGAGTATATACACTTTGTTCTATGTCCTAATCTCTGCCAAGAAATTGAGAGCATAATGACCTAGTTTCCTAATCTAGTCTTTCTGCCAACTAATCCTGTCGTCATCAATAAGGTCTTGAATGCCATCGGGTATGTTCTTTGATTTCCGTAGTTTGCTCTGGGCAACAAGCTCCACATCCTCGGGAAGCCCCAAGTCCTCTAACGATTTACATGCGAACAAAGGACTGAGGTCGATGACATCAAAGTCGTTCTCTTCGCTCGTGTGGTCACTAAACAGGAATAATTCCTCCAAACCCTGGCAGCCAGAGAGCGGAGTCAGGTCAACCTCGGTGAGTCGATTCCTTGCGAGGTCCAAGCTGAAGAGATGAGTACAAATGGAGAGAGGGTACAGGTCAATGGTACTTAGGTGATTCACAGCAAGTCCAAGGCGCCTGAGTTCAGTGCATCTGCTCAGAGGCTCAAGGTCTAGATCCGCGATTTGATTGCCACCGAGCCTTAGCATTCTGAGGTCAGTGCATTCTCTCAAAGGCGATAGGTCGATACTTTCAAGATTGTTGTGCTGTAAATAGATGAATTTTATCAGAGTAGAACCACTCAGAGGACTGAGGTCTAGACTAGCGAAGGAGTTGTACATCAGATTGAGCTGTAGCAGCTTCTTGCATCCTGATAGAGGCTTCAGGTCAATCTCAGTGAGTGAATTGTTCTCAAGCTCAAGGGCCTCCAAGTCAACGCAAGAAACAAGGGGCTTGAGGTCTACCTTTTCGAGACCGTTATTGAAAAGCCTGAAACGTGTCAGCTTCACACACTTCGATAGGGGCGATAGGTCTATGTTCTCAATGGAATTCGAGCCAATCCCTAGTACCTCAAGCTTTGTGCAGGCTCGAAGTGGACTCAGATCAATCTCTGTGAGCTGGTTCTTGTTGATGCCTAGGACCCGCAAGTTCGGGCAAGTAGCCAACGGAGTAAGGTCGATTGTTTCAATGGTATTACTACTTAGGAGTAGCTCCTCAAGGTTCTTGCAGTTCTCAAGAACACTGAGGTCAATCGATACCATTCTCTTTCTCTCGAGATTGAGGACGGACTCATCCTCATCGAACTCGACTTCTTCACTCCTGCCATCCTTCTTCTGGAAGGTGATAGTTATGTCACACACTTGAGTTCCACCTTGCATACTCAGAGGTCGGTTGTGCCTAATCCTTGTATAAGGAGTTTGCTACGAATGCCTCATGAAGTCATGTTCCTTTGCACACGTAGGTACGGGTCTTTGTTATCGAATTTTCGCCACGCACTTACCTTTTTTAACCAAATCGGAATCCTGCAGAGCTAATCCATCGGAGATGTTATTAATGGAGAATAAGACTTTGGGGATATTGTTGCTATCATCCCCGTACACTTACGAGAATAGCCACACTTTCTACGAACTGGCCAAGACTGCTCTTGAGAAAGGATACGGCGTGAAGGTGTTTCTATTCGTAGATGGCGTAAACAACGCTAAGTTGAATCAAGACCCTGACCCTGATACTCCGATGAATGACAGGTTCCAGGAATTGGCTGACCTTGGCATACAATTCCAAGCCTGCGGACTGTGCACATCAGCACGTGGATTCGATCAGCGGGGCTCGGACTTCATTGATTCAGTGGAAGTTTCTGGATTGACCGAGTTTGCCGAGATTGTCGGCGAAGTTGAGAGGTTTGTCACTTTCTCACTTTAGGAGGAGATGAAGATGGAGTTCACAGAGAGAAAAGTACTCGTTCTGGTGCGGAGCAGGCCCTTTGGCAAGATCATAAACTTCGAGGGGTGGCGTGCTGCAGTTGGAATGATTGGCATG
>JAUVHR010000045.1 GCA_030593165.1 Candidatus Thorarchaeota archaeon
GATTTGAAATCGAGCACTGGGTCTTCAAGAATAGAGGGATACGATCCGTTGTCGACTCCGTATTATCTGCGAGAGTTGGGGGATCTGGAGATTCTTGAAGCAGGATATGGATACTGGGTTTGGGTGGATTCTGATACAACATGGACAGTCAAGTCCTCGTAGGTGCAAATCATTCTGTAAGATTGTGAAGACGGCTCAACTCTTGTAGTCGAGCAAAGTCAACCAGTCGTCCAGTTTTATCCGAAACTCCTCAACTGTCAACTCGGCCTTCTCTGTGGAAATCAACAGTCGAAGGGGATGGTCGGAAGGAAGATGAGAAGATACAAAGGCCTTGATCCCCTTCGTAGAGATAGCCCGCGGAATATCATCCTGAGCATGATTCTCACGAGTCTGTCTGTTATGCGATGTTCGCTCTTTCACCCCACCACCGCTCCAACAAGCCCCAACACCCCTCCCTGCTCGTGTCCCGTGGTTATGTGAGCGATTCCATGCCCTTCTGAACCCCCCTTTGAAACCAACTCCAAACGCCTGCAGGAAGCAACTACACTGAATGGTAACCCAAGTCCGTCTGTCATGACCTACTCCTCATCATCAGCAGAATCCTCGCCTTCCGGGGACCGCAGGAAGTAGCACCCCTCTTCCCCGCAATCTTTGCACTTCTCACAGCACTCAGTTCCCGATGCCCACCGATCCTCGCACCCGAACCCTCTACAGTGTTTCTTGTCACATCGATCCGGTGCTTCTATGCACCTGATCTCGCAACTGTCGAACTCAGTGCAGAACTTGCACTTTCCGTCGTTCTCACATCTGACCTCACAGTGGAAGTGGCACTTATCGCAGTACTTATCACAGAACCTTCCCTGACAGTTATCTTTCTGACATTTCCTGCAGGCAATCCTTTTGGGCCGACCGCCGCATGTCTCTTCCACATCCTCGTCCGGCTCATCCTCTTCGGGGGACTTGTTTTCATATCCATCTCCTTCGTCCATCTTCACATCAACCTCTTTTTTCTTACTCTCATCATCAGACCCAGGGCTACAACCCACACACGCCAATTTCATCAAGTTCCTCCTCCTGCACTCCTTCTCACACTTCAACGAACAGAAGCTGAGGTGACAGAGGTCGGCCATCTCCACGAGCACGTTCGGGACCCTTCGACCGCACTTGTGGCACACTTTCGACCCGTTACACTCATGGTTCTCGTAGCACTCATCTAAGGAGTCGTTACAGAAGATCTCCTTGCAGAAACCGCAACGGATCAGGGAGGATGGAACCTCCAGGCACTTTGAGCATCTCTCCTCGCGGACTGGTTTGGCAAGGTCCTGAGGTTCCTCCCAAGTTCCGCTGAAGGGCTCCCGGACTGGTTCTTGCGTGACCCTCCTGACTGCAGGCAAGGCGGTCGTTGTGACCGAGATAACGGGTGCCGCAACCGAGTTGATGTCCTTTGTGGCAGACTCAACACTCGTCTCCTTCTTCGTAGGAAGCTCCTTTGAAGGCTTCCTGACCTTTATCTTCGGAAGGTATCTCTTCTTGGGTCTCCCCACGTTGGTCTCAACAACCGTTGTTGTAGCAGGTATGGGGGGTACTGTCCTCGAAGGGAGGGGAGAGGGCTCCCTAAGGCGAGTCTTACTCCTATCTCCGATCGTCACGCTCTTCCAGGACTGAAGAAGCGGCTTGGTGGTGAGGATGCTGTAGCTACCTTCGCCATGCTTCCTCATTTCATCATCTGTTGGTGCGTGGTCGAGGGTCGTCAGATGCTTGAGCTGTCCACGTTTGTTCCGTTTGCGAAGGATCCATCGTTGGTTCGGCAGGGCTGCGATGTCGCCACCCATCGGGTTGCTATTGTTCTTCAGGGAATCGGCGTTCTTGTCTTGGAGAATCCCATGGAGGAGCAGCATCAGGTTGGGCATTAGACCGAGGCCTCGGACTCGGAGGAAAATGCCTTGGAGCCAGCCGAGGCCTGGGCTGAGCCTTGGTTTGTCTGTCACAACCCGAGGTCTTGCATTGAATTTGACCAAGGCCTCCGAGAATCCTGCACTTCTCGATCTCTCTTTCTTGACGACCTTTCGCATATCGAATTCCCCAAGCTACCAAGAGTAGCAAGGTTCGTAATCTTCTTAAGCTATTTCTCTATTTAACTAAAGGATTTAGCTATTCATCTAATCATAACTAAAGGTGAAAACATGGGAAGGAAGCCGAGAATCGAATCGTCTGATGAGTACTTCTTCAGAGAACCTTTCGCTTCTGTGTTACGCGTCCTCCACTCAGCAACTGGTCCCAACGGAGAGTGGATAATATTGAAGCCCAAAGAGATTCGCCAACGAATGAGAACTGTTGAAATTTCTGCCAGCAGGTTATCGCAGGTCTTAGGAGAGTTGGTTTCAGGGGAGCTTGTAGAGAAGAGTTCTGGGGAATATTCATTCTCAGAGGGTTGGGTCTTTGATCTGAGGAAGGACTACATCCGGTTCTGGATATCAAACTGCGAATGCGGCGAAATAGCCTGGAAGAATGAAGGTTGGGCGATCCTGGGAGTGGATTTGGACGATTCTGAGGAGTCCAAAGAAGTCAGACACAAAGTCGTGGAATTAGCAACACAAACCGGCTATCTCAGAGAGAGAATTCATAACTTGATGATCAAGGAGCGATTGAAGGGCATTGCGGAGCATTTGAGGAAGGTGTTGGATTCCAGTGAGCTTTCCGAAGAGAAGAAGGGTTACGTTCTTCACTATGTGAGAAAAGAGGTGAGGTACCCATTCATTATGAGGGCCGCAGACAAGTTGCCTGATGAGGGGAAGGGAGAGAAGGAAGATGTCAAGAGCAAGGCTGAAGCACGACTGGAAATCGAAGTCAGGAAGTATGAGCCCGAGTGGGGATCGATAATGGTCCCGAAGTTGAAGAGCGAGAAGTTGTCACGAATAGTTGTGGGGATTGCGAAGGAGTATGACAGGGGCAGAGAACCTGAATTCGACCGCGAGTGGCTTGATTGGTTGTTCTTTGAGGAGTTCTCACAAAGTGGTTTTCAATTCGAATGCGGTCCGTTGCTTGCGTTTGGGGATTTCACCAAGATACCTTGACATGAACATTCGTGAAACCGTATGAATGCCTCCGACATACGGGTCCCAACTAAGCAGATGTCTTTTCATTTGGGTGCAGTATGATCTCACACTGGCAACAACGGAAAGAATAAGTAGACTATAGTCTGTTTTGGGCAAGCCACTTGGAGTGGCCGGTGTAAGACATTTGGGAGGATGTGCGGTATGATAGTCACAGTCAGAGAAGACGATTTTCGAGTAAATTCAGAAGATGAGTTTTGTGAAGTCAACGGGTTTGATGTCGAGGATCTGAGGATTTGGATTAGGGCCGAGATGAGCTCTTCGCGAAAGGAGTTGAATGGACCAAAGGACTTCTATCTGTTTTCCGACAGGATGATATTTCCAATTAGCTACGATGATGAAGTAGATTTCTTGTTGAAAGACAAGGCTGAAATTGATTTGTCCGAGATTGGTGGGTTTCGCGTCAGTCATAAGAGGATTAGAATGGAACTGTCGAGCGGCGATTACATTGAAATGAAGGATTTCAGGATCGAGGACAATCTGGTTCCGATTCTATTTGACGTGATACATGAGTGCACAATTGAACATGTTCATAGGCAACGCTCAGAAGTCCTAAGGGGAATTGTGAACCGTATCAAGAAGAATCTAAGGAACTGCATGCTGTCGCCCCCATGTGATGAATATGATGTACATGATGTTCTCGAAATCATTTTCAAGGTAATGGATTTGGAATTTGAAAGAGATAAAGAGCATATTGTGGTGGCCACAAAGACTAAGAAACCTGATTTCACCTTTGGTGACTTGAATATGGCAATCGAAGTGAAATTCTGCAAGTCAAAGCGGTCTGAGAAAAGGATAATTGATGAATTGAATAGCGTGATACTGCCTTATAGGCAGGAATATGAGACAATAGTCTTCGTTATTTACGATATGGGATTCATAGTCGATGAAGAGAAAATCATCAAGTACTTTGAGAAATCAGGTATCGAAACCATCATAACTAAGGGGATTAGCAACTAGATTTGGAAGTCCTCGCGAATCATATAAAAGCAACCGGTTGCATGAATAGTGATGGATATCTGCAAGACTTTGTGACGCATCATTGATAGTCAAGCACAGATGGCATGTTAGAACTGTCTACGATTCGTTGGGGAAGGATTATGGAATTTGGACCGGATGTGCGCTTGATTCATTATGGATTGCGACATTCTTCAGCCCAAAGATGACGATAATGTAATCTATTGAAACGACGTTTATCTTCTATCGGAGAGGATCTTGCTTGAGCGACGGAATTCTCCAGTTCTGGGAAGCCATAAGACCATTTCATCGGCTCTGGAAATCGGTCAATATCAGAAGTATTCTTTTAGAATCTCCAGACCATTGGATGAATATTGCTACCGTTATTACATTGGGGCATGCTGAGATCAATCAATTGATTCCACAATACTTCCTTCCACACACTCGAAATCTGTTGGCAATCGAAGAGAACAAGAAGATGGATGAATTCAAGGGCGTCCTTGATGATATCAAGAGAGGTGAGATTCATCTAGGTTCCAAGAATGTCAAGCTTGCCGATGTTCGGAAGCGAAACGGCAAAGAGGAAGTGATTCCCTATAGTCCCAGATTCCTCGGAAGAAGCTATCCCTGGATGGAAGGACTCTCAAGTTTTCCGCGCGTCTTGTGGCTAAATGGTGAGGCTTCGGATTCCATACAAGACATGATAGGGCATGACAAATTAGAGGACATCAGTGATGAGCTGAGGAGCCTTGAAAGGCCGTGGGATGGCATCGATGAGCTGGCAAAGCACTATCTCGGCTTGGACCTAAACCTGCGGGATAGGGCAGTTCTTCGCGTAATGGCCCCTGTTCCAATGCGGTTCGGCAAGAAAGGGATCCTCTCCAAAGGCAACCTTAGGTTCTCAATAGAGATGGCCGATGTAGTTGAAATGAAGGAGATCAATGTTTCCACGATATCCTACCCCGAGACCGGGTTCATTGATCGACGGATGGTAGATATTGGAGAACCTACCGTGAATAGAATGGGGTCTATGAATGTTGTTGAAATAGTCGGAGCCTTGGAGAATGCCTCATACGCAAAACTCTTCCTTTCCTACAGTGGAACATTCGTGGATAGCCTCGAATTGTACAGCCCAGCGGTCGAGGCTGAAGATCCCAGATTTAGAAGCTATGAGGTATTTGACAAAGAACTGGGAATCCTTCAGAAACAACTCTTGGGAGAGGGATCGGCTCAAAGTGAAGATTTCGAGAAGGGCGTGGCCACTCTACTTCATCTGTTAGGTTTGTCTGTGATCAGACTTACAGGTCCTATTGAGAGAGAAATAGACATCCTGGCCGCAATTCCTGAGGAACACGCGATTCTCGCTGCGGAATGTACTTTGGGAAACGTTAAGCACAAGAGTGGAACCGTCAGTACCCGAGCCAATAAGGTTGCAGATGCGGTTTCTGGGTATCATGTAATCCCTTCTGTTTGGACAACTCTCTCGGGAACGGAGATTCCTAGGACAGAAAGTGAAGCGGCAGCCAAAGACAAGGTTGCGTTGATAACAAGTGAACGCATCAAAGAACTCTTCGAGAATGTGAAGACTGGCAGGATTCCAGAGAATATGTCCAAGTACTTCTCGAGTCTTGTTCCATCATCCATATTTTGAATCTCATTAGAGAACTCCTCCGTGATTTTGTCTTATTCCTCTATGGGCTAGGCCATTGTTTGTAACAGCTAGGACTCATACGTGTGTGACGATAGTCACCTTGCAGTGGCCATAGAGCCGGGATTGCTCTGCAAATCATAAGTAGAGAGGAGATGTATTCCTATGTTACTAAGGTGGTAACAGCAAATGCCACGAAGTGCCAAGTATCTTGTGGAGAAGGCTGTGTTGCCAGAGATTCGTTCGGACCCTGTCCACAACGAGTTTGAAAGATGGGTCAGAGGGAACGAGAATGAATTGAAGAAATGGATTATTAGGAGCGCAGATCAAGCCCGAATGCTTGGGAACCAAATTGCCACTGTTTTGCGTGACCTGGGCGCCCGTCCATCCAGTCGAGTTCAGGCATCGGCAGGAATTCAACATCTCTTCAAAACTGAGGGCGGAAGCTGACCAATTGAGAGATTCATGTGGACAGTCCATAAGATGCCCATAGTCTTCCTCTGGCGTGATATATCAAAGCTGGGCATTAGTCAGCAGAAAAGACAATGATTCGCAGAAAGATTGAAAATCCGCGATTATTATCTCTATCTGTGAGAAAAGGAAGACCAGTGATGTCACGCTTTGATATCGAGATGCTAGTCAGTCACATCAGCCGAGGGATCTACAGGAGATTCAAAACAGGGAAGCTGGAAGAAATCGCATCAAGGGCTACTTTGGAACTGGTACCTGTGGATTTGAAACCCTTTCTCAGCAGAATCAAGGGTCAAGGAAATCTCCATCAATCCCTGAGGAACTTGAACAATGCATGGTATTCTGAGTGTTTCCTTTCGTATCCTTCGCTCCGCTCGTTCAAACCCAACATAGTCGCTGGATTTGACGAGGACATTTCAAAGGATATGAACCGCCATCTTGAGATCCTGAACCGGCAATTCATAGCCTGGAAATACATCGTTTCTTACTATTCCATATTCTTCGCTTTGTCTGCTATGCTAAGAGCAATCGACACTTCTAACAAGGGCGGTCATAAGGTAATCATAAGTGCTTTCAACTCACGCTTTTGCTCTAAAAAGTTCCCTTCCGATTTCCTTCTCTTTCCCCTTAAGCTTGGCAACTCGAGTTCAGGTTCCGACGGAATCCTGGATGAAGTGGGAGGACTGGAATCATCGAAACAAGAAAGGAAAGCACATAAAACAACTTCGTTACTCCACACTCTCTATTCGATGAGGCAGAAGATCAACTATCAAATAATGCACAAATTTGCCAGAACCAAGAAAAAACGCTATCCCGTCTTCTTCACATTGAATTTGAAAAGGATTGTATTTGTCTTCAGTTTGATGGCGGAAGTCTTCTTAATCAGATGTTACGGTTATCAGAATGTATGTCAAGAGTTCAGAGCATTCAGAAGAAAGATGGGGAGTTCAAGTTTGAGTGCATATCCAGTGTCAATGAGGTTTGACACTTATGAAAAGCATTTGAAGGATCTGAGGGGCGTCTTTCAGAAGTAGCCGTAATGATTTCGTGCTCCCATTTGTAATTCTGCACCGATGACCAGAGCCAGAGTTCCCTTCGACAATATGAACTTCGACATTTTCTCTTACAGTTCTGCACGATTGGTCACCTCCTTCGAAAGCTCAGTGAACTGAGACCATAGTATTGGATGAATCAGTAGGCATAGTTGTGGATTGTCCGCGATGTCTCTGGACGAGACGCTGAGGACATCAAGGTCTACGATAGGACCGCAGTTCTTCAAATGTATATGAGGTGCACAAAAAAGAGAGTAATAGAAGAGGGCATGGAAAAAGACGTAAGCCTTGAGTTGGACGGTACGATGCTTGAATGGGTTGAAAGCCATCCAAAGTTGCAGAGGTGGTAGTGGTCCTTGGTCGAAACGGCACAATAGGGAAGTATATGTATCCAATAGGAAGAGCAGAATGGGACCTATTGATGCGGAGCCTTCGACTGCAATTTGTCTGACTCATCCAGTTTCTCGAACTTCAATCTCATTCAACCTCTCCTTCACACTCCTGAAAACGCCGAGGATCTTCTTCGATTCCAAATCTTCCGCAATCCAATTGGTGCCAGCGACACTGAAGAGGCTTTGAGGGTCCCACACTCTTCGGATCGACTCTTTCCACTGATTCAGACCCAGGATTTCGTGTTTGCGTCTGAACCTGAAGGAGATTTCTTGAAACTCCAAGTGACGTTTGAGGTTCCGTCCTACAAAGGGCCATACTGCGAAAGAGATGTAGATTCCATACTCTCCTCTTTGAATCTTCAAACGTTCCGGCAAGAGGATGTTTGGATCCAGGGAATCAATGTAATCCGAGATGGGAGTGTCATCATCGAGATTAAAGAAAGAAGTTGCCAATGCAAAGAGAGTAGATTTGCCTGTTGCCAGGGTTTCCGCATATGCCATGATTTCAGAAGAGACATCCAGGGCCTTGGAGAATTCCTTTGTTGATACATCAACACCAACCTTCATGCTATCGCTCCCATTCTCTGAACCTTCCTCTTGTAGACCTTGAGCCCAGTTTTCATAGAACCTTTCAGAAAAGTCTCCACGTGCTTTTGCTCGACCTTTGTTTGTCCAGAGATTATGGCTGCAGTGCTCGACATCCCTGCTGTTCTCATCATTTGGTTGGCTGTGTGATCGATCGCAGAATCGACTATCTTGTTTCCGCCAAACTTCAGGATTTCGTTTGCCATCGTCTTCACCTTGTCGCTATCGCGTGACTCTGAGATGCTGTCCAAACGCTTGCCGAGCTTGTAAGCATCATATGCATGGCTAGCCAGTTTGATGGTTGTGGGTAGGGCCGGGTTTACTAATGCAGTAGACTCGATGAGCACATCCTTTGCCACAATCTTAACAGCATCATCCAAGAGACCTTCCGAAGGAGCTTCCTCACTCGGTCCTCCTCCGCCCCCTCCACCACCTCCTTTCTTGCTCGAACGCCCATTCCTTCTTGACCTTGGTTTAGGCATTTGTATCACTCCATGAATTGATTCTCGATTCCTCAAACATCTCTACTGAACCTGACAAAGTGGTCACATTCCGTTGCCAGAGCATCATCTCTGTGTATACCATAGGCGACAAGTTTGCCCTCTGGGTGACTATTTCTGAACAGTCGTACCCATCTTTGGATTCTGTCTCTTTTGGACCCTTTTGGATAAGTATTACGGTCATAGAATCCCTCGAAGTAGTGTGAAATCTGTTTAAAGCCAATATCCCTTAGCATTCCCACGCCAACATCGAATTGATGACGATCACATGCCGTTAGGTAGGGGATGACTACCGTAGGCGAATCATGCGCTATCACTTCTGTCGCAAGGTCATGAGCTGCACTTATCGAGCCGATTAATCTGCTCCACTGCGAGCATTTAGAGAAATCAGGACGGGCATAGGCGTCGTATGAGAACGCAAAATCTGGCTTGACTGTGAGGACCCATCGATTGTACTCCTTGCTCGTAATCAGGTCAAGAGTGTTATCTGGTCCTACGCAACTAACCCCCAATTGAATGTCGTCTGAATGGCAGTCAAGCCCATTGAGAATCTCCTTTACCGTCCCCATCTTCTCCAACCTCTTCATTGTGTTCTTTCTATACACTGGTAAGAGTATGGATCGAATCTCACCAGGATTTCTTATTGCTTCAAACATTCTCTTTGAGAAGGGAGTGACTAGTCTGATCTCCAATGACTTCAGAATGAACTCGGGGAGTTCTATGTGGGAGAATTTGGGTGGGATTTGGAAGTCCTGAAAGGAAAGGTCACGACGGTGGATTCTGAACGAAGAGCAGGACCTATCCAAACATACCCTTCCAACTTGGCTATCGCATCCTTCTTCCACGCAGGATTTGAACGTGCACGGATGATTCATACAATGGCAACCAAAACTCGCATTGAAGGTGCACCTTTTGCACACTCGGTTGAGAGGGCAACTCTCTGTTGGCAAACGCATTTGGGTCGCAGTTCTTCCTATCATCTCAGCCTAGTTGTATTCATCACCTGCGTACTTCTTGTGTAAGATATCGCAATCTCAGTTTAAAAGGCTGTACCTGGGGATGAGTGAAAGTACTCGCATAACAGCAGTGATTGCTGTACCGGATCTTGCGTAGAATTACTTGACCTGAGAGTTCTACCTGGCAAACATGATATCCTCATTCGGTGAACCTCAGAAAATGAATAAGTATCAGAATGTCATCCGAAACACACCTCTGGCCAAGCCATAACAGAAAGAAGTCAAATGCTTGACAAGCTTTGAGTCCGCGGTTCAACCGTTGTGCCGAGCACTTTATCAATGATGTAAGGCAGAGATTCACTATGGAGAGATGGATCAATGACAGAACTGAAAAGGCAACACTACGTTCCTCAATTCTACCTTAGGTTCTTTTCCGAGGACGACCAACACATCAATGCTTACAACCTGAAGTTGGGTAAGGCATTCCAAACCACTATTTCGAAGGTGTGCCAAGAAAAGCATTTCTACAGTGCAAACACGGCCCTCGAGAAAGCCATCTCTCAGTTAGAGCAGATACATGCCAAAACGCTGAAGAAAATCTCCGATTCTGGTAGAAGTATAGAGTTAACTACGGAGGAATACTACTCTCTTCTGACATTCGTCACATTCCAGTTGGCTCGTACGAGAGAATCAAAGGTGAAGTACGAGAAGTTGACCGATTGGTTTACGGAGGGCTTTTTCAAACCCATGATAAAGTCGGACCCTAATCTGGATGTATCTAACGATACTTTGGACTGCCTGAGAATCAAGTGGCCAGGCTTATTTGGATTGACTCTGTCTTATGGACTGAAGGGCGTTTGTGGCATTTTCGATTTGAGACCTGTTTTGATTGTGAACGGAACAGAAAGGGATTTTATCACAAGCGACGCTCCGGTTGCAAAGAACAACAACTTGAAACTGGGAAATCTAAGCCTGGGTGGGCTGCAATCGCCAGGATTGCAGATATTGTGTCCAATCAGTCCTAAACTCGCTATTCTCCTCTATGATCAAGATATGTATATGCTGAAAGGCAATGGCCCCGCGCTGTCAATCAATAAGCTGTCCGATATCGATGCAATGAATGGGCTGCAACTCTTGAACTGTCTCGTCAATGTGCTCTATCGTAGGGGACCGGATGGACTCTATATCCTAAAGCTACACAAGAAGTGCCAACATCTCATCAAAGAGAGAGAAGTCAAGTCATCCTTGGTGGAAACAAAGCGAAATGACAACGGAACTTTCAGTGAAATCATCAAGTTCTCAACAGAGAACATTTACAATAGGGCGACGTTTTCCTTTCTCAAGGTTCATCGACCCAATTATCGTCAACTTAAGAGACAATACAAGCGAGGACGAAAGCGGACAAAAACACTTGTGCCTTTTAGGAGCAAACAGTTAGCGGACATGATGACGGCTGAATTGCGGACAGTTAACGAGCTCGAGGAAAGATATCATAAGGATTGAATTCTCCTGGAAGTGGGATCAACAGGGCTGTAGAAGCGAGTTTGGTAGGCGTGATATGAGGATGTATTGGGAAAATCTACATTACTACTTCAGTTATCTGGGGATTTCAAAGCAGTTTGCGACATTGCCTTATGGAATGCGACTCGGGTTCAGGAGCCATATATTGAAGGTCTTTGGGACCGACTTCGCCTTCCTTCTCGCGTGAGACCCACATCTTGAGCTTCGTGACTTTCAGCGAAACTTCTCTAACAGATTTCTGAATGGCAGAATCTGATGACCCCTCTGGGCAAGAGCAGACGATAGACGGGTCGGCAAAGAATATTATTGACTTCATTCATGTCTCTATCCAATGACGAGAGACAATGTACTTGTCGTTTTTGTTAGTTCTGACATGAAGGAGCTGAAAAAAGAAAGGAAGGCTGCAATCGATGCTGTTCAAGACTTGCAGTTCATACCTGAGCACTTTGAGAGATGGGGGGCTTCACCGAAATCCCCAAGGAATGTGATGCTCGAGAAGGTAAGGTCATCGGACGTGTATATTGGAATAGTCTGGAGGAAGTTCAGCAAGCCTACAAAAGACGAATATCAAGAGGCAGTTGAGAATGAAATACCCACACTCGTTTATGTGAAAAACGCGAAAGACGCGGATCGAGATCCACGACTTATGAAATTCCTCGGATCCATTGAGCACTCTGAGGAGGGTCAAATCTACAAAGAATTCACGAATTCCAGAGAACTGAAGGAGTGCATCAAGGACAATCTTCGAGTGCTTCAGGCGTTTGAAGTTAGAGGGAGGCGAGAGCCAGAGTCAAGAATAACCGTCATTGGCCTAAAGGAATTTGACATTAAATCAGTAGAATCCCTGCTTGAGCCTCTTTTTGACCTTCGAATCGAGAGTCCTGAAACTAGGAAGGATCTGTGGAATGATCTGAGAAATGAGTTCCCCAGCCTTGGGAGAAGGCGTACTCCAAGAGAGGAAGTCGATGTCCTTCTCAAAGTAGTTGAGATGGCCCTTCAAGATATCAAGTCTCCTGAATATGTAGAGGTCTGTATCAATATTCTTTCTCTGATTTCCTCAAACCCATCCAATAGAATCAAGGAAGAAATCAGAAAGAATGCTGATCTCGTCCTGTCTTTCAACGTGGGAGATGATTGGGACCTCAGAAGATACATTCTCAGGATTCAGAGGAACATTGCCAAAACAAAGAAGTCACTGACAAGGATTCTCATAAAGCAGAGCATACATGAGTGGAATGATGATGAGTTCAGCCATTTGAATGACTCGATAAGGCTGGAGGATCTCAGAGACAAGAAGAAAGAGTACAATAGTCTGCTCCGACTGCGTTCCAAGCTTGAGATTGAAGGGGGAAAGGCAAAGGTTGATAGAACTAAGAAACTCCTTGAAAGACTCAGAAGATATCTTGATTGAGATTATGGGAAAGAGCCCCCAGGTAGCATTTGATGATGGAATAGTAGGGCGATATCGTAACAAAGAATCTTCAATGTTCCTCCACCTCTTTAGTGCTTTGGCTAGACTTGACTGTCCCGGCAAGAAGCGATTCATTGTCTATTGCACCACCTTGATATTATAGACTTAAATATCGTGGGGAGCATACAAGACTGAGGAGGGAAGAATCTGAGACCGAGTTGTGTATGCATATTATCTCTGTTGCTAGTCTGCAGTTCCTTCGTTGTGCTACCTAAGGGAGTGGTTGCTCAATCACTGGCGGACTTGGGTTCACCAATTGGTTCTGCGAATGCTGTCAGAGGTGTGGGCTGGAAGCCAGATGGCACAAGAGCTACTGTCGGAACAGACTATGGGCCAGATAATGCGGGACATTTGAGAGACTACGACGGTGCTGCATGGGGGTCGCAGCATGATCATTCGGGGTATTACACTTTCAATTCAATAGAGTGGAGGCCCGGTGCAAGCAGTTATGCTTTGGTCGCTGGCACCTACAACAACGGTAACACAGCCGTTTTGGCGAAATGGAATGGAGCAAGCTATACCACATTGTCTGAAAGCTACTCCGGTATGTTGGTTGATGTGGCGTGGAAGCCGGACGGAAGCTACGCAATCGCTGTTGGGAATTACTACGATACAGGCTGGAAAGCACGTGTGATCAAGTACGATGGAGCTTCTGCAACTGATATACCCTCAAGCATTGGGCCCATAGTGGGTATTGACTGGCATCCATCGGGGTCCTACGCACTCGTGGTCACAGAGAGCAAGTCCGTGTACAAGTACGATGGAGCATCATTCACCTATGTTGGAGGCGATGGTGACGCTAGCATTTCCTATTTCGCCGACGTGGATTGGAAGCCCGGGGGGTCTTATGCTTTAGTTGTCGGTCCAAATCTGAATGCCATCTGGAAGTATGACGGTTCTTCCCTCACAAGAATCTACAAGGAGCCTGTCAGTGGCGATGGATTCGGCGACTTCTCAGCTGTTGATTGGAAGCCTGACGGACAGTATGCCTTGATTGTCACATCCACGGGAAAAGTGATCAAATTCGATGGTTCCAACTTCCAAGGCTCATTCACGACAACCCCATCGACGTTTCTCCGGGACGTTGAATGGAAACCACAAGGAGACTACGCAATGATAGTGGGAGGTCAGCCTGGAAGTGGCAGGGCTTGGAAATTCATCGTGAACGGACCACCTCACATCCCCTCAAACCCATCACCAATAGATGGAGCACCCG
>JAUVHR010000231.1 GCA_030593165.1 Candidatus Thorarchaeota archaeon
AAGACTCTCTGTGAGGCATCATTGACCAGAATCTCTGCGAGTTCCTGGTTGTTTAGGTAGTTGCCTCCCACGATTGTGTCTTTGAAGTGGGTTTCAGGATTATCATCAGGGTCCACATTTCCTAGCGAAACATTGTAGCCGCCTTCAGCCATGGATGTGTGGGCCTTGCCGATGAGCTCCTTGCTTACCATTATCACGTCTAGGTTGAGCTTGGATGCCTCGATTGCAGCCCGGCATCCTGCTCCACCAGCGCCAACAACGAGAACGTCACAAAGAATAGTCTTGTAGGGCAGTTCGTCCAACTGAAGTCCTCCGATGGAGATTTCTCTCCGTTCCTTCCCGAGGGCGGGAACAGGCCCTCGTTTAAGACTTACTGTTGGGGTTGAGTCGGGTTGTTCCTCGATGGAACCATAGAGCGGCCAGTAGCCTGAGCTATCAGAACTCTGACCTGTGCTATCTGATTTTTCGCAATGGTCATTCCTTGAAGAATTACTCTCTAATGCCGATTTTTGCGTAGACCTCCGCCTTCCGAGACGCGACCTTTTCATCCATTTCGTCATGAATACTCTTGCCATGTGAGTCCATCGTCACAAGTAGGGGGCCGAATTCTTCTGCTGTAATAACCCACAATGCTTCAGGCATTCCCAAGTCATCCCAGAGGTACGCGCGAACCTCCTTGAAACCCTTGGCAGCGAGCGCGCCGCAACCTCCTGTAAAACTGCAATAGACAGAGCCGACCTCCTTCAATGCATCGAGTGTCTTGGCGCCCATTCCGCCCTTGCCGATTATGATTCTGGCCTTGTACTTCCGCAAGAACTCATCTTCGAAGAGCTCCATCCTGATGCTTGTGGTGGGGCCTGCTGAAACAATTTCCCACTTGCCGTCCTTCTGCCATGCCACAGGACCGACGTGGTATACAACACTGCCTTCAAAGTCCACAGGCGGTTTCTCGCCCTTCTCATACATCTCCAGAGCTCGCTCATGTGCCTCATCCCTGGCAGTATAGACGTGTTCTCCGGTGACGTAGACAATATCTCCAACCTTCAGCTTTCGGGCGTCTTCTTCAGAGATCGGTGTCGTTAGATGATATTCAGTCATTTCACTTTTCCTCCTTTGGATGCGTCATTATGGGGCCTTCTTCATTTGCAATGCAGATTTCCCAGTCTGACCATATAAAGAGGGTGGCTGGCAACCCTTTCCATGGTCGAAGGATCGATTAGTAGTTCAGTGCTCCTTAGGAATTTTGAGGTGATAGTACATGACCAAGGGGGATCGAGCTTTACTTAGGAAGCTTGCACACAGGCGTGCTTGGCTTTGATATCCGCGACAGAATTTGGAGCAATCTAACAACATCGAATGGTCCTATCTCAAACAACATTGGGAGTTCTTTACAGTCCACACAGGGTTTTGTCGGTAAATGCGGCATGGTGAGGTGAGTGCAAAAGAAATCAACTCTGCAAAATCCAAGGGGACCTGCGAGAAGAGAATAATCCAAACCACTGAGATGCGAAGTCTGTGACATAATCAAGCAGTTCCTTGACACACATGCGATTCTGAACCTACGGGAGAAGACAAAGATGCGCCATCGTGAAGGCTAGATGCGTGTTGCTGCGATTAAAGCGAGTGTTCAATCCCACTCGCCAGAGTGAGCTTTGTTGAGGTTCAGGAAACTATGGATAGTCTTTGCATTGCCTCAAGTCGCTCTGGGGGTGACTCTGGTCAGAAACAATGAGTTCGTATCTGGAAAGGACAGGCCAGTGCCGAGAGTCCGGGGAGTCACTGTTGGGGGTATAGCCAGTCACAAGACCCTTCTCTTGGAGTCTTTGGATGTGGTAGATGACTGTGCCTCGGGGGACACCCAGACTGCGAGTCGAGTGGCAGAACTAGTGGCGCAACTGGGACGAGCCAGAAGTACGCTCGTCATTTTGTCAGCTTCATCCGTCATTTCGTCCAATCCTATTCACATTCTTGGTCAAATAGATGGTGACTATTTAAGCACAATCGACGAATCGTCGAAGTAATCTATCACAATGTTCAAAACTAATAGCCAAGTGTTTAAATAAAATTTCTGTGCCCTAGTTCCTAGGTGAAGAATATGGTATTCGATGTCATTGAATTCCTACTGGGTCCGGCTGAGATCCTGACCCAAGGTATGGTGGGTCTCATCTTGGGACTCGGACTCTTTCATCACAAGAGTCTCTCTCCTAATTCCCATAGCGCATTCACTAGGGAGGGTACAGCTAATGAAAGAGTCTAGAGAGTCATACGATTCCTATGAGGATAGAGAAGACTTGCAGATTGAAGAGATTCGGAAACAGTTTTGCAAACGACACCTGACTACCGATGAACGAGATAGAATTATCCGACTGTTCAATACTGAACACCCATACCGCCGGACTGACTCTGAAACGGATGAGAAAGCTGTATTCTCACGCGAGAGCCGTCTTCTAACTCCCAAGCAAAGGGACGCATTCATCCACGAGTACAATGCAGGGTTTCAGACCCCCGAGAAACGAATTAGTTCAGTCCGAGAGTGTAGTGTCAAACACCCCTTCCACCACATCGACCCTGAAATGGACCGAAGAACGACACCCTCACAGGATGATGGCCACCGTATCAACAGCGAGTCGTCTGTAATGCCATCCCGTGGCACTGAGAGTGGCGAACAATCATTCATTATGGAATATACCGACGGGGAACGAGAGCCAGAGCACCCACACAAGAAACATTCGGGTAGGGCCCATGAAGTGAAGATACGCATTCCTCAAGTCCTAGGCCATGAGATCAAGTCACTTAATGAGTTGAAAGAAGTGATTCGGGACGAGTTCCTAGGCATTCAAGACCGCGATGACTATGATTCGCTGATGAAGGGGTCTTGCGACCATTTCAAGATCCTCCATGCATTCGGGGAAAGGAAGACCGTCAAGCATCACGAGCTTGAAGAAATTGGGACAAAACTCGATATCAACGGAAGCACTGTGAAAAATTGGACAATCTACGGCGCCCTACCTAGCATCTACAGAATACTAGAGAAAGCAGTATCCAAGGATGAAGCCAAAGTCAGGATTGCTGGGCTCAGAGGGATACTTGAGGGGCTCGGGAGCTGGAAAGACATCGAGAATCGGCTCGATAAGATGTATCCCAATAAGGAGTATGAAAGGACCGAGATGTTTAGACTGAGGAAACGCCACACAATCGAGTTCTTCAAATTCCTTGAAGAGCTGGAAAAGGGCGGCACAGTCAAGGGAATCACACATCGTACAGGGACACCTTACAGAATTGTTGAATCGCTTATGAAGGGGAATCTGCCATATCTTATTCGGCATGTTATCCCGTCCTTGGAATCGAGAGGAAAGAAGCGGTCCATTATATACAAGGTTAAGGCTGTAGTACCAAGAATCCGTGGTGTCAGGATTGAGTCCATTGAGCATCTGAAGAAGTTCATGGAGCCCAATTTCCCAGGTTTCTCTAGTCGAAAGGACCTCCCCGAATTGCTCAGGGCCGCAGAGGTTCATTTCGAGCTCATTCACGAGCATGGGGACAAGGAGCTTCTTGTACCGAAAGATGTGCATAACCTCGAAGCGAAGACGGGCTTTTCGTATCTGACCATCAAGCGCTGGCTTTGTGACGCTGGCACACCAATCATATACAATCTGCTGAGGAAGGCGTTGACCTACAATGAAGCGAATGAGAAGCTAGAAGAGTTGCAGAGCCAGCTCAATGGTGTCATCAGTATGGGGAATCTGGACCGTCGCCTTGAGCATCTTTACCTTCGAGAGGAAATACAGTGTCTGCCCAAATACAAGAAGCACCGGGAGCATGCCAACAAGTTCTTTCGTTTTCTACGGGCACTTGGAGCCGGTGGAACGGTTTCAGACATCGCTCGGAAGGCACAACTCACTGACAAATATGTCGAAAAGCGATTGTACTCTGGTGTGCTGCCTAGGCTCGTCAGGATTGCTGCCTCAGTCCCAGCTGAAGCTCCAAAACATGGAAAGAAGTGGCTGCCTCTAGAGATGACGAGGGGGGGACGGCTGAAGCAATTCATCCAAATTCCTCTGAGAATCACTTCAGCCCAGGATATACTCGACATTCTGAAACAAATCCCATCTCTAGGAACCCCCTGGATGACGAAATTCGAGCAGCAGTTTGGAAATGTGCCAAAGCATCGTGCGTTCATGTACCTCCTCGGTGCTATCCTCTCAGACGGTGGCTTTGGAAGGAAGGGAGCTGTATCAACACGTGTGGAATTGGGTGCGAGCGGCAAGTACGATTGGAGTGAAGATTTCGGAAGAGGTTTTTGTTATGCCCTTGGCAGAGTTGGGATTCGGTCAAATCGACGAAAAGACAATATGACACAACAGGAGAATGGAAATATCTTCATTCGTAGAGGTTGGATCAGTGCCCGAAGTTCCTTTCTGGTATGGGTGAGAAAGACGTTATTAGGACTCAGAACTCCCACTCCAAAGAGCTGGAATCGCGTTCACGCTGACTGGATTGTACAAATGCCTGAGGACTGGCGAGTCGCATTCCTGCAGGGCATAGCAGATGGTGATGGATGCGCCACCATCAAAGGCTTCTATACAGAAATATCGACAACCGTGAACCCGGACTTCCTCGTCCGTCTTCTGGCCTCTCTTGGTGTCCACGCCAGTCCTTCGCCGACAGGTGTGAGAATCCGTCGCAAGGAGGATATTCGGAGAGCTGAGCAACTGCCCATGTTCAGGTATGCTGTTGGACGCCAAAACCGCCTGACTCAGCTGACAGCTATGCTTGACTCAATGAAGGGGCAGCAGGTTTCCGAAAAAGAACTCAAGACCATAATGGATCTTCACAGGCAGGGCTTCACTCCTGGAATAATCACAGAGATGTTGTGGAGCAAATACGGAATCGCTCGTCGTCCAACCGTTCTTGCCCGAATCATAAAGAGAAACAACAAGAAATGGACAGATGGATTAAACCGGACGTAGAAGGGTTCATTCGACAAGATGTGATGTCCCTCTACGAGTGTTCCGGATGCATTTCTCGGACAGCTCTTGACTATTTCCCCGTAGCTGTATCAGTTTTCAAACCAATACGTCAGAGAGGCTGATAGCAGACCGCTCTGCCAGGCCGCGCTTGCCAAGAACTAAGGTCCTTCTCAATAGTTTTCTGTCCACGACTCTAGTGTTATCTATTCCTTGTGCTGAGTTACTTGGGTTCTTCCTTGGGGCTACTGTGATATCTTCTCTAGGTTTAGTCACAGTTATGTCCATTCCGGATTTCATTCATCCTAGGGCCATTGAAACTCATTCAGGAATTCGTGTTCTCAGAACTAGGCGGGGTCATCGGGATGTGTGAGGTATTCCACACCAAGATCCTTTGATATGATTGCAGTGCTCTTTCGTGCGGCCCAGCACTGTATGGCCACCCCAACGGGAAGACTAGCCGGATGTCGCATTGCATAGTCTACTTTGACCCCGAGGACAGTTGTCTTACCGCCAAGACCCATTGGTCCGATTCCGGTAGCGTTGATGGCCTCCATAATTTCATCTTCGATCTTTGCTACCTCGGGCTCTGGATGTTTGTCATTGAGCGGCCGGAGCAATTGCTGTTTTGCAATCTTGAGGGCGATATCAGAACCGCCGCCAATTCCTACTCCGATTATGTTGGGTGCGCATGCCTTACCCATGTATGAGATTGCGTTGTCAACCACAAGTTTCTTGACACCAGTTAGGCCGACACCAGGTTTCAGCATACCAAGTATGCAGACATTCTCGCTGCCA
>JAUVHR010000225.1 GCA_030593165.1 Candidatus Thorarchaeota archaeon
GTACACGCCGGGTGTAGCGGCAGCATGTCGTGCCATAGAGAAAGACCCAGAACAAGCCTACGAGATGCTTAACAAAGGCAATATGGTCGCTGTGGTTAGCGATGGAACCCGAGTCCTTGGACTTGGTGACATTGGCCCACTAGCCGCCGGTCCTGTAATGGAAGGCAAGGCAATTCTGTTCAAGTATCTCGGCGGAGTTGACGCGTGGCCGATCTGTTTGGACACGAAGGACCCTGACAAGATCATTGAAACCGTGAAGCTAATTGCCCCATCTTTTGGAGGAATCAACCTTGAAGATATATCCAAGCCCAAGTGCTACAAGGTGCTTGAAACGCTTAGAAATGACCCAGAGATGAAGATTCCAGTATGGCACGACGACGCTCAGGGCACAGCCACAGTAGTAGTAGCTGGAGTTATGGGGGGTCTTAGAGTTGTCAAGAAAGAGATGGAGAGCATTCGAGTTGCGCTTCTAGGTGTTGGAGCAGCCAACACTCGCACTGCCTTTCTACTGTTTGCAGCTGGTGTTGACCCGAAAAATGTCGTCATGGTTGACAGTAAGGGAGCAATCTATGCTGACCGTGAGGACATCGTGGACGGCAAGGATTATGACACATTCAAGTACGACCTTGCCCAGAAAACCAACCCAGATCGGATGACTGGAGACCTCGGAGATGTCATCGAGGGAGTTGATGTACTGATAAGCGCTGCAAGGCCCGTTCCTGGCACAATCAAGAAGGAGTGGATCTCGAAGATGGCGAATGACTCAATCGTCTATGCTTGTGCGAATCCATTGCCTGAGATTTGGCCATGGGAGGCAAAAGCAGCAGGTGCACGAGTGGTTGGTACTGGCAGAAGTGACTTCGATAATCAGATTAACAACAGCCTTGGATTCCCTGGAATCTTCAGAGGCACACTCGACGTCCGTGCTACAACCATAACAGATGAGATGTGCATCGCAGCTGCAACAGCTTTGGCAGACCTTGGTGCAAAGGATGCAAGTGAGAAAAAGGTCATTCCTACGATGTCGCAGTGGGAACTCTATCCACTTGAAGCACCAGCTGTTGGTATGAAGGCCATAGAGCAGGGTATCGCCAAGAAGCACTGGGAAGAGAAGGAACTCTACGAGCATGCAGAACACATTATCCGTGTTGCTCGTGCATCTTCAGAGATGCTATACAAAGAGGGCTTTATCCCCAAGGCTCCGCCTACTTAGAATATTCGGAGTGCCTTCGGGTACTCCAACTATCTCTTTTTTTATTTCTGCCAGAGACCGAGGCACTGTCAGGATGACATCCGCATCCTACTTGATCTTGCGCGAGAAGTACAGTGTGCCGATAGCGACTGGAATCAGGGTGATAGTCAAGATGACAACGATTACATTGATCCGGGGGTTACGGTCAGAGCCATCGGGAGAGAGATCGAAATCATAGTCCGGAGTAAGCGGATTTAGTCCCTCGAGAATCTCAAGTTTGTCTTGGAGTCCATCTTGATCAGTGTCATCAGATAGCGGGTTCATCCCAAGTGCAACCTCGTCAGCGTCTGCGATGCCATCATAATCGCCATCCGCTGAAAATGGATCTGCACCATAGTTGTACTCCTCAATGTTTGTGAGTGTGTCATTGTCGGGGTCTAGCATCGAGTCGTCGACGAGTGGGTCAGTGTGGAACAATACCTCCCAGAAGTCATCCATACCGTCCGACTCCGTATCGTTCAATCCGGGATGTGTACCCAACTGAATTTCGCGAATGTTGCTCAGACCGTCCTCATCATTGTCCTCAGCAGTGTCGTCTCGAAGAGGGTCCATACCATACCGGACTTCGGTCCCGTCTCGAATAGTATCCCCGTCCGTATCAACCACGAACATGTCGCTTCCTGCCAGAATCTCACCAGCATCGCTCAAACCATCTTTGTCCCAATCGAGTGGGGGGTCGGGGTCTGGCCAAGAGTACTGTTCGGAATCAAGAACGTCGTTTCCGTCCGTATCTGACTGGTAGTGCAGATGAAGCTCAAAATCAGTGGTGATATTGCCTGTATTGTGAACAAGTAATGTGACCGGACCGATGGGAGCGATTGTATCAGATGTGAGAGTGAAGTTGACCTCAGACACTTCGGTGAGTGCAAGTATGGATGTTTCGCCATCTATTGAAATCGTAAGCGACCCATTCTCAGATTTAGTGCCACGAATTGTGAGGGTCTGAGGTACGGTCATAATGGTGCGAATAGACGTGCTCAATCCACTGGGTAGGGTTGTCTGAAGCTTGTAAGTTGTAGCCTCACCGTTACCCTTCAAAGCAAGATAGATTCCCACTGCGGCTGCCGCACGAGCAACGTCGAAGGCTTGATAAAGATCATAACTACTACTTGCGATTGAGTCTTGGGGAGGCGCATCGGGGTCAAATGTGTGACCGCTAATCACATTGACTGCGGGGTACCCCGCATCCCAGAAAGACCAGTGGTCGGTTTCGTACAATCGATCCTCAACCGCACTGATATGGGTATAGCCTGTGATTCCTTGCATAGCTGCCACCAAAAGGTCAGCAATGTACTTGGTCTTGTGGTAGCCGAATTCCGAAACCTGCTCATGTTGCACAACAAGTCGCGTCTCCATTTCTTGAAAGGGGTTAACAAACACGAGCTCATCAAAATTAAAGGCCGCAATCAGGTCAGCATTGTTGGAAACGAGTTGTGCCACAATTTCCTTTGAGCCAAACCTGCCACTCTCTCTCATTGTTACGTCTTCGAAAACGGTATTCCATGAGAAGAAACAATAATACACATCCACAGGCAGTCTAAACTGCGAAAGAATGGACGCAATTACAGCAACAGCAGCTGCTCCAGCAGCATTCTGTCGGACACCGACGCCATATTGATCAGAATCGAGATGGGCCCCGAATACTATGGCACGTTTGTCTGAACCATAGCCCTCTTGCAACCCAAGAACCGCATCGCGGGTGCCTACGTAGCCAGTTGAGATTCCCCAGGACTCAAGACGATTGATGATATAGTCTGCAGCATCCAAATAGTTAGCGTGGCTTGAGGAATCATCATTGTATCGGTTGCCTTGTGCCACAATCTGTCCAAGAGGTGTCAACAAGTCGGTGATATCAGCTAGATTGACAGCAATGTCCCACCAGTTGAGGCTGTTGTAGGGATGGGGTTCATAATCAATAGGCCCCGCATCCTCTTCAACAGGTGTGGGTAGATTCAGGAAGTACCAGCCAAGTGTGCCTGAAGAAACCACTGCCAGCACAATAAGTATGGCAAACAGCTTTCGTCGAGACACTACCATCTATTCCTGAACCCTTTTGGATTCGAGTCTGAGCGCACATAGAGACAATAAAAACGGTCCGGCATGCGCATTCTTCATTGCATCTGATGTTCGTGGTTTATCTGGAAAGAAAAGTTCCGTTTCGATACCTTCTTTTAATCTCGGTCTTAGCTCAAAGTCATCTGACGTGAAAAATGGGGCATTCAAGATGCATGAGTACGATAAATGTGTGCGCTGTGGATCCTGCCTGCAACACTGTCCAATCTTCGAGGTAACTGGAGAAGAACAGTTTTCACCACGCGGCAAGATGTACTTGATACAAGTAATGGACCTTATCGAACAGGATGAGGAGTTGGCAAAGGAGTTTAGAAGAGTCCTCTTTCAATGCACTCTCTGTGGAAGATGTTCTGAGGTCTGTTCATCAGACGTTGACCTTCTTCATGTGTGGCACGAACAACGTGCAAAGGCGACAGGTACTGCCCCATTGGAGTTCGAATACTTGGATGCGCTCAAGGATGCGCTAGCGAATGTGAAGAACATCTATGGTCTAGACCCCGAGGATAGAGCGGTCTATTGGATGGATGAAGTTGAGGATGATATCCCCAATATTGAAGACAGAGTGTATGCCCCTGGGAAGACGGCAGATGTGATGGTCTTTCTTGGTTGTCTGATGTCCTTCAGGAGCACTCAGATTGATGTTGTCAAGGCATTGCTCAAGACGCTTGAGAGGACTGGCACAGATTACCTCGTCATGGGCTCAGAGGAGTTCTGTTGTGGACATCCACTACATCTCATAGGAGATGAATCAGGTGCAGAAACCCTCCGTGCTCACAACAAGAGTGTCATCCATGATGCCAAGGCCAAGAAGGTTGTGACCACTTGCCCTGGCTGCCTAATTCAGTTGTCGAAGTATCACAATCTGGAAAATGTTGACGCGCTCCATCACACGCAGTTCTTCGACCAAGAACTAGAAAGCACACCAAGTACAACTAGGACAGAGGAATTCGCCTACCACGATCCGTGCGAACTGCACAGGATCTTGGGTATATCAGAAGAACCGAGGTCGCTTCTTGCGAAACTCAATGTCAATTATCGAGAGATGGATCTCGCATGCTGCGGTGGAGGCGGTCTCTTGAGGATGACAGACCCCAATCTGAGCGAGAAGGTCATCCAATTGCGAAAATCAAAAGAGAATCTTCAGGAAACGACCGTAGTCACTGCCTGTCCATCATGTCGAGAGCAACTCCTCAGTACAGGACTCGAAACCGTCGACATTGTAGAACTGCTTGATGAGGCACTGGAAGGAGGCTCCGAGTAGGATGAAACTGAGAGATGTGGTTGCCGGTGCAAATGCCTCAATATACTACCGTCTAGATTTCAAGAGAATAAAGGGAGTTTTCTACCCTCGAACTGAGCAGGATGTAGTTGCGGCCATCCTAAAAGCCAAAGAGATGGCATATGATGTCACTCCAAAGGGCGGAGGCTCAGGTCTTAGTGGAGGTTGTACTGGAGGTAACAATGATAGGATAATAATCACTTCCCTCCAGATGAAAGAGATTCTCACCGTTTCAAAAGATCAAGGATATGTGGACGTGCAGGCGGGTGCGACGCCAGACGAGATCAACGAACTCCTTGCGCCATTGGATTTCAAGTTCTTTGTGTCCCCGAGTAGTCGCGACATCGCCACTGTTGGAGGACTCCTCAACACCGATGGGGGGGGCAACGACACATGGGTCAATGGCACCATGAGAGATAACACCATCAGGGTGAAAATGGTCTTGTATGATGGAAGGAGACTCACTGTTGGCTCGAATGGGGTCAAGAGCGATGACTCTGATCTCGAAGCAGAGCTGAACAAGAAAGGCATGACAATTCATGATGTAGCCAGTTCTCATGGCACATTGGGATATGTCACCGAAATAAGAGTGAAGATCAAGCCAGTCGTCCAAGAGGAGCTTGCCGGAGCTGTTGCTCACTATGATGACTTTGATGCTCTAGGAAAAGCGATTGATGGAATGGTCAAGAACAAGCTTCCCATTCGATATGGTGAAGCCATTGTCGAGGCACATCCCGATGTTCGAGAGGGAATGAAACCCCCTCTTCTGATACTGGAGTGTCCGACAGGAGTAGGATGTTTTGACACACTTGAGAAGATCACAGATTCCAAACCTGCAGATGCTGCCGAGATTGAGAGACTCAAAGATATTCGGATCAAGCTTCCAAAGCGGAATCCAAAGGAGGGCGTTCAGGCGGCACTCTTTGAAGGCTACGGACTCCATGGCAAGAGCCTCACGTCAATGCAGCATAGTATGGAGGAAATCAATGCCCTTCTTCGAAAGGACGGATTCGAATGGTTTGCCAAGTACGGTCACGCTCCAAGCAAGTGGTATCTTGGTGATAATACTGATGCATACGGTCTTATTATGCACTCTAGAGAGATACGCCCATCAGGTAAGACGGGACGAGAGATATTCGGCACTGTGTCAAAAATTGTGGACCTCTGCATGGACCTAGGCATAACACCGAAACCGGAGCACAAATGGCCGTTTGATGACGAGGTTAAGAAAGCTCGGCTTCAGGTTCTCCGCGAGGTCA
>JAUVHR010000331.1 GCA_030593165.1 Candidatus Thorarchaeota archaeon
GAGTAACAAGATTGGATGTCAAGTCCATGGTCATCCAAGAGCCAAACAAGGAGATTGCTGGCATCCCAGAAAAGGACCTACAAACAATCATGCAGATACTGGTTCATGACGAACTAGCAGATTGGGTGGATAAGAAGAAAGGAGCAATCCGAATCAGAGTGCAGTGATTCTGATATGATTCTCCCAAGATTCAGCGAGAAGAACCCATGTTGTCCCTTGACCGCAGTCCAGGAAACCAGTATTTTCCACCTGTGGAGAACCGGCCATCTGCTACTGCCATTCCTGCATCTACGAAGCTTGTCAACACCTGCCGCGCATGGTCCTCCGACCACTTGTATTCCATCATTACTTCTTCAATAGATGTGTGGCCTTTTGATGCTGCAAGATTAACGACATCAGCCTGATCCCCACGAAGTTCCAGTGGACGCAGCTCTACGACTTTTACACCACCGCGTAGCGTCCTAATCCCCGGGATTAGACCATGGCCAGCAACCATGTTGACTGCTTCTATTACGTCGTTGTAGCTGACTGATTTGAGCTCAGGAAGACGCCTGACTACCTCAACAATGAGCTCTGCTAGACCCATCAGACCATTTGAGGAGTTAGCAGTGGCCACATCGAGTATGGCCAAGCCAATGTAGTCATAGAATTGGTCACGAGTCAAACCTTGTAGAGCAGGTGCTGAACCGACCGTTCGTAGATCAAGAATGTGGATTGCATCAGGAAAGATATCCTCAATGCGTTCACCAGCCATGAAACGTCCCACATCAAGACCCATACGCCTTAGCTCCGTGATCCGACCTCTGACGTCTATCGTCAGGGCTTCTGACTCTATCTTGAATGACCTAATGTCTATCACACCAAGATCATACATCTTCTTCAACTGATCAAGTGTGGCAATTGAGGCGTAGAGCTCGGATTCGACTCGTTCGGGCATAGGCTCAAGTCCCTTCATACAGTCAGTTTCTACGATGGACTGGTGAAGCTAAACCACAAAGTCGGGCTTTAAGATAGAGTATTATCGTTCATAACATCATGGAGTCAGTCGGTCCCGATCACGTGGGAGAAGTGCTGCCTCGCGAATATTGTCAATGCCAAGCAACTGCATTGTCAGACGCTCTACACCTAATCCAAGACCCCCGTGCGGAGGGGCGCCGTATTTGAACGGATCTAGGTAGAATGCAAACGCATCAGGGTCAAAGTCCTTCGCCTTGAATCGCTCCACTAGTAAATCGTACAAATGAATACGCTGTCCTCCGGTTGTAATCTCCATGCCTTTGTACGTGAGATCAAAGCTCTCCGTCATTCCTTCATCAGTGAGGCTAGGCATAGTATAGGCAGGCCTGAGTTCAAGCGGATAGTGTGTGACGAACACCATGTCTGTTCCGTACTTCTCAGGGAATATTTCACCAAGTAGACGCTCACACTCTGGGTCTAGGTCATCCTCGGGTCCAATCTCCTTCCCACTTTCATTGAGCAGAGCGACTACATCTGCGAACTTGATACGCTTGAATGGAACCTTAGGTACTTCCAAGTCCACACCAAGGAGTTCTAGCTCAGGCGCCAATGCTTCACGTGTCTTCTTGAACGAGTGATGGAGCATGTCTTCCTCGATCTTCATGACATCTTCAACACTACTAATCCATGCCATTTCAAAATCAAAGGACGTGTATTCGTTGATATGGCGACGCGTATTATGCTTCTCAGCCCTGAACACCGGTGCAATCTCATACACTCGGCCAAAGCCTGCAAGAAGCATTAGCTGCTTGTAGAATTGCGGACTCTGAGCAAGATAGGCCCGTTTCTCGAAGTACTGGACCTCGAACAGATTGGCACCACCCTCAGTTGCTTCAGCCACAATCTTCGGGGTGTGTATCTCCACGAAATCTTTGCTTTCCAAGTACTCACGCGCATATCTTACAAGCCCGTGCTGGACTCGAAATATCGCATTGACAGTTGGCTTTCTGAGATCCAGTATTCTGTGATTCAGTCGGGTGTCTAGGTCAATGTCGACCTTACCTTCGACAACATCAATTGGAAGGCGCTCTGACTTGTTCAATAGATGAATCCGAACAGGTATTAACTCGACACCACTTGCGACTTGTTTTGTAGCCACAACCTTTCCGCTGACAGCAATCGCATACTCAGGCTTAAGCTCCCCTGAGATTCGGAATACGTCCGCCGGGACCTTCTTCTCTGGAATTGTTACCTGAATCGTGCCATGTTCATCCCTAAGTATCAGGAACTTGATCCTGCCCTTGTCCCGGAGTATATGGACCCAGCCCATGACCGTGACTTCACTGCCATCCATCTCAGGAGTGACTTCACTGGAATAGTGTGTTCTGATGTTGTCGCCGATAGGTTCCACACCGGCTCTACTATAGAAGTCCATCAAGCTCAGCCTCTCTTTACGGCGAACTCTCGAATTGCACGTGGGTTATGAGGGTTTTGGCCAACCCCAAGTGACCTAAAGCGAATATTCTCATCAGCCTAGAACAAACCGAATGCATCTACAGCCGCCAAGATTGATGATGAAAGATGAGTGATTGATGTCGCCATCACCCGCGTTACTGGTGTCATCCAACCTGACCCACTCATAGGAAGTCCAAGTACAGAGTATGTTGGGAGTGTGCTCCCGGGATATATCCCAGGAAACACGCCCCTTCATTTGTGCTGGACTCACATTGGCACAGACACGAGCTCGTAGACTCTCTCCCGTGCATCGTCCTCATGCACCTCCTCACGAATCAATCCAAGATTCTTCAGTCTACTCAACCCGTAATTCACTGTGCGGGGAGGCAGAAATGTCTGTCGAATCAAGTCACGCCGCGACATCCGGCGTCCGTTCCTAAGGAGGACATAGACGAACTTTGCAGAGGGAGGTAGAGCTAAGAATGAGCGTCTGGCAAACATGATCCCACCGTAGAGTTGATACCATGATTTTGTTTACCTCCAATTCGTTGTGAGTATCCACACGAATTTCACAAGATAAGCTTTCTCATCTCTTCAACTCCCGTCATTCTCGTCATAGGGCTTATCAGCAAGCAGTATAGTGGTCTGCATATGTACACGTTTGAGAAGCTTGACATACAAGGGTACTGCGAGGAATCTTTGCAGAACACCCTCTTCCGCCTTAAAGAAAAAACAGGAAAGCTGGCTTTGATATTCCCTGGACGCGGGTACACCTCAAGAATGCCACTTCTGTACTACACAACGTATCTACTACTTGGTAAACAGTTCAATGTCCTGACTATCGACTACGATTACTTTGGGAAACCCGAGTTCGAAACTCTTGAATGGGATGAAAAGGAGAGGTGGCTGTTTGCCGATGTTGAGTCTGCCTTCAATGTAGTAGAATCCCTTACTGATATGCGCGTTAAGCTACTCGTAGGAAAATCACTGGGCACACTGGCTGTTGGACACTTGCTTGATTCATTTCCAGAAACTCGAGATTGTAAAGTCATCTGGCACACTCCGCTCATTGGACTACCAGATCTATTCGAGCAGATAGAAAAACACCATCCGGAGTCGCTATTTGTTATCGGATCTGCAGACCCGTACTATGACAAAGACAACCTAAGCAAGCTTGTAATAGCCACACGTGGTCATGCCGTAGTAGTCGAGGGGGCTGACCACAGCATGGAAGTTGAGGACGTGAAATCTTCGCTCAACGTCATGAAACAGATTGTCGAGTCCATCGAGGCATTCATCTGAATCATGGCTTTCTAAGAACAAGAACCCATTCGCCAGGCATCCGTTCCTTTCTAGGGATCCGAATGAAATGCCGGATGATTCCCGAGAAGAACGACTTCTCGAGCTGGAAACCGACCCCCTCACTTGTGGCGATTTCAGATATGATATCATGTGAAGGCACTCGGACATTTCGGATTGTATTTGTACCAATGGCGACGCAGTATCGCGCACCGGGTTTCAGAACACGATACATCTCCATGAGTTGCTGTTTCATGTCGTTGAAGAACCTGAAGACGATATAGGAACGTCGGGGATCCGCTTCGTAAATCCTTCCCAGAATCGGATCTAATGTCCCGTACCCAGACTCTTTGAGGCTGCTGTATTCGCGCTTGTAGACGGTCTCAGTGCCTATGTATCCTCTTTTAACTTCAGAGAGAGGCCCATCACCCAGCAATCCAAGCCAATACAT
>JAUVHR010000090.1 GCA_030593165.1 Candidatus Thorarchaeota archaeon
ACAACTCGCGGCTATCGTACTCGTGTTAAGAAGGCCGCAGATAATCTTCTTGAGAGCGTTGATGTCTCCGGTGAAACATGAGAGTGCTTTGAAGCAACGCTATCAACCTTCATAAGCATTTATCGCCAACTATCATCCAATCAAGACGTTCTGGTGCTAAGCAGTGTTCTCATGCAAGAAATGTAAAGGCCCTCTATATATCCGAAGTGCAGAGCTCAAGGACAAGATTCTGAGAATGAATGTCCAGTGCCTAAAAGGCCACAAGAGCGTTAGACGATTGGCTGAACATCAGGTTCACGACATAGCCGAGGACTTGTTCAAACGAATGTTCGTATGTCTGGACTGCGGCTTCAAGATGGTGCAACTGGGAACTGAGGTTGATGGTGATACGGCCGAGAGCATTTTTCTATGTCCAAACCACGGGCTGCAGAAACGGGAGTTCCCGAGCCGCTTCTTGCCTACTGTTAGTCTACTCAGTGGCAGTGTCGAATCCACTCAGTCGGTGATTGATTCATTTCGGTGTGAGACCTGCGGTCTTGTATATGCGATCTCAGACATCGATCACAAGCCCGGCTTTCTAGAAATGACAGTCCAATGCGCGAACGGCCACAAGACTCGTCTGTACATTGCAGATGAGGAGGATGAATCACTCATGACGACCGTCCTCCAGAGATTAGCCCACTGTGATAGGTGTGGTATGCCGGGTCACATTACTGATGTAGAGCGAAAAAAGAAGACTGCTAAGATTTTCGTGACTTGCCCTGTTCATGGAGTGGATAGAAAAGAGGTGCCAATAGAGATACTACCTGCAGTGGAGCAAGCCGTTAGTGAGATACCTGAAGACGCTGTAGTAAAAGGGATGCTGATTTCTCAAGACTGTCACCAACTTCTTACCATACGTTCCGTCGAAGCCGGGAAAGATGGCTATCGGTTCAGGTGCGTATGTCCCGGCAAAGGTCGAACGACAACTCGCATAATTCCCGTTCATTGGAGTGATTCAGTCACCGAGTTGATAACGAACTCGATTCTCAGTTGTGACGAATGTGGACTCCTCACGAGTATACAGGATGTAAAACCGAGAAAGAAGAAGGTCGAGTTCAAGATAGTCTGTCCAATCCATGGTGTCATGCCACGTTCACTACATCCAGATGTCTTTGCACGGTTCATTGAAAAGGAAAAGGAAGTCGACAGAATACCGTCAATAGTAAAGAGTCTGAGCTGTGAGCGGTGTTCGATGCCCTTGATTGTCCGTGACGTGGAGCACAAGAGAGGCGTTGTCGAGTTTGATGTGGCGTGTAGAAATGGACACCGACTCAAGCGGTTCTTCACTCCAGATATGGACTCCCGAACGTTGGTGAACCTCTACAAGAATCTGTACCAGTGCCCAGAGTGTTATGATCAACTAGACCTAGTGGATATTGAGCCTCGCGGCAGGGAATCACGAGTTGTCCTTCTATGCTCAATCCACGGCAAACACGTTCTTGATATTCCTCCAGAGCACGCAGAAGCGATGAGGGTGGCCTACGAAGAGCTTGAGGCTGATAAGGCAAGACCGCCTGTTGAAGCTCCGAAGCCTGTTGTTCAACCAATCATTGAAGCACGTCCGGAGCAAATCAGACCGAAAGAGAGTGATGTCGAGGTCATGCGTGGCTGTGAGATTATCGGGGGCAAATTCGACTACAAGGTGAAAATCCTCAATGAGAGCGGCTACGTAATCACGAATGTGACTGTTAGCATTGTTGCATACCCGCAGGACTGTATGGAGCTAGCTGGAGAAACTGTGAAGACAATATCCCGAATCGAGATAGGAGGGTTTCGTAGCCCTACGTTCATCTTCTATCCGACAAAGGACTGCGTCCAAGGCAAGGTCGTCGCTACGGTCTCTTATATTGACTTTCGAGACCAATTGCACACCATGGAAGTCGAGCCATATATCATTCGTTCTGTCTGTGATTTGTTGCAGCCTATTGAGACCACAAGCAAGCAGTTCGAACTCATCCTAGGGAATCTCACTTGTACTGAGCAGGAGCAGGTTCTCGATTGGAATGCTCAAGTGCTGTTCACCAAAGCTGAGAAGATACTTCCGATGAAGAACTTCCACGTTGTTGACACAGAAGAACGGATTGTGGGCGGTCAGTTCATTGGAACAATTCGGGGATACGCGGCGGGCAAGTACACAGGAAAGAAGGTGGCTGTAATCTTCATAATCACTGGTCCTGTGGAAGGTCGACACGCCACAGTGAATGTGAAAGCTCTGGGAGAAGACATTGCGATGCTTCCGACAACCATTGACGAACTGGCTGAGACCATCGACTCATGGATATGTCTCCGCTGTGGTGCTCCACTTCAACCTGAACAAGTAGAGGAGCTGGGAAAGAGGACTCCCATCCGCTGCAAGTATTGCGCGCACACGCTAACTATAGCTCTTTACTTGCAATAACTCTCACAAGCCATTTCTGAATCGGTGACATCGTATGAAATTGCTCAAAGACAACATCAACCAAGTCCGGTTTGGTCAATGCTGACGTCTTTATCTTAGGACCTTTGCCCCAAAGACCATTATAGCGTAGTAGATTTGCACGTGGATGCTCCGCATCATACCCTTTTGGAACGCGTTTGTAGTGCTCTCCTCCGACCTCGTAGTCGTCCACAGTAGAAACTGATGAAATCGCTTTCTCAAGAGCCTTACCCTGCCTTGAATCAACCACAGCCTCTCTATACCAAGTTAGAACTGGTTTTTGGTACAAGTGCATCCCAACATAGATGAGTCCGCCTGCAGGTCCCATTCCAAAGAAAAAGCCTGGATTATCGGTCTTCTTTGCTTGACCCTCCCAGAATATGACTCGGAACCTTGGGTCGTAAGGAGTCTTGTCTTTACTGAATCTAACATCTCGGTGAATTCTGAACATGGATCCTCGTCCATTCGTTCGGGGATCATATTGAATCTCCTTTGATATCTTCTTGAGACGTTCCCCCAGTTCAATCACAAATGCTTGTCCTGGGATAAGAATGAGTTCCTTATACTCATTCTTCCGCTCATTGAACCACGTTCGGTCATTGTTTACAGAGAGATCTTTGAAGAATCGAATTGCCTTTCTCGAAAATCCCTTGAATTCAGGTGTATCTGTCATTGCACTCACCAATGATGTTGCTTTCATTCGCCTGTCCATTCGATAGAGGCTTCTTCCCTAACGTGAAGATGAGTCATAACTCTATCAACCACCGAATCCACAAGCTCTTCGATGGTCTTAGGCTTGTGCCAGAATGCAGGGCTAGCTGGAATGACTACCGCACCGGCCTGTGTCACTAATTCCATGTTTCGAATATGGATTAGATTGAGTGGGGTCTCTCTGGGCACAAGTACCAGAGGTCTTCGTTCCTTGAGAGTGCAATCCGCGGCGCGGGGAATGAGTTCAGAGGCATAGCCATGAGCGATTGATGCGAGCGACTTCATTGAACAAGGAATAACAACCATTGCATCTAACCGAAAGGTACCACTCGCAGGACCTGCTGAGAGATCTTCGTTATCATACACTTTGTCGGCTTCTTTGGCAAGATCGTCTGGTAAGAGGTTCATTTCATACTCAAGGGTTTTAGCACCCCATTTGGATACGACAAGATGGATTTCATGTCCATCCTTCTTTAATTGTCTAAGAAGGCGCACTCCGTAAATCGTGCCACTTGCCCCAGTTATACAAACTAAGATTCTCTTTTTCACAGCACTCACACCTGCTGATATACTGCACTCCATAAGACTTCTTTTGTTTAATCGAATTACAAAGTCCGCTTGAATCAGCTAAGAGATAAAAGGGCGCAATACTATTCTGTTGAACATTATAGAACATACTTGGTCAATGGAGGAATTAGAATTGTCGGTATTTGAAATCAGCGGTCATAAGGGTCCTGGAGTAATCACTAGACTTGCCATTATGATGCCAAAATCAGCGCTCTTATGGAGATGGAGTTTGTTACTGCTTACTATATTCTGCCCATTGGTAGCGATATATGGACTACCTTATCAAATGATAATATCTTTCAGTTATTTTGTTACCTATTATTCCCCTGGTGATTTCTATGGTTGGTTCATAGTCTTCCCAATAGGAGATGTCTATATTGGTTATGGAGCAGCGGGACTCTTAGTCTTGGCTCTCTACATCCCAGTACTTCTTGCACTTCGTAGTTTTGATGGTATAGTCAAAAAGAGGAAACCTTCACGAATTGCACGATTTTTCCACTGGTACTATTTTCTGGCTGTAGGGATTATATCCGTTCCTTTCATGTTTTATCAAAACTATATAGTATATCCAATTGGTTTTATTCCTTGGTTTTTGATGTATCTAAGGTACAAGCAATTGAACTACTATCTTGAGATTGAGGAACCCAAGACTGATACTGGTGTTACTGTTGTTACGGTTCCTACAACATCAACAACAGCAACTCCTGCGGCGACCACTGAATCTCCCGTAAGAGTCGTATCGGGTTATGACGTCGCTGGAGAAAACCTCAAGCTTGCTGTAAAGGTTAGCAATGAGGGAACTCTTGCAATAATGAATGTCACAGTTAACCTTGATGCTCCAGATGGATTCGAGTATGTAAGTGGAACCTTGCCCTCCCAGAAGATAGGAAACATTTCAGCTGGCAGTTATCAGAGTGCCATATTCTGGTTGAAACCTGAGCGTTGCGTGGATGATGAGTATGGCGGCAGTGTAATCTACCGAGATGCACAGAATAAATCACACACTGTTATAATTCCTCGAAAGAGGATTGTCAATGTCTGTCCAATGCTAGAGGAAACTGATGATGTTGAAGCAGTCTTCAAGAAACTGAAGTTTGGAAGTCTCGCCCGAAACTGTGCTTCTTTCAAGTTTACAGGTAGTGCAAAAACAGTTTATGAACTTGCCAAGGCTCGATTGAGAGGTCTTGATCCAGTTGATCGTTCCGAACAGACGTTGAATGATGGAAACTTTCTCGGTTACGCATGTTTTGTAGGTCAGACGAAATTCGGTGACCAGCATTTTGCAGCAGAAGTTCAAACAACTGGTACAGAATCATCCGGCGTCCTGACACTAAGTGTTTATTCTGACGATGAACGAATCCTAAGTGGTTACATGGTTGATGTGATGCAAGATGTTCGCGAACATGTGGAGGTTATTGAGGAAGCAGCATGTCCTTTGGCCACGTGTCCCAAGTGCGGAGCCGATATCGATCCCTCAAAGATAGATGAAACTCGAGTTTACATCTGTACATACTGTGGCAGTGCAAGCAAAGTCGCGCCTTGGCTAGTATAGATTCTTGACGCTTTGACAACTACAAGAGAAACGCAAGGAGAGATATTGCGAGGAACATGATTCCCGCTACGCGAACACCAATGCGTTTGGCAATGGCAGCTCCCTCAACAATATCGTGTGTCAACGTGTCAAAACCCTTCTCACCGAATGTTCGAAGACCCTTCATCTCTCCAAAGCCCATGCCCACGTTTACTGGGGTCACAATCTCTCTTGCCCTCTTTGCAGCCTCCAAGATTGCCCGCATGGTTTCTTCGTGTTTATACCTGCCCACTGGAGGATAGCCTCTACTTGACAACGAGATTGCGTTGACTAGATGCGTATCTGTCGTCACTGCCTCACTCTGTGAGAAGCCCTCTGCTCGGAGCATCTCCTGAATCTCCTCTCTCATGCCAGATTCCATGTTGTTACCATCAATCGAGATCAGAACAGTGTCTGCATTCCCACTTCTAAGAACAAGTGCAGTGACGCCGCCAGGCCCTATGCCTTCTTTTGCCTGAACATCATCTAGGATCACTTGATGCATTCCTACAGAGATCGGTCTTCCTGGAACCTCCACATTGGAAGTGACTGCTTTGGTCACTGTATCAGTGTACTCAATCGCCTCAGGGTCGCCCGGCATCACAGAGACGGCCTCGCCATTGATACAGTTGTGGGCATCAGCAATCGATATGCCCTTGATTCTGGGTACATGTGTCCTGACAGCTTCTTTCGCGTCCGTTCCAACTTGAAGCGCAATGTCATCAGTGAAATCGGGGGAACTTGTTGTGATGACCAAGACATCATCCCCTGCAAAGAACGACCATGCCTTGAACTTTCCATTGTCAGTCCAATGGAGCCCGGATACTCTTTCGTGAACTTCTGTTTCATCGATGAGGCGGTCAACCTCACTCATGATTTTCACATAATCCTCTTTGTTCGTGAGGTTCTGATGATGGGTGCAAGTTCCATGCAATACCGCAGCTGGAACTCCGTACTTGTCACGGACGTGTTCAATGATCGCAGATGGGAGTCCACTACTACCAAGGTTTCTGAATGGACCCGGATGCACATAGAGGGTAACTGTGACCCCAACTAGACCTGCATCGTTCCTGAAGACTATGAGATCTATTGGAATATCCTGCTTGGCTGCAATCTGAGTAATCAGGTTTTCAAATGGAACTGGATTATCACAGAGGTAATCATGACCAAACGCCCTCAGAAGAGCTGGACCGTCAATCCCTAAGTCGCGCTCGAATGGAACACTGACCGAGTTGAATACAAAATGCACAGCAATTGAAGCGATGATAATCATGACTACGACCATAATGGGCCACATTGCCGGCAATGTGGGCAGCACGAAGCCAAGATATTGTGCATAGATGTAGCTCGATATCCATGTGAAGGGCATCATCGCGGCGGCCGTGAAGTTTCGGACCGAATGATGGTCGCTTAGTCCTGTGACGAGGAATGCGGCAAGTGTGTATGAGGCTGCCATGCCTAGCAACATCATTCTGATCTCAAAGAACGAACTCGAAAGGAGAAAATCAATTATCGCTCCAATGAATCCCACTGAAAACCAAAGGAGAAGTCCGTACTGTACAACACCCGCAGTTCTTCTTGCATCGAGTGGAGATCCCTTCTCACGAATGATAAGGTAGAGAAAGGAAAGTCCGAGAACCGCCGGTGCCGCAAGAACAAGTACATACTGCAGGAATGCATCAACAAGAAACGCAGAAACAGATACTCCTCTTAGGACTGACATAAGAACGGAAAAGATCAGCACGTACACTAGGAGGCGTAGCACGATTCCTCTGAATGTGGGCAGTTGCCAGACCTTCGAATACAGCCTGACGGTCTCTTTGACTTTGGCCTTCTCTCCCAATTTGGTTCTCACCCTTTGGCTCTTACATCCGCCGTCGCTCGTTCTCTTATCAAGCTTGCCGAACCGTCATTGTCATACCCATAACCTTTATATCGCATTCGATATTGCATCCAATATCGTATTCGATATTTGCGAGAGTGATTACTACGCCAAAATCAACATCCCGTGATGACAAAGAATGCGAGGACGAGATGAGAATGCCTCAATCAGTCCTTCGTGGATTTCTACGTCATCTTATCATAAGTCTACTTAGGAAGAATGAATTGACGGGAACAGAAATCATGGAAACCCTTGAGGAACGAAGTGAGGGTCGCTACAAACCCAGTCCTGGTTCAGTGTATCCGCTTCTTGCGAGTCTGGCAAGAGATGGAATAATTCGTGAAGTCTCAGAAGGTAGCAAGAGGTACACATTATCAGAGGATGGACTTGAACACGTGAAAGCTATGTTCCGTAGAAGACACGATGTTGAAGATAAAACTCGGCTCAGTCGGTTTATATGGATCAAATTATTGGAACCTAGGGACCAAGCACATTTCCACGTCCACGGAATGAAAATCTCGTTGGAATTCCTTGCTGATCTTATTGACTCACTCACTCAAAGTGAACAGAGGAAGGTCCTCAAAGGCCTAGGCAAAATCAAATCGCACATCGGAAAATTAACAATTAAACTACAAGAGGGAGAAACCTCGCATGGCTAACACATCGACACGACAAAAGACTCCAATACGATATCTCTTCGGAGGATTACTTCGACATCCTGGTGCGATTCTCTTTGCGTTAATATTGACAGTCATATCATCATTTCTGCTTACTCTTCCCAGTGTCATTCTAGGAAGTGCTGTGAACGAGCTTGATGCATCAAACGCTGTTACCCCGTTATTTGTAGGGTTGATATGGGCGATAGTTTTTGTCACACTTATCTACATGGTCCTATATTTTGTAGTTGGATATGTTTGGGCTCTTGTTACTTTACGTTGGGAACGAGACGCGCGTCAAGAGTTCTTTGAAATCCTGCAAAATAATAGCATGGCATTTCATGATGAGGTGGACAGTAAGAGGCTGTTATCCATAGCAATGCAGGATCTCAATTGGGTTCGACTTTCGCTTAATCCTGCTTTTAGAAATATAGCAGGAGGTCTTGCACAACTGGGTATCACTGGTGTCTTTCTAGCCCTCGTAGACTTTGGATCTGGAATGGGTACCACTCCAATCTTCACATTGATTATTCTAATTGGTTCTCCTATCTATCTGGCTTTTGCCTACAGATACGCTAGCAAAGTAGAGTCAATACGAAGAGCGCGTTCAGAAACAATGGAGCAATTGACTTCCATCTCACAAGGAGTCTTCATTGGTATAGAAGTTGTTCGAGCATTTGGGGCTGAAGATAGGGAAAAGAAGAAATTCTTTGATGCCTCGAAAAACTATGAGAATGCTGTCACCAGGGAAGGTCGATTAGCTGCGTTCTATATTCCTGCTCTGATTCTAATTGCGATGACAACAATTGCTTTCTTTTATGGTGGCTTTTTGGTTTTGAATGGAATAATGGATAATGGAACATATGCAATGGTACTAAGCCTTCTTGTATCACTGGTGTTTCTCAATTTCCAATTTCCATGGATGCTTCTAATGCTCAGGGGTGGACTTGTTAATGCTAGAAGGATTGTGGATATTCTCAATTGGGAGGATCCGATGATTGAACCAACAGAACCATTGAGTGTTGATTGGTCTGGTGATGTAGTATTTGACAAAGTGGACTTCTCATACAATTCCGGTAATGGAAATAAAGGACACTATGCATTGAAGGATTTCAGTCTGAACATTCCTGGAGGTTCAAGAGTTGCTCTTATTGGTGGTCCCGGTGGTGGTAAATCCACTATTCTCAAACTACTACTGCGATTATATGATCCTACCCAGGGATCTCTCTGTGTTGGTGGTACTGATCTAAGAAATGTAACAACCAAAGACGTTAGAGATGCAGTTGGTCTTGTTGAACAGGATGTATTTCTATTCAGGATGAGTGTTCGCGACAATATTGCATTTGGGCGACCAGATGCAACAGATGAAGAAATTGTTGAAGCAGCTAAACATGCACAGGCGCATGAGTTCATTGTCGAACTGGCTGAAGGATATGATTCAATGATTGGTGAAAGAGGAATGACCCTCAGTGGGGGTCAGCGGCAACGATTGGCTATTGCTCGAGCTTTAGTTCAAGATCCGAAGATTTTGCTCTTGGATGACTCTGTAAGTGCTGTGGATGCCCAAACCGAGTTCTTGATGCGGAAAGCACTAGATGCTGCTCTCGTGGGTAGAACAAGTGTTACAGTTACCCAGCGATTAAGAACACTAATCGAATCTGATCTTGTTGTCATTGTTGATAAAGGACACTTAGTCGCTGCTGGTTGTCATGAAGATTTGCTGCTAACATCAGAACTCTATCGGCGAATATTCGAACGATTACCAGGTGCGAAACCTGTTGGTATCGGAGGTGCTGCATAATGAGTCATGGTGGACCACGGAGAATGATGGGACGGAAGGAGAAACGAAGCCGTTCTACAAGAGTTCTACTTGGTAGAATGGTGGGGTATCTAGGGAAGTTTAGAAAGATTGTGGCTATTGGAGCAATTTTCTCCCTTCTAGGCTCTATTACGAGTGTGTTGGTTCCTATAGTATTGTCTGGTGGAATCGATACAGTAGACGCTTCCGGTGCCATTTTATCGGATTTGATACTTCTAGTAATCGCTTTCTTAGCACTAAGCATCCTGAGTTGGATTCTCTCAAGCTCGAATATATGGATACTTGCAGGTGCCCAAGCAGGATTCGTACAGACAATTCAAGCTGATGTATATGACCATCTTGTTTCAGCTGATCTATCGTATCACAAATCTGAACAGAGTGGTAATGTCACATCTCGAGTAACGACTGATACTGTATCTCTATCAACAGGAATACAGGTTATCATCAGTTTCCTGAGTCAAATAGTAGTCTTGGGTGCAACTTTCTACGTTCTTTGGTCAACATCCCCCCTTATCGCTTTGACCGCGTTGATCGTAGTGCCAGGAGTGATTCTCATAGCTGTCTTGTTTGGAACAGTTGGTCAAAGAATCATGCTTGCATCACAACGAGCCTATGGTGCAGTATCTGGCCAAATAGCTGAGAATCTAAGCGGAGTTCATGTTGCTAAATCTTTCAATCGTGAAGAGGACTTGGCACAAAAAATGAGTGACCTAAATGACCAAGCATACAGGCATGGTTTCAGATTCATGATTCTGATGAGTGCAATGCAGCCAATGGTTCGGTCATTCGGACAGATTGGAATTGCCGCCATCCTCTTTGTAGGTGGTACATTGGCAGTTGGAGTACTTCCAGTACTTACTATTGGAGAGGTTGTTCTAGGTGTCTGGCTCGTTAATTCGTTTATGTTTCCACTTTTGCATCTCTCAATGATGTGGTCACAAGTTCAAGCGTCTCTGGCAGCGATGGATCGAATTTCTGATGTACTTGAATCCGAACCGGCGATAGCGGACGCAACAGATGCAGAACCAATGGGCCCAGAGAGTGATGGAATTACATTCGAGGGTCTTACCTTCGAATACGTTCCGGACACTCCAGTTTTGAAGAACGTAGACTTCCAGATACAACCAGGTGAGCTTGTTGCTGTTGTAGGTCATACAGGTGCAGGCAAAACAACACT
>JAUVHR010000211.1 GCA_030593165.1 Candidatus Thorarchaeota archaeon
CTACTCTTCTTGCGGAGAATCCAGCAGCTGCGATAGTAGAGGCTTTCATAAACTACTTTGATGCCTATTGCATCTTGCACATCCTAGACAACGACAACTATGGAACTCCCGATGCGTTAGAGGCTTACCTTAACACGTTCGGTGATGGCATCGAGAACTTCTTGTCTGACTTTGCAGGCATTGATCTTCCAACAGAGTTCCAGGACAAGGAGGCAATCGCCCTTTTCGTGAACGAGCACTGGAGCATTTTGTTACAGGCGCTTTGGACTGCAATGGCTAACGATGACCTCCCGAACATCAAGGATGCACTTCACGACATTCTTGACGACGAGAACCTCCGAGAACACATTATCCCCTATCTCATGGCGGATATTGGAGCCTCTTTCGTCAGTGGATTAGGATTCGAGTTCGGAATCAACATGAACTTCAGCTTGACGTCTTTCGTGGACCTCAACGTAGCAGATCTAGTCCTAACATTTGACGCAGATCCTGAGGGTATCACTTTCGACGGACCATTCTTGTCTGTCACGAAAGGTGCAGCCACAAGGATTGTTTCAGTAGGTGAAACCGTGGACTTCTTCATCACCGTTCACAACTACGGATCAGCCACGGCGTACGATATCTGTGTCCTCGATGGAATGAGCTCAGGTCTCGACGGTGTTAGGGAGTTCTACTGGACTCGCGACAGTCTTGCTGCTGGTGCTACATGGAACATCACGTTCACTGTCACAGCCACCGACGGTGGACTCTACCAAGACCTAGCAGCTTGGTGTGTCTACTTCAACACGACAGTGGCATCGTTTGACCCAGATACTGCTGAGACCTGGACTGGTTCAGCGTTATACACAACGTCTGCACCGGGTTATCAGATTCTCGTTACGGGTGGTGGAGGATTCTGGGACAACGTCCCATCTGAAATCTTTGGCATACCCACACTGTATGTGGCCGGTGGTGTCGGTGGAGTAGCAGTAATCGGTGTTGCGCTCCTAGTACTCCGTCGCAGGTAATTTCTACAAAGTAGGTTCCCGTATCCTTTCCGGATGCGAGGACCTTTCCTTTTCTTTTTCCTCAGATTCAGAACAGGGTTCCTATTTGAGAACGCTTTTAACCTGTAGGCAGTGATGGTTCTGAACAGGCATTGGGGTCTCACGACTCCATAGTAAAGGTAAGGTGAAAGAATCTCATGGCAAAATGGGAGTGCGTAGTCTGCGGTTGGGTTTACGACGAGGAAAAGGGCGATCCAGACAGCGGAGCTGCTGCTGGCACGAAGTTTGAGGATCTTCCTGATGATTGGGTTTGCCCAGCCTGCGGCGCAAGCAAAGAAGACTTCGAGAAACTCGATTAGTCAAACGTAATCGCAGAGAGCCCGTCCTACAACGGGCGGGGTCTCCATCATTCATCCCCTTCAGTCCTACAAAGGATTGACCCCTTATTCTACATGGTCAAAACATCACTCTCCGGCTTGGAGAGTCAGGCTTATTAGGAAGCAGGATGGAATCAATAATGGTGGTTAGGTGACTGGCAGGACTACTACATTTTACATGCCCTCATAACTCCCCCCCCTCCTACCAGTTGTCTTGCTGGTTCTGACCACCACTTCCTTTGATTGAGCTTTCTAGATAACCTGTTTTTTGCATTGTGAGATGTAAAGAATACACATCTTGAGAGAAGTATCATAAGATGTATTCCAAATGATAGAATTAGAACAGCAGCAAGTAAGTCCCCATTCTTCTGCTACTGCGACAACATCATGAAACAAGCAGAGTTTATCTGTAGGTGATAACTTCTAATTCAGTTGATGCAAACGGGGGCTGAAGACCATAAGGAAGATGTTTCAACGCGGCCTCAAGAGAAGACTTGATGCCTGCAGACGAGAAGTTAAGAATGACCCGAAACATGCTGGGAGTTGGCACAACCTTGGATTCAACCTTGGAGAACTAGACAGACATGACGAGGCTGTCGATGCGTACAGACGAGCAGTTGAGATTGACCCAAACTTTGCAGTTGCATGGTTCAACCTTGGATTCAGCCTTGGAAGACTAAGCAGACATGAGGAGGCTGTCGATGCTTACAGACGAGCAATTGAGATTGACCCGAAATATGCTATGGCATGGCGCAATCTTGGACTCAACCATCGGAGACTTGGCAGACATGAGGAGGCTGTCGAAGCTTACAGACGAGCAGTTGAGATTGACCCAGACTTTGCAGTTGCATGGTTCAACCTTGGATTCAGCCTTGGAAGACTTGACAGACATGAAGAGGCTGTTGACGCCTATAGACGAGCAGTTGAGATTGACCCGCGGGATGTTAGGGCGCAACAGGTTCTTAATCTCGCCCTTCGAAGAATACAAGAACGTTCTATCGACCAGCCATTGGTAGAAACTCCAATTCAAGTAACCAGAGGCTGTGCAGCTGTTGGCGGGAAATTCGAGTATAAGGTCAAAGTCAAGAATAACACGTCCTCAGTGATAACCAATGTCACAATAACTATTCTTACCTATCCTGATGACTGCATGAACATTTCCGGACCTCCAATGAAGACACTGAAGAGGTTAGGAATTGGTGAGTTCAGGTCACCACAGTTTATCTTTGTACCCACGAAAGACTGTGTGGAAGGAAGGATTATTGCTACTGTCTCGTATATGGACAGTCAAGATCAAGCACACACGCACAAGGTGGAGCCGTACATCATAAGATCTGTCTGCGACCTATTAGAGCCACTTGAGTCATCTCTTGAAGAATTCGAGCTGATGTTAGCTGATATGTCGGTGAACAGTGAGGAGATATCGGTCTCGCAGCAGCCTGAAACCACGTTTGAGCAAGTTCAAGAACTCCTACCAGATAGGAACTTCCACATCATTGCAGCTGAGAGAGAGTCAGATGGCGGCGAGTTTCGTGGTACGGCAATGGGTCTTGCTCTAGGTAAGTATACAGGAAAGAAGGTGGCAATTCGGATAACTATTAGTGGCCTATCAGAAAGCAATACTTCAGGGGTTCGAATTGAGGCGCTTGGAACCGACCCTGATATGTTGCCAACTACAATCGAAGAGATAGTTAGAGAGCTAAGGACTTGAGTTTATTTCTTGACCCGGGTTCGAAATCACCATCTGAGCCTGCCAGCTTTCTTTCAACACTGCTAGCAGTCTTGTTCCTGTGAGTTCTGCTGATATCAAGGTCTTCTGACAGAGGGAGAATTCTACATTGAGTATACAATTCAGAGCTTCAATCATCTAAGGAATTGTATAGTTTCAATTAATCTAGATACCCTTTTCTAGTCGATATGACTTAACTAATGACACTTCCTGGATTCGCATTAGGAGGAATATAGTTGGTATTCAATCCATTACCTGGACTGGAATTGGTCTGGGACATTGTTGCATGCTTCATCTCGTTAGTTTTAGTTATGTCAGTTGTCCTAATCAACGCTAAAATCGAGAAGAGCGGCAAACTCTCGAATACTGTGACGCGGAAAACCATTCACATCTTTGCAGCTCCGGTAGGGCTGCTCTCGTGGATGTTATTCACTGGAGGAGTCTTCAGCCGCTGGCTTGCAATGATTGTACCTTTGCTCTTCGTCTTGATGTTCGTGGCAATTGGAACGGGTCGAGTAAAGAATGAGGACTTCGTTCGTTCCATGTCACGAAGCGGAGATCCCAGGGAACTCCTTGGAGGTACGCTTTACTATGCCATAGTGATGATCGTATGCAGTATCCTTTGGTTCTATGTTCCCACTTCAGGAGATGTGGGGAACTTGGCGTCCGCCACTCCAATGACACTATTAGTCTTTGGCTGCTTGGCTGGCGGAGATGGACTTGCTGATGTGATTGGACGCAAGTATGGTGGCGAGAGGAAGTTTGGCATTGGCGGGGCTGAGAGAACCGTTGCTGGCTCAATTGGAATGTTCATTGGTTCGTTCCTATTCAGCACTGTCTTGGTGTTCTTCTTCTCACTTGAGCCGGGTTCCCCCTTTATCGTTGCGAATATGGTGATGCCAATTATTGCTGTCAGTCTTGTTGCGACAATAGTTGAGGCGCTATCGCCTAAAGGCTTGGACAACTGGACGGTTCCCATCTCTGTAATCGTGATGGTTTTCCTGTTGCCATTTCTTGGATTTGCCTGGGCATTCCCAATCTTCACTCTATGATAGCTCAGGTGCCAGCAGATGGCTCAAGAACTGACGATTCTCAAACTTGGCGGTTCATTACTGACTGACAAGACAAAGCCCTACACATACAGAGAAGAGGTACTGAAATCAGTTGCCCGAGAGATACGCGAGTGTCTTGATGAGGGTCTGATTCAGTCCTTGATTCTGATTCACGGTGTTGGTTCTTATGGGCATCCGCCAGTTCTTGAGCACAAGCTGCACAAGGGTTTCCTAGGACCTGAGCAATTAATGCCCCTTTCGCGAACACAAAGAGAAGTAGCTGACTTCAGACACATAATCTGGGATGAATTACAGAAAGCTGAAATCCCTGTGTGCCTGATGTTTTCATCATCAATGATAACATCTGTGAAGATGAAGATGACCAGCTACTTCTTTGAGTCATTGAAGGGTTTTGCAGATGTTGGGATGGTTCCCTTAACGGGAGGAGATATCCTAGTGGATTCTGCAATGGGCTGGAGCGTCGGAAGTGGGGATCAGATGGCGGTTATCATTGCGAAGGAGCTTGGTGCCAAGCGGCTGATCTTTGCCTCTGACGTTGCAGGGATTTATGAAGCAGATCCGAAAGTAACCCTAAACCCCCCACTCATTGAAAGAGTCAATCTAGATGAGATAGACATGGTTCTTGAGAGGATGGGGAGTTCGGGAGTCGTAGATGCAAGCGGGGCGATGAAAGGCAAACTGACCGCCATAGCTCCTGCTAAACCCTTGATTGAGAAAGGCCTAGAAGTCACCCTGATCTCAATGATGGAGTACGGTAACCTCAAGGGGATTCTGAAGGGAGAAGAGACTCCATCAACACAAATTGTGGTGGAATAGATTCAATTTTGACCTCACAAAATGTGAGGTGTAGTCATTGTCATATCACATTGGTTCGTCATCAGGTTTCTCCAACAATTGTCTCATTACAGTTCCCATGGAAAAGCGAACTAGGCGAGGCGCTTCCTCAAATGTCATAGGATGATTCGGGTTGAAGGAAGTCTCGTACGCAATCAATCGATCCACAGATTCTCCGCCTTTGTTGAACGCACTTCTGATCCGTAATTCCAGGATTGGACTATATAGAATGAGAGGAACAAAGACAGCAATCATCACATATCTGAATGGCCAGAGATCGTAGGTGAAACTGAGATCGAAAACAACCTGATACAGTTTGAAACCAATCTCAACAACACCCCAGATGAAACCAATAAACATACTCACTTGTCGAAGATACTTGAGATGCACGAAGAGATTGAAGGCCTTGCCGTTCCATTCATCATACTGGTCTTGTCCAAGAGAGTACTTCAAAACCCCCTTTTTACCGTAGGTGAGAACTGCAAGTTTCCCAATGAACTCTTGATTTTTCTTCTCCATTAACACAAGTGTTCGAAATCGTCTTTTCACGAACCCTCCAACTGTCACAATTGAGAACACAACCATCACGATAGTCCATACAAATGCGAAGAGTGTCATCAATACTGCCACGACAATCAGGACGATGATTGCACCTTCGTCACCGCTAACACCAGCCGTGCTCCCGACCCCGAGGGAAACCTCAGCCTGTGTCTTAACATGTCCAGTTTCTTTTGTATGAACAGCATCCTTTCCGGGATGTATACCCGTGATGCTCTCGATACAGCTATTAACTGAGCTTGCCGACGCTCCATAAGCGTGTATCTTCAAACCACCTTCATCTGACTCTTTCACCATAGAAGTCTCTCCTTCGTCCCTGCAGCGCGAATTACTGCAATGGCCGCTGGTTCGAAAGAGCTTTATAACTTTCGCCCATTGAGTAGAGCAAGATGAGGAGTCAGAAGAATCACTAGCAAGAAGTAGCAGTAGGAATGTGGAATCGGTATTGACAACGGAGGAATAATCAAATGAGCGCGAAGTCCAAGTCGGAGGATAATCTTCTCAAGATTGCCTTTGGTGCGATAAGTC
>JAUVHR010000008.1 GCA_030593165.1 Candidatus Thorarchaeota archaeon
TCATTGAAGCTGATGAATTGGGCAACCCGACAGGGAACGAATGTTTTGGAAAAATAAATCTTGTTATTCACTCAAGAGATTACCCACCACATTTCGGCTGGCCCGGTCCAGATTTCACGATCTTCCAATTCGATAAAAAGAAGGACAACGAAAAATTACAAGAATGGACAAAAGCCCTTTTGCGTACAGACTGTGATTGTCCCGATGTTACAAAGATAATCATCGACATGATGCGCTTTCTAGAGGAGAAAGAAGGATGATGCAAAAAGTTAGAACACGTGTTCCAAGAAACGAGGATTGAATATGAAGAAGCATGTCGTCGAGCTGTGCAGTGGGTTCGGGAAGGTGACCGAGTGGTTCAGGGAGAACGGATACCAGGCTCACCGTTTCGAATACGACCCTTGGTTCAAGGACATTCCAGGTACGACGATCAAGGATGTCATGGACATCAAGCCCGAAGAGCTGCCCATGAAGCCCAAGTTCTTATGGGCCAGTCCCCCATGTAATACCTATTCCCTTATTGGTGTCTGGCGATATTGGACCCGTGATCATGGGAAAATAAGGCCGAAGACCTTTGACGAATGCAGGTTCATCAAGGGGCGGGAGATTTCCCTTGAGAAAGCGACCAAGTACTATACGGATCTGAAGGAGTCGCTCGCTCTCATCCGACACATCTCCATGCTCATCGAGAAGACACAGCCAAAGCACTATGCAATCGAGAATCCAGTTGGGGTATTAATGCATGTCCTCTTCGATTGGGATCGCATCCATTTCGACCAAGCCATATTCGGAACTGTGGGAAGAAAACCGACCCATCTTTTCGGGGAACTCCCTTCCCAGCTGGTCGAGTATCTCGAATATCGGATGGAAAAGAAGGACTACGATTGGGAGGTCACGGAAGCTTGGGGAAAAAAGACGACAAAGAGGGGGACTCTGGGTTTGCGCGGTTCCAGGCTGAGATCGATGATACCTTACGAGCTCGGGCGGGTAATCGGTCTTGCCGTCGAGGGAAGGCTGAGTCTGGAAGAGAAGACGATATGATTAATATGACTAGGTGATGATTAGAATACGAAATCTTAGGAGCGAATTAACATGGTAGAATTTCACATAGACGCGATCATGGTTCCATTGAAGAACCTGGAACCGAGCGAGATGAACCCGAACGAGATGACGGAAGGCAAGAAGGAACTCTTGAAGAAGGAGATGATGAAGATCGGTTTTATAGTGCCTCTCATCGTTAGGACTATGAAAGGGAAGAAGGGAAGATATCAGATACTCGATGGGGAACAACGATGGTCTGTGGCTCAAGATCCCGAGCTCGATATCGATTCCGTTCCTTGTATCGTCCTTGATGGGATCACGGATGAGGAAGCCGACTATCTTCTATATACCATCAATAATCTGTCAGGCGACATAAACCCCATCAAGCTAGGGATACTCATCGAGAACATAAGGAAGAAAAAGTCAGCTGAGGACATCTTCAATCGGACAGGTCTCAAGATACATCAGCAAGAGGCCCTTGTTGCACGTCTGCAATTGAAATCCATTGCAGGTGAACCGGATGTCAGGAAGATGCAACACAAGACGATAATGGCAGTCTTGAACCAGGAAGATCATGATGCGGTAATGTCTGCCTTGAGGATGACAAAGCTCTCAGGGATAGAGGCAGCGCTATTGAAGATCTGTAGTCATTTCGTCAATTGCAAGAAGGCAAAAGCCGAGGTGAAGGACCAGATAGCATCAGGACAACATTACGAGGTACCGAAAATCAAGAAATAGGTGAAATAATTGGCAAGGGGAAGGTCGGTTGCAAACCATCCCGACATAGCAATCATCAAGAAAATGCTCTTATCGGGGTGGAAACCATCGAAGATATGCGAATGGTTAAGCAAGCACAAGAAACCTATCATAGCAATCAAGACTCTTGCTAATTACCGTAATAATTACATAGATTCCAAGTTGATACTTCCCATTTCGGTCTATAAGACGAAACTGAAAGAGGTTGATGTCGTCATTGATTCCCTCCAGGAACTTTATGATCTTGTCGAGATACAAAAACAAAGGATCGGGTATCTTCTCGATGTCGAGGACCAATCGAAGATTGCTCTCCCTGATACAAGGGAGGAGCTGAAGATGCTTAGAGACCTTCTCATCAAGACGGTCCAACTCGAGATGGAACTGGGTATCAGGGACAAGCAACCCATCGAGATCATCGAGAAGCGGGTTGATATCACCGAATTGTTGAAGGATTTCATGCTCCAGAAACAGATAATGCAGGATGCGATTGGACCATGACTTTGGCAACCAAAAACGCGCATCAAATCCCATTCGAATTGCAAGTGGAAATGTGCATAGCTCTCTCGGAGATAGTGGCTACTATCATGGGCAAGGTCCTCTATCCTTACAATCGCAAGTTTGCAAACAAGATAATCGAGGCTGTTCTTCGTGCTGAGGGCGATGAGATACTTCGACTACAAGCGCGACAGTCGGGGAAGACCGAGGCTGTCATTAATGCAATCATCACTCTATCAATATTCTTTTTATCAGTCCTTGGCATGAGGTTCGAGTGTGGTCTCTTTGCACCTGCAAGGGCACAGGCAATCCAAGTGACACGGGCTAGAATACGTGTGAGAATGGGAGCCATTGAGGAGTTCATCAATACGATTGGGCTGACCACGATGCTTGATGTTGGCAGAACCACGGGACTCTATGTAATCCACGATCTGCACAGTGGTCTTGAGTCACAGATAACCAGCTTGTCAGCAGACAAGAAGGCCAACATAAAAGGCGAGACACTAAACCTCGTCATCCTAGAACAGGTGGAGGATATGGATGATGAGAAGATGATCTCTGATATCTTCCCGATGGGAGCTGCAGTTGCAGGAACAAGAGTACTTTCGGGAACCTCTACCCTTGAGATTCATAATGAGTATTTCTATAACAAGGTCGCAATAGCTAGCTCCGATGAAGATGTCATTATCGATTGCACTGAGGCAATGAAGTACAATCCCAAGTACAAGTTGTATATAGAAAAAGAGAAGATACGACTTGGCGAGGATAGCTTGGAGTTCAGAGCCCAGTACTATCTCGAATGGGGGACCACGATGATCCATTTCATCGAGGACAGGCAAGCATTCTTGGAGCTTACCCGCGAGATAGAACCTGCCGAAGGGATTCCTAAAGTGGCTGGTTGGGATCCTGCCAGGATGAACGATTATAGTGTCGTCACTGTCATGGAGAGCCGTTTCGAAGGCACCGAAGAGAAATCAATTGTAACGGACTGGTGGCATTCCCAAGGCACCAATCTTGAGGAGCAGGTCTATGTCGTGGCTGAATGGTTACAGGAACGGGGCGTGACCGTCCTGGCAGTCGATGCAATAGGAATAGGTATCGGGGTATGCGACATGCTTGAGAACCACCTTGACGGATCTATCGAGATCATCCGTGTCAACATGAGCGCAGCACAACAGGACGAGATGTTCAAGCTCGTTGACAGGGAAGTCAAGACCAAGAGGTTGCATTATCCGATTGCTCCAAGCAGGGCACGCAATCTCTTTCTCCAGCAGATATTCAGAGTACAGAAAAAGTTCTCTGGCAGGAGTTTGCTTGTAGAAGCACCGCCAGGTAGGGATAGCCATGACGATTTTGTGGATTCCTTGGCATTGGCGATGTGGGCATTGAAAGGCGAGGAAACATTTGATGCCGGTGCTGTGAGATTTGATTGGGGTTCTTAGAGTGCAAATACATATTTACCAGTCCGCCCATGTAAAGAACATAGGAATGGATTATCATGAGCGATGATAAAAAACCAACTAAAGAATCAAGCTTTGGAACTCGTATGTTACAGAGTCTAAGCGGGAAAGACCTTGGAACTCGCATATTAAAAGGAATAGGTGGGGTCTTTGGCATCGACCTTGTAATTCAGAAGAAGATCTCCCAGGAACCCATTGCCGACTACATATTCGATCCACGTGCACAAGTGCGGAAGCCAAAGTGGAACTATGTGATGATCTATGATGAGGCAATCAAGAGCTGGGTCTTCCGACAAATCGTACGAGCCATTATCCAAGAAGTGATAATCCCCGAAATGAGGCTCACGAAGAAGTTCGCTCATAGATGTGAGGCATGCAGGACGGATTACGATTCCGAGGAGGAGGTATGCAATACATGTGGGGGGAAAAAGTTCATCAAGCCGAATCTGGATGAACGCAAGATAGCCCAGAACCTCATGGACCAACCGAATCCTGATTACTCGTTCAAAGAACTCTCGCGCTCGGCTTTGTTCTGGCATCTAATGTTAGATGATACCTACATTAGTATAGCATATAAAAACGCTCGAAAGAAGGACAAGGATACCAAGAAGATCTCCAACCGTAGGATCCCTGCCGAGGTCTATGTTGAGGATAGCAGGTTCACGTTCCCGGTCGTTGACCAATATGGGCACTATGGGAACGATGAATATTTCTGTCCCAAATGTTATGATCCGGAAATGGATAACTTCCACGGTCTTGATAATGAAGGGAATCCTCCAACCGCATGTCCCGAATCTGATTGCGGTGGTCCGCTCCTGCAGACCTGCTACGTCATGCAATTCGGGGACAAGACGAAGCAGAGGTTCGGGAAGGATGAGATAGTCCAAGGGAGCAGTGACAGGCTCTTGCCAAGTCTCTTCGGCAATCCCAAGATAATCTCTGTCTGGAAGCTGATACTCACCATTGGCAACATGGATGACTATAACGAGGAGGTCTTCAAGGATGGAACGACAGGTGCATTCATCGCATTCCCGAAGATGTCGAAGAACGACGTCTTGCAGCTGAAAGCGGATCTCCAGAAAGAGAAAGATCAGCGTAACAAAGACGATATAGTATCAGGGAGACGTACTACGACCAAGAAGATCAATACTTACATGATACCAACAAAGGAAGATCCGCCTGTCTGGATTCCGGTCTTGCCGGAAGCTGGCAAGATGCAGTCGCTTGCCTTTTACAAGCTCTATAGAGAGTCCATCTGTGCAGTCTTCGGGGTCACGCCCATCTTCGTAGGAGTAATCGAGTCGGGCAAGTCGGGCAACAATCCGAGAATGCAGATCGACGTACAGAAGGGGACGACCCAGGAAAACCAGCAGTTCCTCTCAGACCTCTGGAACGACAAGATATTCCCGATCTTTGGAATCAACGATTGGGAGGTGCAGTTTGGCGACATTGAGCAGGTCGATGAATTACGAGCGGCTCAGATCTGGGAGCATCTAGGAACTGCAGCTCAGATCTGGACTGGCCTTGGGCATAAGGTCATACTTGATGAGCATGGCAACTTGGAGATAAGTCATGAGCCTGATGCATGGTCCGAATCCGAACCTAAACCAGAACCATCTGAGACACCTGAACCGACTGAGGAAGATGTTAGTGAGGAGTCAGGTGAATGGATCCCCCATTTCAAAGGAAATGATGCACTTCCATCTCCAGCCCGAAAGATCCGCGAAGAGATGGGGAAAGAGCTTCTCAAGATTATCGATGGTGCTAGGAAAACCAATGATGTGAAGGTATCCTATGCCAAGGGGAAGAAGGTAATAGATGGAGCACACAAACAGCTGATAGAGGCTGCTCGTGTAGCTCTCTCGCAGACTCTCAAGAGGGACATGCCTGAGCTACCATCTGATGTGATGAGGAAGCTCAATGAGATCACGAAAGAGAGGAAGAAGGAGTTCAGAAAAATACTCAAGGATGAGTTAGCTCGGGAGGAGGAGTAGTGGAGGACATCGAGAAGCTCTCATTCACCGGCATCAGAAGCAGGATACGAATGCTGACCGATTACTTTGTCCGGTTCATGTGGAACCAGACCCAATATGAGACCGTCAGGGAATGGGAGAAGGAAGACGACTATGTCCCCAGAGCCTTCAATTATGTATGGATGACGAACTTCGATGATAGGGTTTGCCCGATCTGCGAACCTCTGCATGGCGAGAAGTTTACGCAGAACCAGATGGATGCTTTGGAATTTCCTGCCCATCATGCCTGTCGTTGTTGGATAGATACACAAGCAGTGACTGAAAGATGATACAGAATCTGGATGATGAATTTTGGCTATTAGCTCTTGGCCGAGCTTAGTTCCTCTCGACTGACAGATTTTCTCCCTCCCTCCTCCTCGCGCTCCACCTCCCTCCCTCTCGATTGCATGCTTGGAAAAAGAAATGGGCCACCTGACATGAATCGAACATGCCTCCAGAGGGTTACAGCCTCCGATCCTCCCAGAGAGCAGGTGGAATGGTTGCGCATGCTGGACTTGCACCAGACCTTGAGGTCATGAGCCTCATATGCTACTGATTACACCACAGCGCATCGATGGGACATGGGACCATTTCCTAATAAGGGCTAATGTTGTACGCATACACAACACTTATATACAAATTGTACGTATATACACATGAAGAAAAATGAACGCGAACAACAACACAACTGGAAACGGCTACGGACACAAGGGCGAAACCCTTGACGTCGTGGCCCTAGCGAAGAGGAACACAACCCTCCAGAATCCCCAGGATTCCTACAGGAGGCAGAAATAATGCCTACTTGGGGAAACGAGATGGACATGGCTGGTTTTGACTGGACTAAGCTGCCTGACACCAATGGCCGCGACCTCAACCTCCTGGTCAATGTCGCTGGCTGGATAGTCACCGAGATCAAGGGCATCAGAGGAATCACCGACGTCAACATGCACTCGGCAATTGGCCCTTACTACAGCGCCCAATACAAGACCAAGGCCCAAGGGAACTTCCTTAGCCAGAAACTGATCATCGAGCTGAGGGTTGACAGCAAGTACCTCTACACCGGCGTTGTCTACGATGATGACAGCGAGGACATAGTACGCAAGACCCTTGTTGCTGAGCGCCTATTTCAGAAGGTGAAGAAGGCGGCACCCTTTGCAGCTGAGAACCGAAGGAACAAGCCAGCGGTTCACGTGGTTGTGACCCAGAGCGAAGACAGCGACAAAGTACCAATAATCAAGATCACATTGGCAAGCCTCAACCACTTGGAGGTTGACTGAAATGATCTGCGACTCGTGTGGTAATGACATGACCGATGATGGTCACTTCGCATCTAAATACAATGGTAAAGAAATGGTACATTGGATATGCACTTGTGGATATACCGCAGTTGCACCATACAAGCAAAAAGGTGAGTGAAATGACCGAAGTGGTTTTCACACACTATCAACTGACATGGAAGTTCACGGATGACGGCCAAGATCAAGTCGCTGACTTCTGGCTTCCGGGAGCTCCCTCTCATTATGATGAAGAGGCAATCAGGAAATACATGAAAGATGTACTCAACTTAGTTGAGCTTTCAGCTAGTGAATATGGCTACGAGTACGAGCTCAAGGTGATAGAGAGCCGAACCTACAGGATGGTGGGCTGAATGACTGAAGTGGATTTCTACCGATATGAGACCTCCAGGATTTGGACAGCAAAGAGAAAGGCAATGGCTGAGGAGTTCTTTGACAAGGTCAAGAAACGCCAGGCCAAAGGCTATGTGCCAAAGGTCAGGAAGTTCCTCGCAGCCTTGCATGATACCTTCATGATGGCACGCGTCGAAGTATCGGCAGTTTCAGGCTATCTTGACTTTAGCATATATGAAGTACCGAAAGGCTGGATCTTCAATAGTGTCTCAGGTCTTGTCGGTTCGACAATAACCCTATCGTTCATGTACAGAATGGAGGAGAAATGAATGACCAAGGATTATGTGGTCCGTGCTATGGTTGCTCCCGATGGGAAGCTGATCAACAAGGGTCATTCTCATGGTGAAGATAAAGACGCAGCATTTCGTCATTACACTCTGCTCAAGAGAAAGGGTTGGAAAGCTGAGATAGAACTTCTAGAGGAGGGGTGCTAAATGGCTGTTGAAGAATATGCTTTTGCATGCGAGGACTGCCCGTTAGCCTATGAGGAATCCGGTTGCGAAGGGATGAAATGCATAGCTAGAGAGGGGGTAAACTGAATGGATATCGATTGGGATAACGTCAAGATCTTCTCAGAGCTTGTACGCCTTTGCGGTTGTGGCAAGGTCTTGGAGATTGACAGGCAGACCGAGAAGAGCGTGTTTGTCACTCGCCAAGGTCAGACTTACAGATTACCCAAGAAGGACCTGACTGAGGGACGCGGATGGGTCTTTCGCGGTAGTTGGAGCTTTGAGATATACAAGCCAGAGGATCATGGAAAGGTCCTTGAGAGAGATGCCAACTGGATGGATTGAAATGAGTCCTCATGTGCAATGCCCGACATGCAATAGGTCTTACACCGTCAGCAAGAAGAAACGGAAGGAAGCCGGTACTAGGTTCATCGAGTGCTTTGGCTGCAAGAGGGAAAGGGCGACCCTTGTCGGGTTCCCTCAGAGATAGGCAATTGGCGCCTAATCCATTCTTCCTATTATCCCATATACTCGGCTGGTATAGCGAAGCTCGACGCTATCCATAGTCGGAAGTCTACATCCTGCGAAGAACAAAGCTTATCTGTCACCCAGCTTATTCTAGGGACAGAAGGCGATTCCCCAATGACCCTCATGGCAGAACCACTCCCCCAGAAGAAAGTTCCAAGGAACAGGCCGATTCATTTTGAGATTCCTATAACCAACATCTCGAAGAGAGACAAGGATAGGCATGTCGTTGCTGGCTATGCCCAGTTCGATGTTATCGATAGTCAGGGTGAGAAGATCACCCAGGATGCCATGCGCGAGGCTCTCAAGAACTTCATGGCCGAACCTGAGTATGCGAACACGCACGTTATGCACGGCAATTGCGCGGTTGGCAAGGTCATCTCCGAGTACATCGACAAGAACGGTGTCAAGTGGGAGACCAAGGTCGATGAGGTCGGGACATTCATCGTATCCGAGCTGAGGACCGACATCAAACGCGCCCAACAGACCTGGCAATTGATCCTCGATGGTCAGCTCAAGAGCTACTCCATAGGTGGGCAATCACTCGCTCCCAAGGAGCTGATCTGCGAATCATCTGGATCCTGTCACTTTGTCATCGACAAGCTTGAGATCCATGAGTTCAGTTATGTGGACAGACCTGCACTGAAGGGTGCTGATTTCATCATTGTTAAGAACGATAAGAAGGTCGCCCCGATGAGCTATCCGTATTCAGCTGGTTCCACCATAGATCCTGAGACGGTCACGATGAATGACGCTGTAAATGACGGTTCCGAACCTACTCAGAGAGTATCTATAGGCTCGGAAGAGAGCAACATTGATAAGCAGGGAACGCCTAATTCAGACACGATTACCATGACAGACTCTTCAGCAAAGGTCAACGAGGAAATCGCTGACGAACCTGGGCCTGATCCAGCTGTCTCCAAGGAGACCGAAACAGAAACGGAGAAAGCGGATGCCACACCGATCCTTCTAGAGATCAAGGCAATGCTTGAGAAAATCTCAGCAGGTCTAGCTCAGAGAGAGGAATCCAAGCCCGAACCCAAGAAGTTTGATTTTGACTCCGCGCAGATGGATGCGCTCGCTTCCCAATACGGTGAAGAGAAATCATTCCATCTCCTAGAGACAATTGGGGAAGAGGCTTTCAAGCTACTTCCAGCAGTCAAGGCGGAGATTCCAGTGGAAGAGGTCGAGGAACCGCAAAAGGAACCCGAACCTGAGCCAGCTGCAACCGAAGCCAAGGCCGATGAGGCCGTCAAGGTATCAGAAGACAAAGCCGAGTCCGTGAGTACACTCGAAGAGATAATCGATGAGAAAGTCGAGGCTTCTGTTGAAAAGTACGCACCAGTACAGAAACGCAGTCTGGTCCCTAAGGAGACCGAGAAGCCAAAGACATCGCTTCAAGAGCTCCACAATACGGACTGGGATGAGCTCGAAGGCTTAGCATCAAGAGGTGCATGAAAATGTTCGATGATTCACAAAGAGTTCCGACATTCAATACAATGCAAGAGATGGTGAATTTCTTCTATCCGGCATCTCCTGAAGACGTAATCCAGAAAACCGATGCTCCACTCCTATCCACGACCACGGGTTGGCGTAATACACTCTTTGGAGGGAAAGCCTGGGCACAACTCAGCTATGAGGCGAATGTGTTCTCCATTCTACCAAAGAAACCCTGGAACAAGTCGGGTTTCCGTGTGGAGTCAGCTTATCCAGTTGCAATAACATCATGGCCGACTGGTGGGGTAGCTGAGAACTCAGCGATATCTGCTGTCGATTCTTTGATGCCCACATGGATCGAGCTGGAAGATGCTCCCAAGACGATCCTCCATATGTTCGATACAAGCGAACTTGCAGCTTTCTTGGCGACTGTTGATGATTCAGTCGATGCGATTGCCGAGTTACGCAGGGTGATCGGACAATATCACGTATCGCAGCTCAACGAGATGCTCATGACCAATGCCAGCACTGTAGCTGGTGACAACCTTGAGTCCATTGACCGGATGGTGTCAAGCTATTCAGAGGTCACCAACTGTGCGGACATAGACGCTGGTGATGTCGATGTGTACGGTCTAGATCGTGACGCAGCTGCAACATGGGCAGATGCCATTGTCAACGAGGGTGGCGATACTGACCGAGTCCTCACGCTCAAGATGATCGACTCGACTCTCAAAGATGTCATGGCTGCAGGAGGCAAGCCAAAAGTGATCCTCACTGGATACGATACTCTCTTTGAGTGGCAAAGCTTACTCGAGGCACAGAGACGCTTCATGCAGACTACAACGGTCAAGCCAACATTCAATGGGGTGCAGGCTGCACTACCAGGTGTTGAGGCTGGCTTTGCAGTCGCAACTTATCATGGGATCCCAATCATCCCGACATTCAGGTGTCAGACAGGCGGGAGTGGAATATCCCACATCTACTTCCTTGATACGGACTACCTGTTCCTGAAGGTCGCAAAGCCGACTCAGTATGTGGAATCCCACGACATGCTAGCTCTTGACAGGCTAGGGATGAGAGGCGCCTATCGCACGATGGCTGAGCTCACCTGTACAAGGTTCAATGTGCAGGCTAAGATCCGAGATCTGGTTGCTGCATGAACATAACGGAGTGAAGAACCACAATGACATTCAGTAGCACGATAACGGGAAGGTCAGTACTTGGGAACAAGAGATTTGCCTGGGGCACATTCGATGCTGCTAGCGTCACGGGTGGAGATATAGTCACTGGTCTTGAGATTGTCGAGTTCATCGCAGTCCAGGCTGGTGGATCAAGTGTTGTCGCGGATGCTCCCACTGTGAACGAGACCCTTCCTGTTGATGGGGCAGCCATCACGATCATTGTCACTACAAGTGCAACAGGTTACTGGTGGGCTTGGGGTCGCTAATATCGGACTCCCAATAGTTTCTAATCATGGATGAGGTATCCATAACCAATGATACTCGGTTCGAAAGGCCGTTATCAGGAGTAGCTCATACCTCATCCACCCTTCTTTTCTTGAACTGTGACCGTAATTCTCTTATACTTCTAATGTGAGTTAGTCCACGGGATGCAGATGAACGCTCGTAGGAGAGAGGACTATATGGATCCAGAAGACTTACCTGAGGAGCATAGGAAATACCTGGAGATGAAGAACAATCCCAAGCAGGCGAGCAACACATCGATATTTGCCATGATGAGTGCCGAGTTCACAGATCTGAAGGTATCTCTTGCCAAGATGGAGACCAGACAGGAGACGATCCAGACTGATGTTGGCCGAGTGGAGGAGAAGGTCAACGGTGTCGATGACAAGGTCACTCAGAAAGTCAAGATCCTCGAAGATGATTTCATCAAATGTCGGACTGACGGTATCGGCAGAGGCTCAAGGACTGATGAGCGTTTTACGTGGAATGAGAGGATGCAGAAAGTCATCCTGACCCTGATTGTCTTCACGATTGGTCTGATCTTCACTCTACACTTCGGTATCGGGTTCCCTTGATACCAATGCTTTTATATCCGAGAGCATCTAATTCATAGCAGAGTGAACTATCATGGCTAAACAGGTGAAGCAGGATTTCTGTTCTGATCCTGAAGATATTGCGACCACGCTAGCTGCCTTGATTGGGACCGTCACAACTTATTGGGGGCATCATGTCCTGAAAGATGGTTCTGGTAGATACATTATCACTGTAGCCTATGACGGAACATAAGGTGAATCAAATGAGTGAGAAACTTCAAATGGGTAAACTCGAGCATTGGATTGTCTACAAGGTCGAGAAGTTCATTGCTAAGGATGGCGATGAGATACGAGAGAAGGGAATCAAACCTTATGAGACGATAGAGTCACCTCCTGAAAAGAGCGCCATCAATGTCCTCTTGAACGAAGGGATCTCGGAACTCATCAAGCTCATAAGCGGTACAGGTTCTCCTACAGCATGGGCCAATGCCAATGCTTACATTGGAGTGGGAACAGATGCCACAGCTCCTTCCGCAGCTCAGACCGGACTGATTGCCAATCCAGTCTATGTTGCTATGAATGGTGGCTATCCACAAGAGTCAAGTCAGGACTGCATATGGCAGGGTGACTTTGGTGACGGTATTGCTGAACAGGCATGGAACGAGCAATCTATCTCAAACACAAACCTCGATTCAGGAGACAACCTCTGCAGACAGAACACTGCACTTGGTACAAAACCTGCAGGTCAGACTTGGAGACTCACAGCAACAATCACGTTTAGCTGATCCCTGTGATTGACTTCAGTTTCTATTTCATGTGGCTGGGTACTTGGTTATTATTTGTTTCACCGATCCTTCTATTCCTGAGATGGATCTATCAAGCACATCCGATAAAGGATGGATGGTATCTAGTTGGAAGGGATAATGATGTCTGGGATTTCGATATTGACAAGGTGAGTCAATAGATTTTTTATATTGAAGGCGTTGTAGTATCATAGCCAAGGTGATACAATGACAATTGAAAGAGCTTTTGCCAGTGGAAGTTCTACACTCAATCAGACCAGCTGGACACAGATCAATGGAATGACCCTGACTCCAGGAGCTGGTGATTATCTCGCGGTGTTCTCAGCTGAGATCCAGTTTGCAGCTAGTCCAACAGGGAGCATCCTTCGGATAGCTATCTATGTTGATGGTACGATTGTTGACCACAGTGAGAGACAGATCCAAGACAACAGCTCTCTGAATGATATGTATATCGGGGTTGTCACTTCAGCCTATGTGAGTCCGGGAGCTGCTGAAGTTGTCGAAGTGCAGTACATCATCGATGGTGGGAGCATGGCTGTGACCAATAGGGAGCTGAACCTCTTCCCTGCTCCAGGTACTAACTATCAGGATGGTGATATTGTCAATGATACGATTGCTGGTACATGGACAACATTGGACACCATGACAAGGACTCCTGCATCTGGGACATATCTTCTCCTGTTCACAGCATCAGCTCAACCTCCTTCTGCAACTGAGACTATTGGGTTCCGACTGAGTGTTGGTGGTTCTCCTGTTGTGCATACCGAGCGACAGATGTTCCTTGAGTCGTCTGCTGCTCCTGCAAGTTACTGTGTCATGATAGCTGCGATGATTTCTCCAAACGGTTCCCAAGTTGTCGAGATTGAATGGGCTAGGGTCACAGGGAGTGGGACACAGACCTGCTATGAGAGAAATATGATAATGATTGGTATCCCATCAGCTGACATCAAGCAGGCATTGGGTACAGCCGATGACACGGACTCCACAAGTGGTTCTGATGTGCCTATAGACGACATGACAATCACGGATCCCGGTGATAACGACTGGCTTGTGTTCTTCTCGTCCTCCGACTACTATGGCTCCCTTAGTTCCGGGGAGGGAATGACCACGTACAAGATATACGAGGGTGGGGCTGAGGACACAAACCTGACGCGGATATTCGAGCATGAAGACTCTATTGACTATGCACGCATGACCTTATTCACAACTGGGAGGATCACGCTTGGGCTTAGCACAGATGATATTCTCGCTTACTGGCAGGCTAATTCCACGGTACAACGTACCGTCTACGAGCGGAGCCTTGTAATAATCAGGGAGCCAACGGTCTCTTACAAACTTGAGGGTATCACGAAGGACGATGATGGTGTTGCACTGGGTTCCTGTGAGTGCTTCCTTGTGAAGGACAACCTTGATGACACTTACACGTTCATTGCTCATGTGACCTCCAACGCGGTCACGGGTGCTTACTCGTTCACAGGTATCCCTGATAACGATGCGAACTATCAGGTCATCTCATGGAAGGATGATAGTCCTCATGTGATAGATGTCACCGACCATATTCTCACTCCGGAGGTGGAATAGGATGCCGTCTGAAATACTGACAGAGGTGAGGAACCAGAACTCAGCGACATGTCCGGGTTCTTGGGCAAACATAGCTGACTTCAGTGCTACTGGAAAGACTGTTGCGGGTACGGACAGTGTTGTTCTCTTCTTCTTCTCTCTGCAGCTCGATCCAGCTGGTGACAACTGTGCTGAGTTCAGGTTCTATGTGAATGGTTCTCCTGTGGGTCCAATCTGCACAGCTTTCTCTGACAGCTCCTCGAACCAAGAGGCTAACTCAGTCACGATGGTCTATGCTATGGATGGCCTCTCTGGAAGCTCCAATAGCTGGTCAGTCCAGTGGCAGGATGTCCAAGGTGCTCCTGTCCATGACACCACGAGATACAGGACATTTCAGGTCATTGAGATTAAGGGTGGGGATGCTGAGATTATCGTTGACATGGAGGCCAGCAACCAGACTGGAGACCCGGGTTCATGGGCTGACCTCTTCACATCTGGTTCTGTCAGTGTGGCTGGTACTGGTTCAATCCTCATGATGATTGCCAATGTCCCCTATAACATGGAGGCTGATGAGGCCACGCAGTTCAGGTTTGCTGTGGATACTACACCAGAAGCGAATGGTCCTGAGGCGTGTACGTTCACAGACGAATCGAATGGTGGGAACTCCCTATCTATGGTGCATGTCCTTGATGGACTTGCAGCTTCTACCCACACGTTTCATCTCCAATGGGAGGCTCTCACTGGTGCAGGTCAGACCAGAAATGTGAACCGTACCTTTCAGGTTGTTGAGATTACAGCCAATGCTACTCTGCAGTTGGAGCTATATGCGACTGACCAACAGAGCGCACCGGGAAGTTATGGCAATGTTCCCTCCCTGAGCAGTTCCTTCACTGTTGATGGTACTGATGCAATCCATCTCATCCTTGCCAACATACAGAATGCTCCCGATTCAGGTGACTCCACTTGTAATTTCAATATCGGGGTTGATGGGACCAATGTTGGAGCTGACCTCATCAGCTTCTCGGACTCGGCTGCATTGCAACAGAGGATGTGTATGGCTTGGGCGGAGACGGGTCTGTCGAATGCATCTCATTCATTCCAAGCTAGATGGCAGGCAATTGCAGGAGGGGCAGTCACGGATAGTTCGATGACTCGGACTCTCTATGTCATTGAGTTCACTCAGGTTGCAGCTATTCCAAAAGGGTTTGCTGACTCGGGATCTGGGACTGATGTATTTGTCAGGATCGGTTACGAGCTTGAGGGAGTCACCTATGACAAGGACGAGGTCATCCTTGGCTCGGTGGACTGTTATCTTTGGAAGGACAATCAGGATGACACGATCACATTCGTGGATCATGTTGTGTCTAATGCTGTTACTGGAGCCTATACTTTCCCTGCAATTGTGGACAATGACTCACAATACTTTGTGGTGTTCATCAAGGATGATACGCCCCATGTGTTTGATGTGACTGACCATGTCCTCACACCGGAGGCTGAATGATGGGAGCTAATGATGGCTATCTCAGGTCAACAGCTGACAAGTCTGAGACAGGCAATCCAGAGAACCTCAGGCTCCGTTCAGCAGCTGACAAAGTAGGCGCTGAGATCCCCAAGGCATTCGTGGATACGGTGACTGGCACAGATGTCATGACCAATATCTACAGGGCAATGGGATTCGCTGACTCTGGTGCTGGAGCTGATGTATTCACTACACCATATAGAGAGATGGGATTCAGTGATGTCATTGGTGGTGCTGACTCCTTCTATCTCATAAGGTTCTTAGCTTTCGTGGATGCTGCTGCAGGATCTGATGTCTGGACTCTGTTGAGACCTAAATCTTTCACAGACGTTGGTGGTGGGACTGACATCTGGACTAGTACCTATCGAGCTATGGGATTTGTAGACACAGTCAGTGGGGCTGATGTCTTTGAGATCCTCTATAGGGAGATAGGGTTTGCGGATACTGTCACGGGGGCAGATGTCTTCACTCTCATGAGGCTCCTTGATTTCATTGACTCGATTGGTGGTGCAGATGTCTGGACACTCACACGCCCGATGTATGTCACGGACTCTGCTTCTGGATCTGATGTGTTCATCTCCACTTACAAGGAGATGGGATTCGAGGATGTCATTGCTGGAGCAGATGTGTTCACCACTCCTTTCAGGGCAATGGGTTTTGCTGATGCGGGCGCGGGAGCTGAAGTGTTCTTTCTCCTGGCAGAGAAGGATGTTGTTGATACCGTCACTGGAGCTGATGTCTGGACAGTCCCATTGAAAGTCATAGGTGTTGCATTTGTCGATACAGGTTCTGGGACTGATGTGTTTGTCACTCCATTCAGATCGATGGGATTCTCAGACACGATAGCAGGTGTTGACATATTCGAGCTCTTGAGGTTCTTGGACTTCATTGACTCGGTAGCCGGTACTGATCTGTTCACGCTCATGCGGGTACTGGATGTCTCAGATGTGGGGAGTGGATCCGAAGTCTTTGCAACTCCATATCGCGAGATGGGTTTCATTGATTCTGTATCTGGATCCGAAACATTTACTATTCCTTACAGGGAGATGGGGATCACCGATGTCGGAGCTGGGGTCGATGTCTTCACCTCATTCATCTCCAGTGGAGTCCTTGAGAAGTTTGTCGTTGACACTGGTACTGGGTTAGAGGTCTTTGCCCATATAACACTCCTAGACTTCGTTGATGCTGTAGCTGGGACTGATATCTTCCTACTCCTTGAGCCTGAGACATTCCTCACAATACTTGATGAGACCTTCGAGCAGGTCGGGATTACAGATGGAGAGGTAGAGATTGCCATAACAGATTCAGATTTCTCTCGGGTTGGAATCACAGATGCTGACTTCTCACAAATCCTTATTACAGACGGAGAGGTAACTCAGGTGAATATTGAAGCGGAGGACTTCTAAGATGCCGGTCTATTATCCTACTGAAACAGTTTCAAGGTATATCTATTTCAAAGATAAGGATGGAACAGCAGTTAATCCAGCTACTAAGACTTGTACGATCAAAGATCCGAGTGGTGCAACGAAGGCAACTCCGACACTAGCCGAGATTGAGACAGGCAAGTGGGAGATGAACTACAATCTTCCAGCTGATGCTACAAGGGGAGACTGGACAATAGAGATTGAAGCTACGATTGGGACGTACAAGGGAATCAAGAAGTTCTATTTCGAGGTGGAGTACAAATGAGTTCAGCATATAATCCGGCATTCACTGAGATATCATCTATCAAGGCTCTCACTGGTGAGGAAATCAGTGACACGAGCGACCCAAATACAGCTCAAGTCCTGCAATGGATCGAGCAGATCGAGAAGGAGATGATCGCCAAGGGATATTACACGGAGTCACTTACTGGGGTCATCATAGATGTTCCAGAGGGTGAGCCTGTCCGTGATACTTCTCTTTGGATCTATGACGATCCAATATATGCATCCTCATCAAGTGGCAGAACTATAGCTCTTCCAAACACTCCGTTCATCTCGGTTGCTAATGTCCAGCGTAATCTTCAGGGATATGAACAGACTCCTGATTGGGAAGATCTCACCGAGGGACCAGCTGCTGGGTCTGACTTTCTCATCATCAAGAGGAAGTACAAGGCTGGTCTCCGAGGGGTCGCACTCTTCTTCTATCGGAACGCTCCTGGTATTGGATACCAGAGGTTGAAGCTCGATTATGTATGGGGCTACAATCTCCCATCTACTGTGCTCGCGGAATATGCAGCAGCTCGGGTAAGTGTCATGTTCCTCTATGCAAAATACATGAGGAAGGAACCGATCTTTAATCTCAACATAGCTGGCATGAGGACTCAACTCAACAAGTTCACCGAGGTCCATCAATACATCCTTGACAGGATAGAACTGATTGAGCTCGAATGGCTTCCTAGCGAATACATAGGTGCAGCTCTTTTGCCTTGACGGGAGGAAACAGAATGACCATTGCTCACAGGTTCGAACAGATCCTAGATAAGATGGGTGAGTCAGTCACTATCCGTAAGAGGACTGAGGGTTCAGCAGATGAGTTCAATGTCCCTGAGTTCACATGGTCTGATGAGGCCACAGAGGATGCAGTCCTCACAAGTCCAACTGTAGTGACATTTGCCGAGTTGACATGGACATATCGCGGGAAGATGGAATCCAGGGACAGGTTAGCTTACTTCAATCAGGACTCGGTCATAGCTGAGAACAAGCGAGTGATCACTTCAGCTGGTGAACGATACGAGGTGGATGTCGTGGATACGCCAACCATCTTTGGAGAGCAGATCCTCAAGATCGCAATCCTCAGGAGGCTCACAGAACAATGAGTTATACAGTCCCAGAAACAACTGTGGGAAATACGGTCTTTCCCATATTTTGCCAGTGTTGGAGAGATGGCATGAGGTGGACATGTACGGACACATCCAGTACTACAGCATGTACTAGGAGGGTGAATGGTGAATGAGCGCGCACACTAATCCAAAGACTCTCATCATCAATCTCCTGAAGAATAATATCTCTGTGGAGGATGATCTATCTCAGGCTGTCACTGGTATCGTGGCTGGGACTTGGTATAGCAAACGTGTCCTTGGTACTCACAAGTGGATGGTCACAGTTGGCCCAACTCTGAATGCCAATTTGGCACCCAATGCTCTTGGGGCACCTACTTGGGGAATGAGTAATGTCCTTGTTGTCAACATTTGGGTTCCGATCCTGGAGAACCTTGAGTATAGACCGGAACGGATGAGGTTCAGTCTGAAAGAAGAGGTCAAGCGGTTGCTCATGGCGAAGTTGGTTGATCCTGCTGGCGATATCAGGTTTCTCCATCTCAAGAGCTGGATGGACATTGATGATATAGAAAACGACATGCTCCGTATCGAATTGACTATAGAAGTCGAATGGGAGGAGTAAGCTTAATAACAACGTAGTGCGTAAGTCTAAACACTGGTGTAACTAATCATGTCTTCAAAAGGTTGGGAAGGCGATCTCCGAGTTGCCACTTCGATTGCTAGTGTTGAGGACTCTGGTTCCGATGAACCAGGGATCCAGAGTGTTTCCCCCACTCACGGGAATTCTCTTGAGGCCATCTATAAACTTGGTTCTCGATTACCTGTAGAAGTGAAAGAGGGGAACATTGAGATCTCCATCGATATCACTGCTAATTATCAGGGCGATACGACTTGGACCTCTCGTTGTGGATTAGGATCTTCTGGTGCGCTCACCGCGTATTATGTGGCTATCTATCCTCAGGGAGCTCTTTCTACGAACCCTGAACTCCGGTTCCTTGGTAAGTTTGGCAATTATTCGTTAGACGTTCCACAGGACGGGGTTGCAACCGAGTCAATGACTTTCACTGGTACTCTTGTAGCTGTCGGAGCTGCTTGGATCGGGTGATAGGATTAGATGCCAGTTACCCAATGCTCCAATGGAAAGTGGAAGGTTGGGAGTGGGCCTTGTCGCTACAATAGCAAGGAAGATGCCGAGAGAGCTTGGCGAGGATACCAGTCCTCAAGAAGAAAGGTGAAGCGTGAATGAGTAGTACGAAAGGTTGGCAAGGAGTTGTCAAGTATTCCAGGCGTGTTGTGCTGGAAGCAGTTGGTCTTGGAGACAACTCGACCACAGAATTTGATCTCGATTATGAGGCGGATGATGAGCTTGGTGTCATCACGGATGTTGCTACCAAGTGCGAGGTCTTCCTTGATGGAGTACTCAAGACACCAACGACAGACTACACGCTTGATGGAGATGGTGGAGCTGCTTCGGTCGGGGAAATCACTTTCGTTGCTGCACCAAGTACGGATGTTGTCATCACTGCTAGTTATTACACCTATGCTGTCATTGGTTATGTTCAGTCAGTCGGGATGACATATGGGAACAACGTGGAGGCTGTCTATGGGCTTGGGAGTCGTCTACCTATAGAACTCAAGGAAGGGAACGTTGAGATCACACTCTCGATGGAAAAATGCTTCATAGACCTTGGACTCATATCTACAGTGGCACATCGGATATCAGCACTCAGAGGATGGCTTGCAGCTGAGTTATTCGATATCGATCTCTATCCAAAGGGAACTACGGGTGGCAATCCTCTCCTCACAGTAAGAGGGAAATGGAACACTCATGGACTTTCTATGCCACAAGATGGATTAGCAATGGATACTGCAGAGCTTATTGGAAAGACAATCACAGTCACCACGGTATAGCGAGGATTATAACTCCCTATACATATTCAATCACAGGAGACAGATACATGGGATACAGGGATGAGGAAGCTATAGATCTTATACGAGAGGGAGATTTAGACATATGGGTCAGTTTCGGGTTTGTGATGTATGGGAGCATGGCAAGTTTCGTAGAGATACGAGAGATGGCCGAAAACCACCTTAAGTCCAAGAAAGGGGAGAATCTCGTTCATTCCACGACATCTTCACCAAGGCTGTATCTCGTGAAAGAAAAGGACTATGAACTCATCAAACAAATCAAGGACCAGGAGAAATACTTAGATGACTGAAGAATCCAAACCAAAATCGAAAAAAGAGAAGGAACTGGAAGCTATTGAGGAGATGAAGGAGAAGACTCGTCTCACTTATTTTGATGCTGATAAGAGAGAGGTCAAATCGCTCAAGGAGATCCTAGCAAAGACCACAGTGAAACAGGAAATCTATATTCCCCAGCTTGGTTGCAAAGTCAAGATTGGTCATGTCACGATGACACAGTTCGCTAAGATGGACCAGCTTAAAGACAAGAACGAGATGGCTATGGAGATGCTCTTTCAACTCATGCATAGTGGGGATCCAGAAGTCACCAAAAAGGAAGTGGAGAAGCTACCATTCCAGATTACCACAGCTATCATCACTCAGATCTTAGGTGGAGAGATGGGGTTTCCAGAGGCCAAGCCATAGCTAATACTAATAGAGGCTATATGGTCTGGGCAATCCTTCACGAGTTCCCTCAATACACCCTTGAAACCATTGGAGACCTCTCGATGGTAGAGATAGGATTTTTATTGAGAGGTATCGAAAGATATTACACAGGGAAAAAAGGTGGAACTTGAATGGTTATAGAGAGAGCATTCTCGGTAAAGACGGTCGGACTTGGACTTGTAAAAGACATGCTGGATGATCTCCCGAAAAAGCTGATGGATGCTTTTACTGAAGAGACTAGAGAGATAGCTCTCAATGTTGTCCGTGAAGCAAAGAGGATCGTGCCAGTTGACACGGGATATCTCAGGAGTCAGATCTTCGTGCGTGAGGAATCCTTCAACAAGTTCGAGATCGTTGCAGATACGCACTATGCTGGTTTCGTGGAGTACGGGACTTGGAAGATGATAGCTCGTCCCTACATCAGGCCAGCACTCTACAGATATTCCGTCTCTTATGGTAGAAAGATATTAGACAGGTTCCAGAGAATGATAAAGGGGTATTATCGATGAGTGTGTCACCAGGAACAGTTGTATTTACTCTCAAGGCTATTGACAAAGCCAGTTCAACAATGGACAAGGTAAAGGGTTCGATGCATCTCTTAGGAGCTCAGCTCTCTCAGCTTGGTGGTGGGTTCGAGAGTGTGGGCAACATCATGTCAGGATTTGCTGCAGCTGGTGGGCTTGGTGCTGTCACGATGGCTATCGGTGAAGTCATCAAGGTCACTCAGGAATGCATCAATACTTTCATGGAGTTTGAGACTGCACTTGTGAATGTCAGCTCGGCTTCTGGAAAAACAGGAGAGGCACTTGCCCAGCTGGAAGTGGATCTCATTGAAGCAGCCAAGGCTGCAGGAGTTGATTTCGGTGTCGGAGCCACCAAAGCGATGGAAGCTATGGAGGCACTTATCAAGGCGGGTCTTGAGGGACAAGATGCGATCAATGCTCTCAGTGCAGCTCTAGCTCTTGCCAAGGTAGAGGGGATGTCTACAGCTGAGGCAGCTGATCTACTTGTTGGTATCCTGGGAATGTTCCGATTGTCAGCTGAGGAAGCAGCTCATGCCACTGATGTACTTGCTAATGCATCAATCCAAGGTATCGGTACAGCTGCTCAGTTTGCAAAAGGTCTCTCATATGTAGGTGGGCGAGCCGATGCTCTGGGATTCTCGCTTGAGGAAACCACAGCTGCACTTGTAGCCATGAACAATCAGGGGATCAATGCAGCCTCAGCAGGTCAGTATCTCAATCAGATGTTCACCTCTTTGATCACAAAGTCGGACCAGTTGGGATTCTCCCTCTATGACTCACAGGGACAGATGCTCACTCTTGCAGAGATATCAGGGAACCTTGTTGACAAGTTGAATAGCATGGCGACTGAAGAGGAGAGGAATGCCTACCTCACTCAGATATTCGGGGCAAGAGCTGGGATTGCTGCCAACGCACTCACAAAGCTTGGTGCTTCAGGTGCTGAGGTCGCAGCTGCACTTCGAGCCTTGTCGAAGGGACTTGATGCTACAGGTACGGCGATGGATATAGTTGATGCAAAGACCGACACTCTTGCTGGTACACAGGACAGATTGAATGCTCTCATGGAGAACCTGCAACTTACGGTTGGAGAAGCTCTTGCTCCTGTCATGAGATTCTTTGCAGACATCATGGAGAACACAATCATCCCCATCTTCGAGGCCATTATTCCTCCTATCATGGCTGTTGTGGATGGGGTCTTTCAGCTCATCAAATTCTTCTTCAATCTTGGTAAGATCATCATGAACTATCTCAAGCCAATCTTCGATGCCATCTATACATTCCTCAAACCTCTGATAGACGTCATCAAGGGCATAGTGGATGCAATCATGTTCCTGTTTGGCGCCATTATAGAGGGTGCCAATTCAGCAGCTACTGCCGTGGATGACGTTGCCAATGCGGTTGATGATGCTTCCGATAGTATGACTACTTCTGTCGAGGACATGACCGAATCGCAGAGAGCATCATATGAACAGTACCTAGCACACTATCAGGGTCTCGCAGATGGTGTTCAAGATGTGAGCGAGGACATTGTGGAGAGCTATGAGGACATGGCTGGTGGGATCCAAGAGATCCTGTCAGGTCTCACTGATGACCAAGCAGCTGCGTGGAACCAGATCGTAGCTGATACGACTGGTGCGATTTCAAGTGGTCTTCTTGGAGACGCTCAGGATATGATTCATGACTTTGTGGAGTGTACTACTACAAAACAAGCTGATATGATTGAGCAGATTGACGGATATCTTCAGGATCTTGGAGACCAGTACAGGGAGAACATAAAGAAGATAGCCGACCTCCGAGCTCAGGGTCTCCATAGAGAGGCCGACCTTCTTGTTAAGAAGAACCAGGAGATAACCGCCAAGATGGACCAGCTCCTCGCGTGGAGATATCAACTGCTTGAGGAAGCGACAGGCAAGATGTCAGACCTTGTTGCCTCTGCATTCGAACTCCCAAGTCGGATCGTTCCTCCGGAGACAGATCCAATCCTGGCTCCTATTGGTGGAGGTCCACCTTTCGAGGCAGCTCCTGGTGGAGGGACTGCAGTAGCTAATGTCACATTGGAGTTCCATGACCCAATCCTTCCCTTTGATGCGAAGGAACATGCGGAGGAAATCATGGAACAGCTGAGACTCTTGAAGGAAGAAGAACGCAGACAAAGGGGTCATATGTGAAATGGCAGGTGTTAAAGTTAAAGTAAATGGAATCAATGTCAAAGAGAGGATGATAGGTCCGGGTATCAGTATCACCCATGTGGAGATGGGGGCAAAGAGGGCGTCTATCAGACTCTATGACCAGCTCTACAATATAAACGATGAGCTCAAAGTATGGATGGGTGATAATCTAGTCTTTCAAGGTGACATTGACAAGGAGCATGTCATACCAGGTGACTTCACTGCCTATGCTTCCGACAAGCTTACGGTCCTCTCCAATGAAGTTGCTAGTCATGAGGACCATCGTGAATATGTGAATACAGAGGTCTCAGTCATTGTGAAGAATCTCCTTGATTATTACTTTAATGGAGTCTTTGACCAGACCAATATCGATACTACCACAGCGACAGTTGGTTATCTTGATCTGACAGACAAACCAATCAATGAGTGTATGCAGATATTGGCACAGAGGGCGCGGTTTGTCTATTGGTTGGAACCTCCGAATCTATTCTACTTCAAGGCTAGAGACTCCATCAGTTCTAATTATACAGCTATCTATGGTACTAATGTTGAGAACCTGGCAGTCACTCGTGATAACTTCGTCAAGACAAAGGTCATTGTCAAGATGAGACTTGGAAAAGTCATTAGCGGGACTGGGACTCGTATAGCGATTGTTGCAGATGACACTATCGTTAAGGAGGCCGATGCCCAGCAGCTCGCCGACTCGATACTTGATGAGATGCAGGACATCAGGATCCGAGGTGAGATTACTCTTACTGAGCTCAGATATGATTTGATTCCTGGGACTACTGTTGTTCTCCATGCACCTCAGTTTGGTTTCGAGAACGAAACGGTCAGGATCAAGCAGATTACTTATTCTCCTTTCAAGACTCGATTAGTTGTTGGGGTCATGACTGCGATGGTCGAAGACCAGATAGTTGACTTCGAGCAGAGGATCAAGCGCATGGAGGATCGTGGACTTTCTTGGGTTGTTAGTTGTGATACCAGTACACAGACAGCTGCAGGTTGTGCTGGTCCTTGTGAGGTCACTTGTGAAGCAACTTGTGAAGTTACTTGTCAGTCTGGAGCATGTCAGGCTGGAGTCTGCCAATCGGACTGCCAACTTGTTCAACAGATCACATGTGTCACAGAGGAACAGACATGTGGTTCTACAGGTACATGTCAAGTAATATGTGAGACTGGTCATGCAGTCTGTCAGAGTGCTTGTCAGACTGAATGCATGAATGACTGCCAGTTGGGAGATTGTAAAACCACATGTAAGCTCTCTTGCCAGGAAACATGTCAGGAATCATGCGAGGAAACTTGCGAACTGGCTTGTCAGACAGGTTGTGAAGTCGCTTGTAATGTTGGATGCGAAGTGGGATGTAACTCAGCATGTCAACTGGGTTGTGAATCTACATGTGAGACCACATGTCAGGAGGCATGTCCAGAAACGACATGTCAGGCGTCTTGTGAGACCTCCTGCAAGGTCGGTTGTCAGACCGAAGCCTTATGTTGCGGAACTATTGGACCGACTTAATGAAGGAGAAACCGATCAATGGAGAAGGCAGAACCACAATGTAGAAAGGAAAAGGAGAAGGGTAAATATCTAATAGGACTCTGGTTGACTAAGGGCTGCAACCTGGAGTGTGCTTATTGTTTCCAGGATACTCCTAGACCAAATGATGTTATGAGTAAAAAGACGTTAAAGCAGACCATCAAATTCATCAATGGGTTTGATGTTCAGGGAGTAGCTTTCTTTGGAGGGGAACCACTCCTGCAGAAGAAGAGCTTCAAACGTGTCCTGGAACAGACCAATGTTCCTCGGTACTATCTCACTACAAATGGCACGTTACTTGACGATGACATCTTCGACTTGCTTGAGCTTCATAAGGTACATCTCAATCTTAGTCTAGATGGCGCCAAAGACACCCATGATAAATGGAGGGATAATAGCTATGATAGGATCATTGAGAACCTTCCTAGAATCCTTGGGCACATTGATTCAGTTAGTGGACAACCACTCATGACTTGTGTCACAGAGTCCCAGATTTATCGGAATGTTAAG
>JAUVHR010000319.1 GCA_030593165.1 Candidatus Thorarchaeota archaeon
TAACAATTCTTTTTCTTGGAACTCAATTATTGGCAACAACATTGAGGGTACAACTGCTGGAAATCTAGATGTCGCCTTTAGACTATCTGAGTTCGATAATTTCACCTTGGAATACAATGTGATTGAATCAAATAATGGTAGAGGAATTGTAGCTTCTGCTACAAGAATAGATGACCTGATTATTAGACACAACATAATACAAAACTGCGCGACCAATGGAATTGGAGTGATTAATGCCTATGACTGTGTAATTTGGAACAACACAGTTTCAGAAAATGCTGCCTATGGTATTTCTGTTTCATCTTCACCAGGCTGTCAGATAATCAACAATACTCTAGATGATAATCTGTATGGTATCTATGTCACTTTAGATTCAGTCAGATGCACGATCTTCAAGAATAATATCACGAATAGTGGTCACACAGGTATCGCCCTCGGTCTTCGGTCACATGATTCTTCTGTTGCGGAAAATACCATTAGTGCAAGCCAAAATTTAGGCATAACGATTACTGACTCAGACAAATGCGAGATAAGAAACAATACCGTGAAGGAAACAATAGGGGTGCATGGAATCCAAATTGCAGGTTCTCTGAATTGTAATGTAATCGACAATGTGATTTTCGATTGTAACGATAATGGTGTGCATACAAGCTTTGCCGATTTTGGGCATGTTGTTAATAACACCATTTCAGATGTTAGGTATGGCATAATGTTGTCTAATTCCACAAATTGGACGATTATCGATAATTCAGTAAGCACCACTCAACGCGGAATTCATCTTGATTATTCACACAACAACACACTTCTCGATAACAGATTGTATAGTAATTCATATGGAATCTCAATCTCGTATTCAGATGACAATCATCTAGAAAATAATACAATACTCGGTAACAACTTCGATGGAATTGTTATTGAGTCTTCATCGAGTATTACTATGTACCGTAATGATATCCATCATAATCCTAATGGCATCAGAATAAGTCAATCGAATGGTTGTCTGTTGACGTATAACTGGATTCATGATAACTCGCTTGTTGGACTTAGTATGAACTCTGGTTCAATTGGAAATACTGCATATTGGAATGTTCTGTCAGACAATACAATCTCCAATGCTCAAGATGATGGTGATTCTAATTCCTGGGACGATGGAGTGAGTCGTGGAAATCAATGGAGTGACTATGTAGGTTCAGGAACCTATAGCATCCCTGGATCCGCGGGGAGTGTTGATGACTATCCATCGAGTGTAGCACCGTTTATTGATCAACCAAATGATATTGAGTTTGATGAGGGTGAAGTCGGCAATTTCATAACATGGGATATTTGGGCGGTAAATTCAGACTCTTATGTTGTATATCAGAATGGAACAATCATCGAATCAGGTAGTTGGGATGGTTGGGCGATTACAGTATCCGTTGATGGCTTTGGAATTGGGGTGCACAACATCACCCTATTCGTGAATGACACAGATGGAAACAATGCTGTTTCAACAGTGTTTGTAACAGTGCTATCAACAACAACTACAACTACGACCACTACAACAACTACTACACCTACAGATTTGACAACAACTACAACAACAACTACAACAACAACTACACCCCCTGACGAACCACTTGACCCAATGCTTGTTGTCGTCATTGCTGGCGGAGGAGCCCTATTTCTCTTACTGGCTATACTCATTGTGAGTCGGAAACGACGTGGACCAAAGCCACCGCCAGTAGCCCCAGTAGAACCATCTCCTGAAGAACCAGAAGAACCTACTGGAGAAGTTCAGGTGCTTCGAGGTTGCGCTCCTGTTGGTGGTAAGTTTGAGTATAAGGTCAAGATCAAGAATGAATCGCGTTATGTCATCAACAATGTCACAGTGACTATTATCAGATATCCCAAGGATTGTCTCGAGCTCTCAGGTGAACCAATGAAGACCATCTCAATGATCGACCCGGGTGGATTTGTGTCTCCCCAGTTCACCCTGATTCCAAAGAAAGACTGCGTCGAGGGACGGATAATCTCTACAGTGTCATATCTAGACCATGAGAGTGAGGTTCAGATGCTCGAAGTTGAACCATACATAATTCGATCTGTGTGTGATTTGCTTGAACCTCTGGAAACGACAATGGAAGAGTTTGAGCTCTTGCTGAGTGATATGTCAGTTACGAGGGAGGAGCGAGAAATGGAGTGGAATCCTGAGGTTCTCTTTCGGAAAGCAGAGAAACTCTTGCCAAACAGGAACTTTCACATCATAGAGGCTGAGAGTTCTATAGACGAGGGGCTATTCAGGGGAGTGATACGTGGACTTGCTGAAGGAAAATACACACGGAATAAAGTAGCTATTAGCATCGTCATCACTGGCAAAGAAGATGGTGAAGCATCTAATGTTGTCATCGACGGTCTCGGAGATGACGCAGCCATGCTTCCAACTACGATAGAGGAGATAACCACTGGTATTGAAGCTTGGACATGCCCCTACTGTGAGGGAGGTCTTGAAGCTAGTGAGGTTGACAAAATTCTAGCTGGTCAAACTGTTGAGTGTCAGTACTGCAAACGTACCGTGACTATCCATCTCTATCGCAAATAATAGTGACTTGGAATTGTGTGTTAGATGATGCAAATGCTCATCTTTCACACCATTATTCATCATACATTAAATATACAATTCATCTTCACAATAACGAAAAGTTAAACACTAGGCATGCCCCGTGAAAACAGCTAATAGGGTTGAAACGACATAACGAAATTTCAAAGGTAATAATCGAAGGATTAGGTGAGGATCCTGCTATGCTCCCAACAACAATTGAAGAAATAAAGCAAGGGCTTATGGCATGGACTTGCATGAATTGTGGTTCATTGTTTGAGGAGAGTGACATTAGACAGATTACTGAAGGAACCTCATTGAAGTGCGGGAAATGCGGAGTTTCATTGGAAATAGGGCTGTATAGAAAATAAGATAGAAAGAAGAGATTGAATTCACTCAGCATTCTCTTTCTTCTTTCTCGCTTTCTCAGCGATACTATCAGCAGACCATCTAGCTTTGATGGCTATATCAGACCCCTCTTCAAGGTCAGCAATTTGGCGTAATGGTTCTACGGCTCTCATATCAGCAATCAAGCCAAGAGATCTTACAGCCATAGTGCGAACTTTCGGGTCCTCATCCTTTAGCGCAGCAATAATGGCTTCTACAGCTCGTGAGTCACGAAGCTTTCCAAGTTTATCAATGGCATCACGTCGAACCGAAGGATCTGGGTCCCCGAGCTTTGCCAATAACGCATCAGTGTCTTCAGCAGGTTCGACCGGTAGAGTCTCAATGACTTGGGGAGTGGGCGCTAAGTCTTCAGTTCTTGTCTTGGTTTGAAAGAGGGTGATTGGTTTGTCAACTTCCCCTCGCGCGGGGATATCAGGTTTCTGTTCCTCAATCTCATCAATCAGACCCAAAGTTTCAACCATCTCAGCTGCCAATTCAGGGTTCCAGCTCATGAGACATCTAAGAAGACGAGCATATTCATCAGGTTTTGATTTGTTTCGCAGGATTGCTAGCGCGACCAGGGGGAATTCAAAATCAGGATTCATGGACACGGCTGTACCGAGTCGCGTTACTGATAATTGGAGGAGTCCAGAGGAAATGAGCGTGCGGAATGTTGGTTCATCTGGATCAAGTTCCTTGAGATCTGTCAGCGGTAGAGAGTCGGTCTCGGACTCGATGAACTGCTCAACAGTTTCGTATAGAGCATCTCTTTGAGTGATGATGCCCAATCTTCCGAGGACCGTGTGAACCTGATCCTCGCCACCTGCGAACATATCCAAGAAGTCAAGTGAATGAGGAGTTGGAAGCACACCAGTTTCCGAGTACTTGTGCGAAATAAGCCTGAGTAGATATGGCTTCTTTAGCAATGAGCACAGATCCTCCGGCACCTCAGATGGGACTCCATACCGCTCAAGGGCCGCGCTGAACTCGGTTTCGTTGAACTCACACATCAAGACAGAGATGGATGTGCTGACTCCGCGTTTGCGCGCTTGCTTGGCAGCGGATTGATTCAAATGAATGTAGTGGGCTAAGTCATGTGAACTCTGGACTATCAATGAGTCAGAAGTCCAGTCAGCCACTCTACAAGACAATATGATGGAAACCGTGTCTACCCTCGCGGTTGTTATTCCACTGAGAACACCGCGTGCCTCTCGAGAGGACATCTCATCTAGTCCGTCAAGAAAGATGTATGCATGTTTCCCCTCTGGGGCAAGGACAGAGTCTAGAAGCGACACTAGTTCTGACAACGAATGAGTCTGGAAGATACTAGTGAGACCTCGTATTCCGTGGCGAAGCGGCACAAAGAAAGTAGGAGAGTTCTCTGTCAGAGTGCGAGAAGCCAATCTTGCCAAGAACCATGTCTTGCCCATTCCGACATCACCTAGAGTCAGGAATACATTGCGGTCAGTCATG
>JAUVHR010000120.1 GCA_030593165.1 Candidatus Thorarchaeota archaeon
CAGGTTTTCTGAACACACGTCGCAGTCTGAACCTGCTTGGTGACATCTAGTGCATCTCCTCGTAGACACGACTTCCTACAACTACAACCCTTTCAATATGTCGTGATTGACCAATCTGTGCATTATGGAAGAGCACAGAACTTCTCACCCTAGATAGAGGGGAGATGCGTGTATTGGCACCCATGCTAACAAATGGTCCAATTTCCGAGTCTTTGCCAATCACAGACCCGCTTCCTATGAATGTAGGGCCTACAATTCGTACGCCGGAGCCAATGCATAGACCAGAAGGAAGCTCCACTGGATCACCCACCTCAAGGATGTCCCCATCAGACACAATAGCTGCACCCTTCACTTGTTGAGTCATCGACTTGAGGATGTATTGATTGACACGAAATAGTCCAGCGAAATCATCCATATCAGACCAAGTATCGCGGTCAACAACCACATAGCTTAACCTCTTACCACGCTGAAGCATGTTCTTCATCACATCTATGACTCTGGTCATCCCCAATTCCAAAGCTTCAGTGCAGTATGATGCAAAATCATTCCTAGCAGTCAGTAACATGGACGAACGGTAGCTCTCCTGAGCTGAGGAAATCGGCCCTCCCAGAGAGATTAATGCCTCATCATCTATGAACACGCGAGTTCCTCCAGTTTGGGAGTTGTCAATTGCCAGAGTCAAGATGGATGATGTGGATTTCTCTTGATGGGAGGAGATCATCTTTGCAATATTCTCAGGCGTGGTAAGATAGTCAGCAGGGCAGAGAATGAAGGGTATGTTATCGACGAACTCGAGAACTGTCCCGAGCGTCTGAAGTGGTCCCCGTTCCCATCCTGAAACCTCAATGAATCTGATTTCGAATGAATCAGACAAGGTTCGTAGATGAGAGATGATTAGATCCTTTTTCCAGCCAACTCCCACAGCGATTTTACTGATACCTCCAGCTCGCAGGATGTGTATCAGATGTTCCAATATGGTCATACCTGCAATCTCGATGAGTGGCTTTGGAACCTCGTCAGTAAGAGGGCGTAGTCTGTCGCCCCTTCCAGCAGCGAGGATTATAGCTTGAATTGGGAATCCTCCTCAGCAAAAGTCAAGTCCGCAAGTTCAATATACATGTTTGCAGAGAGAACCTGTGAGTGAGTATCTATTGCCGACCGAAATCCTAAGAGTTGGAGAAGAGGATCTCAGTACCATTGTTGACCGTGCAGCGGAGATTGTCCTGAAGGGGGGGTTGGTTGTATACCCCACAGATACTAGTTATGGTGTTGGCTGTGACCCAAGACAACCTGAGGCTGTGGAACATTTGATAGTGGCTAAGAAGAGAGACCCGAGCTCTGGTGTTCCGCTTTTGTTTGCAGACAAGGCGCAATGTGCGGATTACCACGAGTTTCTCGAGCTTGAGAAGGTACTTACGAAACTCTTCTGGCCAGGTGTTCTTACACTTGTGGTATCAGCGAAACAGGAAGTGCCTGCAATTGTCACTGGTGACAGGGATTCGATAGCAGTACGAGTTCCCAAGCACGACGTGCCAAGAGGGATTGCACGAAAGATTGGCGCACCAATAGTCGGTACAAGTGCGAACCTTACAGGTGAACCGAGCCCATTCGATGTTTCTGCGGCACAAGAACAGCTGGGTGACAGTGTGGATCTCTACATTGACGGTGGCGCATCTGAGGCAAGAACAAACTCAACAATCGTGGGTGTTGTACTTGAGGGGGATCAGGGCCACATCAAGGTGTATAGAGAAGGAGAGCTGACTGTTGAACGGCTGATCGAGAGTCTTCGTGTTGACTCTGATGCCCTACGATTCTGGACGAGTCATATCCTCCAAGCTGATATGTGAGGGATTTTGCTGCAGAGATTCAACTTGTTGGTGGGAACTCCCCGAGAACGAGAAAGAGGCGCGAAATCAGAAGTGCAGTATTTCATCGGCGACCTCCTCGAAGACAGCGAGCTAAGGGTATTCCAAACAAGAATATCGGGATTGTTGACATGTCTTACATCACTCGACCCAATTGAAGTTGTTCACAGGCTCAGGGAGTATGCAGAAGAGAATCCATACCAGTTTAGGTTTGCCATTCGTTTCACTCCCATGGAACAGTGTGTACGTTCTGAAATGGATGAAATTGTTGAGGCTGCGAGGAGCCTATTGCACAAGATTCCTGAGGACCAAAGCTTCAGGGTACGTGTCAGACGACGCCACACAAAACTTGAGAACAAGGATGTTGTTCTAGCGGTTGCAGCCGTTGTTGATAGGAAGGTCAACCTAGATCATCCTGACAAGACGATTTGGATCGAGATAATCGGAGAGTGGACAGGGGTTTCTGTACTGGTAGCCGACGAAGATATCCTTTCAATCATGACAATGCGCGATGATCAATACTAACTCCTTCAGTTGTCAAAAGCTACGATTGTGACTCGACTTGCAATGCATCCCGTGAGTGCATCCGTGCGAGAGTCTAAATCATCCGAGGATGTAATCGATTGGATTTCCTGCTTGGTAACATGGAATTCCTTCGCAACTCTCTCCAGACGTTCTTCGCTTGGAGCAAACATCTGCTCCGTTTCATCTCCCATTTTCTCTTGGATAAGTTCCACACACGCACAAACGTCTTCTTTGTTTTCTCCGACTGCTACTACTGCAACGGTTTCGAGTCCATCCTGAACTCCCATGATGTGTATTGCTCTGCTTATTTGTCGCTGTGCAGATGAATAGACAAGTATCTCTATGTCAAGACTACGCGAAACCATGTACTTCCCCTTCCAAGCATTAACAGCATTCTGAGCAGCTGAGAGTAGATGTCCAACTCCCGATACTAGATCTGCATTAAGTAACTGAACTGCAATGACTCCCTTGTAAGGGGTCTGCGCAATCTCAATCAATTCATCTGTTCTGGGAACCTTACTGTTCTTGATTTCTGCAATTCCCACAGTAAGGTGTCCATCTGGAAGAAACAGTGATTCGATGAGCATTCGCATGTCCACCTTTTTCTATAGACGCTTAATGAAATAGTCAGCAACCGCAGGATCGAACCCGACCTCAAAGACTAGCCTATTCCGGATTTCTTTCATTCCCAAGGTTGGGTCTTCGTCCTTGAACATCTTCACAAGTGCAATAATGGATTCCCTGTTTTCCCAGGGATAAACAGTCCATTGGTCAACCTTCTGACAAAAGAAGTCTGGAGTCACTCTGGAAGTGGGTTTTAGATGCAGAACTGCTGTCCGCACTTCTCCCGCACCGAGTTGCTTCACATATTCGATTGCATGGTATAGACTGTCACCGGTGTCTGCTACTTCGTCAACGAGAAGGATGGTTTTGTTGTCAATAGGAACTGAAAGAGGTTGTGTAATCTTTGGCTCAGCGTCCCTGAGACCGACATCACTATAGTATTCTATACGAACATTGAACATGGCGTCTGTGTATAACACGTCAGAGAGGATTCTTGCCGGAATCCATCCGCCACGTGCAATCCCGATTATGATGTTCGGTTTGAATCCGCTATCGACTATTCGTTCTGATAGTTGTAGGGTCAGATTGTACATTTCATGCCACGAGATCATTTTGTACTCCATTTTTCGTTACATCCTACACGAAAGTTCTGAGTTGAGTCCCGATATACCATGACCTATTAATCCGTACGGTCCACAACGTAAATCAAGGATTTGATACAAGAACGTCTGTGGTTGTCGGTAAATATGGAGTCAGACTTGCTTCTATTGCATATTGGTCAGCTTGCCACTCTGAAAGGTGGCGGCAAGAAACCTAGGACTGGCACAGAAATGGGAAACCTCGCTATAATTGAGGATGGAGCAGTTGCCGTCAAAGATGGAACGATAGTCGCCGTTGGCACTACCTCTGACGTCCGCTCTCAGTTTGATGAAGGGTCCAGTACAGCGAGAATAGAGCTCCCCAACCAGCTTGTAATCCCGGGTCTCGTAGATAGCCACACACATCTTGTCTTCGGCGGGTCTCGCGAGAACGACTTCGCAATGAAGCTTGAAGGTAAGACGTACATGGAGATTCTGGAGGCAGGTGGCGGAATTCTAAACACACTGCACCACACCAGAGAATCTACTAGAGAAATATTGACTGGCAACGCACACGTCTATGCAACCAGCATGATTGAGAACGGCACAACAACCATAGAAGCAAAGAGTGGCTACGGTCTTGATGTTGAGAATGAGGTCAAGATGCTAGAAGCCCTAAGAGACCTCACTGAACGATTGCCTGCGAGGATCGCTTCTACTTTCCTTGGTGCACATGCAGTGCCCCCAGAGTATGAGGGGCGAACTGATGACTATGTCGACCTAGTCGTGCAGAAAATGATTCCCGAGATTGTTGCCCGTGGACTCGCTGAGTTCTGTGACGTGTTCTGTGAAAAAGGCGTATTCGAAGTGGAGCAGTCTAGACGAATATTGTTGGCCGCAAGAGAAGCGGGAATGCGACTGAAAGTACATGCAGACGAGATAGTGCAGCTAGGTGGAGCAGAACTCGCCGCGGAGGTAGGCGCGGTCTCCGCAGATCATCTGCTCAAAGCCTCCGATGATGGTCTAGAGAAGATGATTAAGGCAGGAACCATTGCCACGCTTCTTCCCGCAACTGCATTTAGTCTGAATACTGACTACGCTGAGGCAAGGAAGATGATCGAGATGGGGCTTCCAGTTGCTCTTGCAACTGACTTCAACCCAAATTGTGCGAACGAGTCACTATTCTTCACAATGGCCCTAGCCTGTTACAAGATGAAGATGACAGCAAGAGAAGCAATCTCGGCATCAACAATCAACGGAGCGCATGCATTAGGTCGAGGAGATCAGGTAGGCAGCATTGAAGTGGGGAAGAGAGCAGACATCTTGGTTATGAGCTGTCCAAATCCTGAATACATCACATGGCGATTTGGAATGAATCTGACTCATACTGTCATCTCTGGAGGAGAGGTCATCTATACCAAGTTCGGTAGATGATTACGAGTTATCCGAAATCACTCCTCGAATAGGAAACCTGTGATCTCTTCTACAGCAGAAACAATACTTCTTGACTCCATGAGCTCTCGAATCGCTGCAATATCTCCGTGGAGGGATCTATCATCCTCTAGTTTCAGAACGTTTTCGCGGATCACATTCATAGCTTTCATGAGGGCGTCTGATGGCTCCAATGGAGCAAGAAGATCAATTCCCTGCGCTGAACACATGTATTCGATTGCAATTACGTTCTTCACGTTGTCAAGAATCTGTCTTGCTTTCCGGGCTGCTATCGTTCCCATGCTGACATGATCTTCTTGGTCAGCACTTGTAGGAATCGAGTCAACACTTGCGGGATGCGACAGAATCTTATTTTCTGATACGAGAGCTGCTGCGGTGTATTGCGCAATCATCATGCCAGACTCAAGACCGCCCTCGGTTGTCAAGAACGGAGGAAGGCCGCTCAGATGCGAGTTGACAAGCCGATTTACTCGACGCTCTGATATGTTGGCAAGCTCAGACAACGCAATCCCCAAGAAATCCATGGCAAGTGCAATCGGTTGGCCATGGAAGTTGCCACCGGATATCACTGAGCCGTCATCAGAGAAGACCAAAGGGTTGTCAGTCGCAGCGTTAATCTCAACTTCAAGTACGCTTCTAACGTATCTTATTGTGTCCAAGGACGCCCCTAAAACCTGAGGAATGCATCTCAGTGAGTAGGCATCCTGAATCTTGCCGCAGTCTGCATGAGACCTGTTAATCTCACTGTCATCCAGAATAAGACGCATTACTCGAGCGATATCAACCTGACCTTCATGGGGTCTCACGGAGTGAATTCGCTCATCAAACGCCGAGCGGGTCCCCCTAAGTGCCTCCAGACTAATCGCAGCTGCAATGCATGCATCCCTCAGAGTATTCAGGGCGTCGTGAACAGCCAGAATACCCACTGCAGTCATGGACTGAGTGCCATTGACTAGGGCTACTCCTTCTTTTGCTTCAAGTGTGACGGGTTTGATTCCAGCGCGCTTCATTGCCTTAGACCCTGCCAGAGTGTCACCCTTGAAGTACGCCTCACCTTCTCCTATCAAAACTAGGGCCATGTGGGCTAGAGGAGCAAGGTCACCGCTAGAACCAACAGAGCCCTGTTGTGGAACAACAGGAACTACTCCCTTGTTCAGCATCTCAAGTAGTGTTTCAACAACCTCCACGCGAACTCCTGAGTAACCCTTGGCCAAAGCATTTGCTCTAAGAACCATCATTCCACGAACCACTTCGATGGGAAAAGGGTCGCCTACTCCTGCGCTATGACTGCGGATTAGATTCACCTGAAGGCGTTGAATGTCCTTCCTGTCAATGGAAACTTGAGAAAGGTCACCGAAGCCCGTGTTCACACCGTACACGGTCAGTCCATCACGCAGTGCGGACTCGACCACTTCGCGGCTCCTCAGGATTTTTTCCTTAGCTGATTCAGCAAGGATCACATCACGGTGGCGCCTTGCGACAAGAATGATGTCATCAGTTGTCAGGCTCTCACCATCGACTTCTACCGTCAGGATAAACACCTCATTTCGGCAATGTCACAGCAACACTGGTCATCTCATGAATCCATCCATTAGTAGTTATCGTTATCCGGGTCCGAAACGTTCTCTAGGGGGTACTGCAAATGTCCGGACATCACATGCTTGGAGGAAGAAGACATCACGGAAGTCATGATAGTTGGTGCTGGTCTCGGAGGACTACTTACGGGAGCAATCCTGAGTCGCGAGGGATACAAAGTCACTATCCTTGAGCGCCTGAACTTCATTGGAGGACGATTCACCAGTTTTGACAAGGACGGAGTCCCCATCCCGACAGGCGCGGTCCACATGATACCTTGTAGGTGGGGACCAATGAAGAGGACGCTCATTGACCGACTTGGGCTTCCCATTGACCTGATTGACATCGGAAGGCCAGCTATAATCGGCAAGGATGGTGAGCAGATTGAACTTGGCGCAAGTGGTGCTACTAAGCTATTCATCAAATCATTGCTGAGATTCAGCTATGCAACAAGAGTAATGAACTCAATATACGAGTTTTCAATGGGTCTCAAGGGACATGAGATACCTCTACGTGAGCGGGTTGCATTCATGCTGAGAGCCCGAGAGTATAGTCATCACGTGACTCCAAGAGGTGGTACAAAGACCGTGATTGATGCCCTTGTGAAGGACATTAGAGATAATAACGGAATAATAAGCATAAACCATGAAGTTGAGTCAATCAGGGTCGTGGATAGCGGATTTAAGACCAATGCGCGTGGAAACGAGTTCAGCTCAGATATTGTTGTGGCAAACTGCAGGCCACCAGCGCTCTTCTCGTTATTGGGCGATGACTCGAAGAAGCTTGGTTCCGGATTTAGAAAGCGTGTTGAAAAGAACAGACCAGTCCCTGGAATCAAGGTAGCTGTTGTCTGTGACCATCGAGTATGTCCGAGTTCAATAACGTTCACTCCGTTCCTCCAAGTCATCTCAGGCTTCTCCGAACCAACCGTTGCAGACCCGGAACTGGCTGGAGGAAAACATCTCTTGTTGAGTCATCAAGAACTGAGACCGGGCCCTGTGGATGAGCAGATCAATGCTGCAATTGAAGACTTCCGCAGGTTCATCCCGGACTTTGATGAAAGCTGTCAGGTCATTGCCACACAAGTGTTCAGAGGTGTCTACCCCGTGAACCATGCTTCCCAGGGGCATGATTTCGCTCCTGTAACAGCAATCCCGGGACTGTGCATTGTGGGAGATGGTGTCAAACCAAAAGGACACATCATGACTGAAGGAGTTGCGAGATCAGTTGAAATCGCTATCGACCACATACTTGGAGGTGTGTAGGAGTTGAAACTCCCAAGGGTGGATAGTGAATTGTGCGTTGGATGTGCACAATGCTTTCTTGTATGTCCAGAAGATGCGATGGATGTGTTTGTAGTCGCCAAAGTAAACGAGAGATGTACAGGATGCGAGAGGTGTGAGAATGCATGTCCCGCAAGGGCAATCTCAATGAAAGAGGAAACAGATTAACAATAGGAGGATTAGGGAGGAATAGAAGCGGGTCATATCTGGCTCTATCAGTTGGAAGTTCCCGTGATTTGGAGGAACTATGCTGGGCAGATGATTGCTGATGTAGGTTTCTAGTTTTCCTACTTCTCTGCGAGAGCATCTCTAACGATTGACTCTACGAAATCTTCCTCTGGAACAAATGGCAGCGTGATTTGACCCCTCGTTCCAAGTGTTCTATTCCATTGGACAGCTGTTTCAATGGCATGTTCATTTCTTGCCCTCTTGATCAGTTGAAATTGCATCCACTTTTGAAATACTTGGCCGCTCTCGCCGTATCACTCTAGCATCGGAATGCGTATGCCCTTCATCTTGGCCCACTCAATTGCCTTCTCGTATCCTGCGTCTGCGTGTCTTATTATTCCCATTCCAGGGTCAGTGGTCATTACTCTTCGAAGTCGCTCATCCGTATCATTAGTTCCATCCACACAGATAACCTGACCAGCATGTATCGAATAAGGAATTCCCACGCCGCCACCCTGATGTATAGACACCCACGTCGCGCCGCCACATGTGTTGATCAGGGCATTCAGGATGGGCCAATCAGCAATCGCATCACTGCCATCCTTCATATCTTCGGTTTCGCGGTTGGGCGATGCCACAGATCCACAATCGAGATGGTCTCTTCCTATCACGAGGGGCGCATCGAGCTCGCCGTCGTGAACCATTTCATTCATGATGAGAGCTGCGTTGAGTCTATCACCATATCCAAGCCAGAGGATTCTCGCTGGGAGTCCCTGAAACCTGACGTGTTCCACGGCCAGTTTGAGCCACCGAACCAAAGCTGTTTTGTTTCCAAACTCCTTGATGAATCGGTCATCC
>JAUVHR010000344.1 GCA_030593165.1 Candidatus Thorarchaeota archaeon
ACATCCGGAGAAAGATGTGTGAGTACAACCTTGTGAGGGCAAGTTTCCTCAACGATGCCCATCAATTCGGATGGACTTGTATGAACTCCTTCGGGATGTTTTCCATCCATCCAGTTCAGTTCGTGAATAAGCAGATCTGCTCCATGCGCCAACTCAATTACATCTCTGCAAGGACCGGTGTCACCCGTGTAGACCACAGACTTCCCCTCATGTTCAATTTTGTATGCTAGGGTGTCCATTGAACCGTGAATAGTGATGCTCGTTGATATCGCAACAGGCCCAAGGTATACGGTTTCTCTTTCTTCCAGTTCTATCAATTCGATTCCTATCTTCCCCCTAAGATAGGGGAACGCAACTTCGAGAACTCCACGAGCCCACTCTCTCATTGCCAGCGGGCCAAACAGCTTCAATGTTTTCTGATATCCCGACAGCCACAAAGTCTGACAGAGGGGGACGAAGTCCGAGCAGTGATCAATGTGGAAGTGCGTGATGAACACGGCATCAATACTTGTGACATCAACCTGAGTCTGCGTCAATCGATGTAGCGTGCCAGATCCAACATCGAAGAGAAGGGTCTGATTCCCCACCTCCACAAGAATTCCTGATTGCACTCTATCTGGATCTGGAAGCGAAGTACCCGATCCTAAAAGCGTAACTCTCATGCGAATCGGAATGGCCAGCTTGCATCAAGCCTATCAGTCTTCCCATTGGTTGCTCCTGTTTCGCATTCTACATTGCGCGTGGCCTGGACTCCTTGGGTTTCAATACGAATCGCATAGTATTGATGAGAAGGTTCAGTTCTCGAGTTATTCTAACGCCGTCGAGTTGTTGTGCATTCAGCTTGTTCTTCAGCTCACGGCATCCTACATCCTTCATGAAACGAAGCATAGGGACGGAATCGACGTTCATTGATCCACTCTGTACTGCCTGCCAAAGCCTGTCAATTTCGGTACTGAGTTCGGCCTGATGCCTGAGCATTACCTGACGTGCTTCGTTTAATCTCACATCCTCGATTATTCTCGATGCCTTACTCTTCAGAGCGTTCAACGCAGCCTCCTGATGACTATCTTTTGCATCATCTAGGCTGGATCTTCGTAACACTCTATTGCACCAACGAATCACTTCTCAGAGAACTATTTAACTTCCAACAATACGTTGTGGCATTGTCATGGGATTTGAACACTGTTTGGCGAATCACCCTCGTTCCAATGTGCACTAATGCGCCTTTTCTTACTTTCGTGGTCATAATTGCATCTTAGTATACCCTCACAATCTCTTTTTTCCTTGCCAGGTTTTTCGCTCTTCACCGTGAAATCACGCATTGAACGATGCGACGGAGGGCTGACTTACGGGACCGTTCGATGGGTTGGACCTCGCACTGCGGAGTGTCCCTACTGCGGTAATCCCGTTTTGCTTGAAACCGTAGAAATCACTTTGGACGAAACGTGATCGGAAAAAAACAAGGAAGAATGGGGAGCGCCCCCATTCTACGCGTTACAGAACTGATTGAATTGATGCTGTACTCAATTAGTCCTGGTAGCCCTTCATGTAGCCCTCGCGCTGGTTCCACTTCTCTTCGAGCCGCTGCATGGTCTGCCACATTCGATACGTGTAGTTCCACGCCTCGTCGAACTTGCCTTGGTTCATCTGATCGAGGAACTCCTCAGCGACATCGTTGATGTTCCCTATGTCCTCGATGATAGTAGCATCGAACTCGTACATGTTGTCGAGCTCTTTCTCGTTAATCTTCTCCTTGGAGCCCCAAGCAGCATATCCGTAATCGGCGTACCTGATAGCTGACTCTACTTTATCTGTCAGAGCCAACATGCGGTCGAAGGTCTCCCATGTCTTTTTGAGATCATAGTCGACGACCATCATCTGAAGTTTCTCAAGGTCCTGCTTGACAAGCCTCAGCTGATCTGCAATGAACTCTCGGAGAACTTTGTCTGCTGCGCGGCGTTCCTCCTTTTCCTGATAGCCGTGCCATCCAGGAATATAGTGAGTGATTCTACCAAAGAGACCACCTTTGATGTCCTTGGCAGCTTTCTTCCTGATTCGTTTGGCTATCGGGTCTGTTACCTTACCCATTTCGTTGATTCTCCTGTAGTTTGTACTGTCCCTGTCGTCAAGTACATAGGTGTCTTACCTTGGCCTCTCAACTTTTACTTAAAAACAATCTCTTCATTTCGTGCAGGATTGCATTCTCAGTTGTACGGAAACTTTCAAGGAGATGTGAGGAAGATTGGCCCTCCGAGAAGCATCGCAATAATTAGCGTGATAATTAGGATGATTATTACAAGCCTCCCGTACCGGGCTGTTCTCGCCATTCTGATCACCTGAATCACCAGCGATCAATGTGGGGTCCAAGACGCAATACGCTTTGCCTTTTGAAACTCTACGCTGGATGAAGGAAACAGGGGACTAATCCATGCCCCCCATTATCCTCTTCAAACTGAGATTGTACGGCTTACCACAACTGATACTTTCTCTTCACAAAGCCCTTCCATACGGTTGGGAGCTTCATGATTACTTCCTCCGCGATGCTGGAGATGGAGCCCTGAATTGCTTCTAGATCATAGTCTCCATAGCACTCGATGTTTACAGCCCTTGGTTCGGTGATTGGTGCGCCGATTTGGCTGACCAAATAGCAGTATACTTGATCCAAATCGGGGTGTTCCTTTGTAACTCGCTCTACAATCTCTCTCGCGGCTACATTGTAGGTTTTCCCAACATGAGAAACCGGGTTCTTGCCAGCGGCAGCCTCTAGTGTCATGGGTCTGTAGGGAGTTATCAGTCCATTGGCTCTATTACCTCGGCCCACTTGCCCGTCGTCACCATGTTCAGCTGAGGTTCCGGTAACCGTCAAGTAGTAGAGATCCTCATCGGGTGCATCCGCGCCGTTGACGTCTACAGCAACTTCCAGGTCTGTGATCTTGGAAGCAAGGTCGAGCAATAGGTCCTTGGTGCCCTGCATCACATTGGTGTACTCGTGTGCGTCTTTTGTTTCCGAGGATATGATTGCAGACGCAATCTGGAGGTGAATCTTGTCTCCAACTCTGGTTCCCATCACCTTGATGTCTTCACCTATCTGAGGCCATTTTTTCTTGGTCTTGGAATCGTTGAGAAGATACTCAGATTTGAGGGTGAGTTCTTCAGTGGGCGATAACGGCGCATAGCCGACACCGAAGCTTGTGTCATTTGCTCTGGGGACCTCGAGTCCATAGTCGAAGTTACCAACAAGGTCCGTGCTCCCCGCCCTTATCTTGTAGTCAACGATAACATCCGAATTCACATCCAAGTGTGGCAGATCCTTGCTGAGCCACTCACGAGTGTGCTCTATTGCGAACTTGCCCACTGGTACTTGATTCTTGAAATCCTTCCCCACGATACCCACAGCTCGACCGCTCATTAGAATGTAGATCGGTTCAATGACATCGCCTCCGCCAAAACGTGCATTCGACTGCCCGCCGACAAGAAGCACCTTGTCGACGTTGTGATGTTGAACTCTCCCAAATACCTCCAAGTAGTATTCACTCAATCTTACAGACAGTTCCTCTGCGGCTTTGTCACAGAGTGTGTCTGGATGACCCTTGCCTTTGCGCTCCACAACCTCAACTCTCTGTTGAGGAACTGGAAGGCCTGCTCCACGCGTGACTTCAATATTCATTGTCAATCAACTCGTCTTTCCAGCGGGCCTGAAGTGAAACTACTTAAGTCTATACATGCCTGATTCTCATGGGTAATACTAG
>JAUVHR010000336.1 GCA_030593165.1 Candidatus Thorarchaeota archaeon
CGGGTCGAAGACATCGAGGGCGCGGCGGATCCCCTCTTTCTCCAAGAGAACCATCCAATCTATTCTTTCAATGCTGACACTCGTTTCCGGTGATTTCAGCGTTTCAGCTATTCTCTGTGCTACAAGTGAGGGCGTAATATCGGTTGTATCTATCTCGGTAACCATCTCCTCACCGAAGGCAAACAACGCGTCCATCTGACAGACACCCATGATTTCAGCCTCAACGTTCTCACTGACCTTGTCATCGCTGTAGTCACGAGATCTGAGACGCTTCTTCAACTTTGTAGGATGGGTTCGCAAAATGAAAACATGCTTCACCGAGCTGCTTGGCACAAGGTCCACATAATGACCCTCGATTATGATTGATTCTGATTCAGATTCAAGCAAACTGAGAATCTGTTCAACCAGACAATCCTCGTTTATTATTCCAGTATCACGGTCACTGTCCCTTTGTTCAACGCACCCTGTTTCAACAGCCAGCTGCCCCAAGGCAACGACTCTTTGTCCAAGGATTATTCTCAGTTCCTTTGCAGTTTCGGTCTTTCCAGTCCCAGGAGTCCCACCAATGAGGATAGCAGTCATAAGGGATTTCGATTTTTGTTTCCAAATAAGGACTTGGAATGTGACATCAAGTCAATGCAACGACTTCTTATATGGCGGAATTGACACGGTAGCTGAAAAGGAGGACAAAGAATTTGACCTGGGTAGGCTCGAGACAACAAGCGTTCTTTGCAACGATTCTAGCCGTCTTACTCCTAGTATTTGCGGTCATTCTTTGGTGGGTCAATACTGTTGCTTCAGTATTGCTCATTGCTGCATCCATGTCTCTCTGTGTGATGAGCTGTTGTCAGACTGTGACAAGTGGAGATGTCGAAGTCAGTGAGAGAGGGAGACGAAGGCGAAGAATGTTGACACCAATCTTTGACGACGAAGATGCGTTGGAGATTGAGTTCGAAGACGAATTCGATGATGACCTTTCTGATAGAATCGATGCTAGCAAGATACCCTCAGGACTTCCAGTTGACATCATTGAAGGCATGAATCCTAGAGTTGTTGGAAGACTACATGAAGCGGGTATAGATCGACTGACAGATATCATTGATACCTCTCCAGAAGAGATTGCGAGAATTTGCGAGGTTGACTTCCTTGAGGCCAAGGTGTGGATTGCAGATGCATCCGTAATAGTAATCGGCGGCGGGGTTGACGATATTCTTTCTCTCAGTAAATCCACTCCCGTGGGCCTGCTTGTCAAAATCGAACAAGCTATTGAATCTGGAAAGATTGTTACACCTCCCGACTACCAAGTGACAGAAGAAACCACTAAGGCGTGGATTTTGGCAGCTCGCGACGAATTAGTCCGACTTGGGATGAGTGGAAGTTGAGGACTGAAAATCCGCACGGTTGCCTGATGACAATCAATAAAAGATGTCTGCTTTCAACAATGCTATCATAGTGAAGGCTGAATGTGATAGACGTTATGAAAGTCAACTACAAGATACGAGAGTTTGATCCCAAGGACATTGACGTAGTCATGACCATCAACAGGAGTACCCTTCCTGAAAACTATCCTTCACAGTTCTTTCTGGGTCTTTACTATCATGCTCCAAAGGCGTTTCTCGTAGCAATCCTAGATGAAGTCATTGTAGGATATATCATGTGCAGGGTTGAAAGGGGAATCTCATCGTTTGGGAAGCTTCCCGTTAAGAAGGGTCACATTGTTTCCGTGGCAGTTGCCACAGAATACAGACACAGGGGAATTGGCTCAGGTCTGATTAAGGCAGGAATGGAGGGCATGCACAGCTATGGTGCTGTGGAATTCTTCCTTGAGGTCAGGAAGGCCAATGAGGAGGCTGTTTCTGTTTACGAATCCCTAGGCTATGAACTGAAGAGAATCTTGAAGGGGTATTATCGGGATGGGGCTGACGCTTATTTAATGGTGAAAAAGCATCCAAAACCATTGGAGGAAGACCTTGTTGAAGAGGTCTAGAATCGAGGTCCCCTTGATTCCAGAATGTTCAGCATGCATCATCAACAGCCTGATGATAATGATTCCAATGCTCTCAGACGACAAGGAAGGGCAATTCGAAATCTACACTTTCGCGCTCAGAAGACTTGAGCAAGGCTATAGAGAACGCAAGGACCCACTCACTCTCTCAGTTGAGTTATATCGCGAACTGTACACAAGGGCTGGAAACGATGACCCCTACAAGGACATCAAGAAAAAGAGCAATGCGGCAGCTCTCAGAGCACTCCCAGCAGTAGAAGAAACCATCTCGAAATATTCGGGTTATGATAGACTCAGAGCATGTCTTGCAGCGGCCATAGCCGGGAACGTCATCGATTTCAACACAGCTGGACATGAGCCAGACCTAGAGAAGCTTGGCGCAACCTTCCACTCTATTCTCGACGAAGGATTTGCCATAGACGATTCAGGAGCACTCTGGGAGAGGTTGATGTCCGAAAAGGGGAGGATATCTGTCCTTGCTGACAATGCCGGAGAGACCATCTTTGACATTCCATTCCTCCGTCTGCTTAACGACTTGGATTGGACAGTTACGTATATCGTCAAGGGAAAGGCAATGATCAATGATGCCACTCGTGAGGATGTTAGCGGGACTGAGATAGAGAATCTCGCGAGAGTTATCACCACTGGAGCATGGGCGCATGGTGTACCGTTGAAATGGGTAAGTGAAGAGTTCCTCGAGGAGATACGGAATAGTGACCTGGTTATCTCGAAAGGGCAGGCCAATATCGAGTCATTGCCAGAGATTCAGGAGAAGATTCCGGTCCAAGCCTTTTATTTGACTCGAGCAAAGTGCCCTCATATATCCAAAGTGATTGGAGCGAAGAAGGGTGACAGTGTAGTTATGCAGTGGCCAAAACCTTCTGAGTAACTGGCAAACCATGCCACTTGACAAGGCTTTTATTACAAATCACTTCGTGCGGCAAGTAATCGATGACGGACGGAAAGCAACGCTTAAATGCGAAATCTAGACGAAGTGCATGTACAGTTTTGTCCAATCGGTCAAAGAACTGAAGATAAGGTGGAGAAAATAAATTGGGTCAGCAAGTACCAGTCATAGTCTTAAGAGAGGATACAGAGCGCACTCGTGGTCGTGATGCTCAGAGAAACAACATCATGGCAGCTATTGTCATTGCCGAGGCAGTTAGGTCAGCCCTAGGCCCGAAAGGTTCTGACAAGATGCTCGTGGACAGCTTTGGAGACATTACAGTTTCAAATGATGGAGCCACCATCCTGAAAGAGATGGATGTCGCACACCCGGCCGCCAAGATGGTAATTGAAGTCGCCAAGACCGTAGATGCTGAGGTAGGCGACGGCACAACCACAGCAGCAATTCTAGTAGGCGACTTGCTTAAGCAAGCCGAGGAACTACTGGATCAGAAGATTCACCCAACAGTCATCATAAGCGGTTACCGAAAGGCTGCGGCGAAGGCAATTGAGGTGGTTGAAAAGGTTGGCCAGAAAGTTGATCCGCAGGATACCACCTATAAGAAAATCCTCAAAGATGCAGCTAAGGTGGCAATGTCATCCAAGTTCGTTTCTACTTCTCGCGATGCTCTAGCTGATGTTATTGTGAGTGCAATACTCGCAGTCACCAAGGAACTTGAAGTGGGAGAAGACATCGAGATGGACGATATCCCACGAATCAAGCAGGAAGGTCTTCCTGTAGAGATGACCGAACTTGTAAGAGGTTTGGTTCTCGACAAGGAAGTAGTTCATCCTGGGATGCCCAAGAAAATCCAGAGTGCAAAGATTGCGCTCATTGAATGTCCAATAGAAATCACAAAGACGGAGTTCGATGCCAAGATCTCTATCAGCGATCCAACTGGAATGCAGAGCTTCCTAGATGAAGAGGAGCGAATGATTAGGAGTATGGTGGAGAAGATTGTTGAGTCTGGCGCTAACGTTGTGATTGCTCAGAAAGGTATTGACGACGTTGCTCAGCATTTCCTGGCCAAGGCCGGAATTCTAGCTGTGCGAAGAATCAAGAAGTCAGACGTT
>JAUVHR010000323.1 GCA_030593165.1 Candidatus Thorarchaeota archaeon
TACCTCCTAGATCTGACTATTGGAGGACCCAAGAATCTCCTCAGTTCGAGGGTGTTGTAGAATCTTAAAACGTCATCGAGATCTGACTCCTCAAGTGCACGGAGGCGGACAAGATTTCCTGTGTACATACCCTTGCCAATGTCAGTTCCTCTGATAAAAGTGGTTCATCAAAGCCAGAATCCTTAAAATTCGCTAGATAGTTTATTTCTGGACATCTCATTGAGGTGAAATTTGAATGTCACATGCTTCATTGAAAACGCCACTTGGTGTCTTGCGTGTCGTGATTGCATTGGTAATCTTCGTTTCCACTGCATTTCTTATAATCATGATAAATTAAGGTACGCCCAACTGGAATTTCCTAGCTACATCAGCATTGATTGTTATTCTAGCTTTCGTGAATTTCATAGACAAGAGAACGACAGAGAAGTGGTCCCGTTTCGTACTACTCACATCATTGCAATGCTAATTTGTTTTGTAGGAGACCTCCTCATGGCATCAGTATTTCACATCACCCCATATCCACTGATCAACGGTGTTCTCATGTTTGCACTGGGGCACGTGGTTTATCTTCTGGCTCTCAAAGACCGTTCGCCCTTACTTCTAAGAAGTGAATCTCCTAGACTAATCACGCGAAGTATAATCATCTGGATTGCCAGTATTGTGATTGTTGTATTCCTGTTCGTCCTGACTCTGTATAACCCAGCCGAAATGGTCATTAGTATGGGTCTGTTCGGCTACGGGATTCTCCTGACTACAGTTCTAGCATTCAGTCTGTCAAAGTGGTTTGATGACTATCCTAAACTCTTCGTCATCTGTCTTTTTCTTGGGTTTCTGTTATTCTCTATGTCAGATTATATAATCGGGTATCGAACATTGACTGATCCAACTTTTCTCAGTGGTACAGAAGCAGTTGGTGTGACCTATATAGGTGGTCAACTTCTAATCCGCATTTCATCTGTATTTGGTAGTGAAGCTTGACGTAAACACAGTGGACATGCCCTAAGCATCATCAACACCGTCAGAGAACTGTGGTGCTACTAAGGCACTTCTAGGCAGATTATCGCACCCATTCCTGCAGAAGCCGCACGGCCCGATTCAATCTCAATGAGTGAGCATGAGCAAGAATTCGCCTTTGGTCATCAATCGCCTTCATCTGCAACGAGAGTTCACCCGATTGAGCTGTAGACACAAGTTTCAGGATTGCATCGCGATCTTCTTTTGGAGTATATGTTAGCATTTCTGCCAATTCTGAAACTCCGCACAATGCATCGAAAACGACTCGTACGAGAGCCAGAACCTTGAGCAGTAGCGTTTCATTTCCGTAGAGAGAGGGATTAGTGATGAGCTTTACAAGCGAACACCTAGCCTCCTCTGAACTCACCGCGCGAAAAAGCTCGATACGTCCGTCTAGCAGTTGCACCATGCCGGACTCTAAGCGATCAGTAAGACTCTGTATCAGGCACAGAGCGCGTTCGGCATTCTCATCGAGGGTTGATTCCACATCTACTCGTCTGACAGGCAATTGAGCACTCTTCTCATCGATGCTCATGTTCGTGCCTGCATCGTATACAGTATGCCTGTTAGCATCCACAGGTTCCACACAGCCTGACAGAATGGAGAGAAGATCGCAACCACAGCAGTTGCATATTGTTGCGCCGACAAGGGCACGTTCAAGCTTGCCAAAGACATTCACTACTTGATCGCGGTCCTTCACTCGCCTCATATTGATACGTCCGTCCTGAAGAACGGTGATGTTCATCTCATCAACTTCAGCTCGACCGTATCCAAGGTCACGGCTGCACTTGACAAGGTCAAACTGCGATTCTAGGCAGTTCATCAGGTCGCAAAGCGTTCGAGGGTCAAACACTGCAAATCGCATACTCTCGCCGGGCTTGACTCCATTATGCAGACTGAGCTCGGCCATCACTCTATCATTCGTGTCCTTGCAGGGCTGTGTAAACAGAACACCACCTTCGGGCAACTCCGGCGCAGTCCCCATACGAGGAGTAGAATCCCCCTTTAGCATCGCCTCAAGCTCCGCCCTCAGGTTGGCGTAATCGCGGAGCCGAAGAATCGGACAATCATCTAACTCGAGCTGGCCAACAACCAGGGCTCTTGCAAAACTTGTGCAAGCGGCCCTGCCGCAAAGCCCACAGTTGATCTTCGGGGTGCGCATCCACGTCTTGACCCAGGTGTTACTCATTCGGATTTGCCTCGGCTCCTTTGGGTTGTGCTCTGCCGCTGTTTAACATTGTGATATGAGCGGGTAGGGCGGGCTTCGTCAGTTTTATTAGACTGGCACAGTTCGCGTCTGAGGAGTGTTGGGTCATGGAGCGAATGCGTCAACGTCTGAAATGGGATCAAAGGTCTGAGCCTGCAAAAACAGTATTCCTGTTTGTCGTAGTTATAGGCGGCACTCTTGCGGGCTACGGTGTGTTCATGTTAGGGATGGGGACAACTACTCCACTCGTGGTTGTCACTAGCGAGTCGATGGTCCCAACCTTGGAGGTAAATGACCTCCTAGTGCTGCAGGGGCGGGCTCCTGAGGATATCGCTGTAAACGATATCATTGTCTTCCGCGCCAGCTGGTACGCTGAAGCCCCAATTGTGCATAGAGTCGTATCCATTGAAGAAGTGAATGGCACTTACAGGTACTACACGCGAGGCGACAATAATCCTTCACAGGATTTCGGCTATCGTACTTACGAGGACATCGTCGGCGTGCTGATCTGGAGGATTCCTCAAGTCGGAGGAATCAGTATCTTCCTAAGATCCTGGCCAGGGATGCTCTTCATGGCAGCTGTGTTCATTGCAATCCTCGTTGTTCCTGAGTTTGTGTGCAAGGACGAGGAAGAGAAGGAAACTCAAGATCTCATAGAACCATCATCAGCTGCCAAGGAACCCGCTACAGACGCGTAGCTTCATAGGGATTCATTCATCAGTCCGGAGAGGGAACCGCGGCCTATCCAACAGGAAGGATACAAAGTGGTATGTCTTCAAGGGCTCAGAAGTACAAGAACAAGAATATGATTCCAGTCGTCATAGTGTGGATAGTCCTGGCGACTATGGCGGCTCTGCTTTGGCAATACGACCCCAACAATGCCATTCTGGCCATGTCGGTGTTAGTTGTCCTGATTATTGTGGTCCTACTGGGTTGGGGTGAGAGCTTTAGTGAGATTGTTGAGGACATAATGGAAACAGTCGGCCCGCAAGTGGACGAGGAGCCTGATAAAACGAAGCCTAAGGCAAAGCCCAAGAAGAAGAAAGCACCGAAACCAGCTAGAAAGCCCTACAAGCATGAAGAGAAACATGTACCCGAAATTGTGCAGCCAAAAGTCGAGCTGAGCGAACTGCCAATCGAAACCATAGAAGGCGTTGGAGAGACCTATGGTTCCATGCTTCGAGATGAGGGCATTGATTCAGTTCAGGACATGCTCGGATCGCGGCCGGAGAGAGTTGCAGAGATTTGTGGTGTGGGCTCCGAAGTTGCAGGCAAATGGGTTGCCATGGGGCACTTTGCGTGGATTGATGGCATCTCAGAGGAGGATGCCGAAGCCATTGTATTCGCCACCGGTATTACAGCCCTAGATGATCTTGCGGCGGCAGTCCCAGAAATCCTGCTCAGGAAGGTGAAGTCCGCCTTAGCGTCCGAGGAGTTCAGAGTGCCAGCAGGCTACGCGTTCGACCTCAAAAAGGTTCGCGACTGGGTTGCTGCGGCGAAAGTCTTGATCCGACACTGAGCGGCCTGAATGCACTGGTTGAAGAGATGTTTCACACAGTCCAAAGATTGATTACAAAGGTCCGTCAATTGACAACAGGCACATTCGTGCGGTGATCAAATGAGTTTGACATTCTATAGTAGCATAGCCCTCTTGCTAGCAGCTTTGGCTTTCTTCTCAAAAGTCTGCGGCAAGAAAAAGAAAGAACCAGACCCCGAACCGGAGCCGGAACCAGAGCCGGACTCAGACTAGTAGCTCGTGGGACCTATCCGCCGCCCACTGGCGGAAACATGACGACTTTGTCCCCATCCCTCAGAGGGGACAATAAATCAGATGTTTGGTTGTCATTTACAAATACAATCCGAGCTAGCTCCTGAGTGAAGCCGAGTTGCTCTATAAGGTCGGAGATTGTCGTCCCTTTAAATTCGACTTCAAAAGATTCTCCAATATCAGTTTTAGGGGGAGCGAATTTGCGGAGAGTTGCATAGAGCTTTACAGAAACCTTCATGCTTCCCACCTAGTAGTAATCGACGTCAACATCCTTACGGGTGTAACCGTGGCCCTTGAGGTGCTGACCTCCGCATAGCAAGACCATGTTGAAAGGAAACATGCCCAGTCTGTCACCGTCAGATACTTTGTCGCCGGGCTTGGCAAGAGTACCGTTCAGGAAACAGTC
>JAUVHR010000162.1 GCA_030593165.1 Candidatus Thorarchaeota archaeon
TGCGAGAAACCCGCTACTTTATTCAGAGGGACAAGGTGAAGATTCTCAGACAACTCGATAGCCGAGTGGCTGACCTTCAACACGAGATGGACACTCGCTGCAACAGGGGTCTTTCCCACGATAGGATTGCCCTCAGACTGAGGCGGATGAGAGGCAAGAGGGAGAATGTCGCCCGTGAGTACGACAGGGTCCTTGTTCGACAGCTTGTCGATTACATAACGGAGCTCTCGGAGAGATACAAGTTGTATATGGCACTCGGCAGGTTGAAGAACATCAGGTTCACAGCTCGTAGAGGCAACTACAGAGGGCGAAGGTTCAGAGGGATGATTCACCGGTGGGCCTTTGCTCGGATCACTGACTCCTTGAGTCATGGTCTTGCTCAACTTGGTTGGACTGTCAAGGGAAAGAGCTCTCGGTTTAGAGTGGTCCCTGAGAACTGGACCTCCATAATCTGCTACAAATGTGGGAGCAAGGGGACCAGACCGAGACAGAACTTCTTCCACTGTCCATCATGCGGCCACAAGACCAACGCCGACAGGAACGGAGCCGTCAACATCGCCGGACGCCTCATTACACTCACTTCATCACTACATGGAGTGAGAGGACTAGGTAAGTGGGCTAGTGCAGTTCAAAGAGCACGAAGCGCGCGACTGAAAGCCCGACGGAAGAATTCTTCTTCCGAACGGATGTCCTCACTCCCTACAAGAGACCATACATCAGGTCCCGGGGAGTCCGCGGCTGTTCACTTTGTCCAATTGGACCTCTTCAGTATCGGTGACGAGGCTGGAGTGAGTGATAATGACCCCGCCGTGGCAAATGCTGTGGAAAGACTCTCTGTCGCTGGGAGTGATGTTCCAGCAACAAGACAGGAGAAGGAAGCCAGGACTGTGGGAGAGATTTCTCGATGACTACAGACAAAGCCTCTGCTGATTATGGACTCGTCAGAGTCTGCAAGGTGGTGACACCGGGCAGGGGAGGGGTGGAACACAAAAGTTTCTTACAGTTGAGGTTCACTCTCAATATGCAGAAAACGGGTTATGGTGTAATCTCATGTGGGTTTGCGATGATTGCGGTAAAATGAACGAAACTGACGACGAGTCCTGCACTGGGTGTGGAATACCGAAACCCACCGAGCAAGCCTGTATTTTGTGTGGCACGCCATATGAATTAAACGCAACAGAATGTACCTTGTGCGGCACACCTATCGATGGGGATCCTGAGTTCATCAGCGAGGTAGAGTCCGGAACATTCGCCACAGTAGCGTCATCGTTCTCTGAGGAACTAAGCATCCTTGACTCATTGATTCGCGGAGAACCGCTTGAAGTGATGCCAAAAAAGCACATCGAGCGCCCATGGCTAGTAGATGGAACACAGCCCCCCTTGGAACCTGATGATGCATATCACATATTCGCATGGGTACAGAAACAACGTAAGTCCGCTAAGATGATGTTTGAGAAAAAAGAACACATGATGGCTATAGTTGTCCTACAGTACATTTTGACCCGGATGAAACAAAGATACGAAGAGCTGCTAGCTGCAGAACCAGATAGCACTCCCTCCATTCTTGCGAGTGTGCAACAGAGTCTGTACATGGCTCGAATGAAGCATGTTGAATCAAAGATACATCTTGCCTTGGATAAAATGGAGTCAGTCCATGATGATGAGGAATATGAAAACGACCTAGATTCAGGACTGATTGCAATCGAATCAGCAAGGGACAGAGCACGCAGGTTTTTGCCTGAAATACAGCGAATAATCACTGAGAGTGGTCTTGAGGAGATGGAGACCAAGATTACTCAGCTTCGGAATGAGATTGAGGAGAGGTTCAGCAAAGCGATGTCCAAATTCGAACACGAAATAGAAAGTGAGAAGGAACTGATTGAGAAAATGAAGGGCCTGATGAGAATTGTAGATGACACGGACACACATGTAGGCGCTGCCAGAGTCCAAGAACTAAGGGACGCAATCGATGGTCTTCAGCAGATGATTTCTCAAAAGGAACCTAGCGAACTTCTTGATGAGATGCAGGCAGCTCTTGAACAAGCCAAATCTGAGCTTGCGAAACTTGAGGACGCTAGACGTCTCCTAGATGAGAGCGACCTAGATATCGAATGAGACCCCCATTCACTCTCTAGGATTCATACATCATTGTCCAATCGCCAGTTTATAATTCAATCCGCACCATTCTCTCCAGGTTGAAAGGTGTGGGACTCGTAGTATGCGAGATGCACTATTTCGCAACCAGCATTTTGCTCTACTAAAGAACCATAAATTGTGATGAATGTTGCATCAGCTCCTTCCGCATAGTGGATTGGAATGAAGTATGTAGGTTGAATCACTTCAAGAGCTTCGACTACTTCCATGTTGAACATAGTCTGACAACCCGGTCCTAGTGGCAATAACGCAATGTCAATCTGACCAGTTAGCATCTCATATTCTTCTATGTTCTTTGAATCGCCTGCATGGAAGATTTTGAATCCATCGATATCAATGATGTAGCTTGTCCAATTATTCGCTCTTGGATGGCTAGGCTCATAGCCTTCTGGTGCCCATGTGTACATATAGAACGCCGTGATGTTTATCGAACCAAACTGAAGCTGATCCCCTGGATTAACACCAACTCCATCATATCGAATGATTTCAAGGGACATGTTCGCAGGAAACACATTCACTGTTTCATTCTTCTGAAGCATATCCATAACTGAGGAGTCGTAATGATCCCCATGCGGATGAGTAATGAGAATGATATCTGCAGGAAGATCAGTGTAGTTGTCTGGCAGATTATAAGGGTCAATGTAGATTCGCATCCCGTCTGCTTCTATCATGACGCCTGCATTGTAGAGTAATGTCAATTTGATTGAATCGTCAGCTGGATTGCTATTTGAGAGTGGAAATGCTACAAAAGCAGCTACGCCAACGGTAAGTGCAATGATGAGCCCTGTGGCCATCAAAATCCGGGTTTTGCCTGTGAATCCCATACTCAAAATAGATTATGTCGAAGTGTATTAAGAGCGAGGTTCAGCGCAGCGCACACCTCATCGCGATTCTTGTTAGCTTGAATTGTTTTGCAGCTCATGTTTCTGGCATCTGCCGTGTTCTAATGTGTGGTATTATATGGAATTCTTACCATATACAGGATGTCTTCTACCAAGAGGGTGAAGCAGCATGGAGAATTCATCTCGAATCATTGGGGGGGTGCTCATTCTATCTGTAGTTCTAACTGCGTTCGTCATTGTCGTGGTAACCACTCCTCCAGAGAGCATTGTAGAGGACGAAGAGGTCTTCTTTGAAGATGTCGAACATAGATTCTATTGTGGTGTTTCAGAGAGAATTGAACAGAAGATAACCGACCTTGAAACATGGGAGAATCTGTGGGCAGAGATGAAGAGTACTTGCACACCTGTTCCCGAAACGCCCATAATCGACTTTTCAACAAACGTAGTCTTCGCGGTCTTTCAAGGTGAACGGCCCTCAGGCGGATTTGTGACAACCATCACGCGAATTGCCCTGACCGCAACAGGGTATGTGGTCTTTGTTGATGAGCTCCACCCGGGACCTGACTGTGGTACTACAATGGCGCTTACACAGCCGTATCATATTGTCAATGTCACAAGTTCATATCAGAATCTGCCGGTTCAATTTGTTTACAACATCACGACCTATGATTGCGGCTCCTAGTTGTTTCTGAGGAAGATTGGGTTGAAATCTCGGATTCGTGTGCTCTCTCTCATTGCCCCTGGAACTAGAGAGGTTTGGCCCCTATTATCTTGAGTCCATATTCTTTGAGTTCAATAGAACATCAACATAAGAAATATCTAGCTTCAAAACAAACTACTAACATCGTTGATTGTGGTTGTTGAACAATGAAGCAATTTATTCTCAAGGTATTACTCCTAGGAGCAAAGGGTGTAGGAAAGACAGACATCTTGCCTGTAACTACTAGTTCAGAAGTAATCAAACCAGTTACAGGTTTTACAATCAGTGTCATGAGGTTCAATCCTCCGGATGTTGAGAAAACAACGACTCTGCAGCTATGGGAATCTTCAGGATTCACGGATACAACAGTGCAAATTGCAGGGAAAGGGACATTGGGAGTAATTCTTGTTTACGATGTGACGGACAAAGCAACTCTCCAAAGAGCCAAAGAGCTAATAGAAGAAGTAACAAGTCTGTCAGGAAGAGTGCCAGTACTTGTGATTGCAAATAGGACAAAGCCATTCATAACTAGAATGGTCAGTGAAGATGAGGGTCGAGAGTTTTCCGAATCACTTGATGGAATATACGTGGAAGCTGATTTGGAATCTGGACAGATTCTTCATGAATCACTTCTAGAGTTCACAAGAAGGATTCTCGACTCGTTAGATTGAATGGGATTCATTCTGCTAATCTGAACACTCATGCCCATTGCGTGTACGACAAGGGACATTTGGATATTCGGGTTCATTTGGAATAGATTGACTAGAAGTCACCGAGTTCCTCAGGGGTTTTCTTCACTCCTGTACAGATAGAGCCATAGTTCGTGAGCTTCCACTGCCCCGAAGAATTTTGCGCGATATGGATAGGAGTCGGGTTGTCCTTTCCGCCGCTCTGAATGAAGATCTTCAGTTTTTTGCCCTTGCCTTGTGTCCTAACAACCGTCATCTGCAGAGCGCTCTTAGAAATCTTGTATCCATTTGTGTCAGTACCACCAACGTATGACTTTGCGATATTTGGATTCCCTGCAAACTGCCCGATGTAGTAGGCTGCCCCTGTCTTCCGCAAGATCAAACCAGAGGGAGACTTGCCTGACTCAACACAGTCCTTCTTAGAAACGACAACAGTCATCATCGCATTCGCGAGTTCTGCGTCTTTCTCGACATTCAGGGCAGCGATGATGTAGTACATGATACTGTCATAGGGAGAGTCTGCATCCTTCTCCCACGCGGCCTTGAATTTCTTGAAACTTGTGATCATAGCCTTCTTGACTTTCTTGACCAACTTGATTCACCTTCTCTCATGCTTGGCTTTAGCAGGAAAAAGGCTTTCGTGTATTCAATCATTGTATCGGTTTGCAGGCTTCTTCCGCAAGCCAAGCGGCTCCTCTGCTCACATCAAATCTTTGACAACTTGAAAGTCCTTGACAACACCCCAAGTCAAGAACTTCAGCGAACTCCACCGATCGAAAGCCTGTCGCCAATCGTTCAGAAGATTCGAGAAGTAGAGGGTCATGACTATACCATGAGTCACGATGAGGACCTTCTCATCTGGATGTTCTGCTGCAATTCCACTTACTCCCGCTCGGAAACGACTCAGTGCCCTGGTTGCACTCTCCCAATCGTCGACAACAAAGTTCCGGTCGCGTAGGATTTGACGGACTGCGTCCCTATACTGATTCGTTGACAGGCAGAGACCCTGATCACGATTCAGCTCGTTGAGTGCTGTTTCTACATTGACACGCTGGCGTGACCTAATGGCAAGCGGAACCGCTGTGTGATAGGCCTTCTTCTCAGAGGATGAATAGACCGCCTGAACGTCATCAAAGACCCCGGTACACGCGAAAACAACGTTCTGTGCCTTCCCCTCCTTCGATAGTCCCCACTGACTAGGAGGTAGTTCAATGCGAACTTCCGGTTCAGCATGGCGCAGGAAGACAAGCTCGGCAGTCATTCAGTTCCCATCATCTAGACTGACGAACAATGGTGCCTGAATACGATTTCGGTGAATTACTTTAGTCATAAATGAGATTGAATCAAAGGAAAAGAGAGCCTCCCGATTATTCCGCTCGGATGAAGCAGATTAGATGTGCTGTTTACCAGGTCAATACTGAAGGGTATCTGTCGAAACTCTCTGCGGTTCCGGATATCTGGTACTCTCCTGTACCCATGTAATCACTCCACGCATTACCCCTATCGATCCCATCATCCCAGACATTCATTGTTCCGTAATCAATCGCGTTGGATTCATTATTCCAACCGATTCTGTTCCACATGATTTGGCAGTTGCTGCATTCAGTTCCGATAGAAATCCCAACTAAGTTATGCACAATAGTATTGTCTGAAATCACCCAGTTGTTGCAACGCCAATCCATTTCGAATCCATCGATGTTGTTCGCCAAAGTATTCCCCGTTATGGAACAGTTTACACTGGACTGTGCTAGCAGACCCCAGTAATAGCGTGATGCATTGCAGTAGTCTACAACTGTAGAGTTGGATCCAGCAATGAAGATTCCCGCACCTCCCCTCTCAACCTGGATGGTCCCACCAGAGTAATCCCAGGCCCCATGACCACCGGACATTGCACATCCGTAGAACCCGATATCTACTGAAAGGGTTACATTGACACCAGTATTGACCTCAAGAAATGAGCAGTGGGTAGCGTTTGAGTCTGACGTGAACATGAATGCAATTCCTTCATCCAGTTGGTAGAAGAAGCAATCGTAAACAAACACGTTGCTTGCATCCTCGACGTAGAGTCCTTTCGTATACAGCTGTTTCTCGCCTTCAAAGAAACAGTCTCTGACCATGAAACTGACAGTGACATTGCGAATGTATATGCACGACATGTCCGCTATGATGTGGTAGTCCTCTATAATGAATGGATAATCCACAGTTCCATTTCCAATCCATTCCTCAGTCACTGATGTATTATGAAATTCTTCATCGCTAGTGATCCGTATGGGTTCATGAAGGCTCTGTGTGATGTTGGGCAACGTTATGTTGGGCAGTGTCAAGCCCGGAAGTGGAGATGGTGTTGTCACATCTCCTTGAGAAGGGTCCGTGTAGAACGCAAGAAATCCTACCGACACAACTGCAACAATCATCACAACAACTACTACCATTCTTCCCGTTTGACCAGACGATTCAGCCACGCGAAACCCCTTCAGGTAAGAGATATGGAGTTCTACATATATAATGCTAATCATAGAATGAGCCACACAATCTATTAGCGACACGGATTATCCCTCCACAGTGATACCAATGGAGAAGCAATACAGACTAGCGAAGATGACTTGGCCAGAAGTGGAAGACAGACTGAAGGAATGTGATATTGCAGTTGTGCCACTTGGGGCCACTGAACAGCACGGTCCAGCCCTACCGGTAGACAATGACCACTTCATTGCAGAACAGATTTCTAGGATGGTAGCTGAAACGCTCTGGGATAAAATCAAGCTCACAGTGACACCCACGATTTCCTTTGGTTATTCCCCACACCATATGGACTTCAAGGGCACAATCACGTTGCAGGAATCAACTCTTACCAATGTCATAGTAGACGTTGTTA
>JAUVHR010000116.1 GCA_030593165.1 Candidatus Thorarchaeota archaeon
TGACCCTGTTTTGTGGTTCTGTTTTATATACCGAATTGGACCTATTCGAGACCTAGTCTTCTGATATTCGAGGTTGAGCTATGTCTGACGAAGCTAACATTACAATTGTGAAATATGATGATAGTATGGCACAATCCGTTGCCGATATGTGGAACACTTGGGATGACCTTTGGATTGGAGGCTTTACACAAGGTGTTCCCTATACCCCTGAAAGAGTAAGAAACAGATTGAGCACTATGCGAGCAATTGCTCTTCTAGTCGCTGTAGATGAAACAACAAAGAAATCTGTTGGATATTGCTCGCTAATGGCGCATTGGCGAGACAAAGAAGCTTCGTACGTAGGAATACTTGGAGTATCTCCAGAGGTCCTTGGAAAGAAGGTAGGAAAGCGTCTACTTCTTAGAGCAACTCAGATTTCAATTGACCATGGATATACTCGGATTGATCTCGGAACGTGGGCTGGGAATCTAAGAGCTGTACCATTATACAAGAAGATTGGATTCATGTGGAATCCTGAACAAAGTGGTGTACATCTCGAAAATTACATTCCAGAGATTCTTGCTCATCCCCTCAGTAATGATTTCTTTGAACTACATACAGAGCCTGATGCATGGTATACTTTCCACAAGCGAGAAGTTGCCCAAGCTCCGGACTCGTTAGTGCTTGATGGTATGTCAGTATATGAATACAATTTTGCAGATGATGAAAACTCTTTGAAGATAATTGTCGACCGATACTCGAGGTCAATAACTGGTATCTCAAGAGAAATAGCAGGAAAGAAGCTGCGAGTATCTGCTACTGTTAACAATCATTTGAATCTGTGTGGAGTCCCCTCAGTTTATGCCATTGAAATTGAAAATGGCACCGATGAATCAATTGAGGTGGATTTCTCAATCGATGGATTTGATGGTCTCAAGTTTGATAGTCCTACCAAGCACAAAGAGAGACTTGAATCAGGCCAAACACTGACACATGCTGTCCCCTTCATATTGGAGTCAACTGTACCTATTCATATTGCAGATCTTAAGACACCATTCATCCATGCTAAGATGAAACTAAACGGACAAGAGTCTTCTCTACGCACTGGGCTCAAAATAACGCCTGCTGCTGAAATAAAGACGCGAGCAGGACCAGTAAGAATAGCTCCCGGTGGCTTAACATCCATTCCTATCACTATCCTTAGCCAATCATCAACTGACATGTCTGGGAATCTTGTCTTCGAAGATGTTCCAAAAGGACTCGCCCTTTCTGCCGTAGACTCCAAAGTTAACATTCCTGCAGAAGGCTTTGCTGGCGCGACAATTGATGTGACGGCTCATGGCGATTTGGAAGAAGGAACATACGATTTATGGGCTCATCTTGCTCTAACTGTTAAGAGCTTAAATGGACAAGTGTCATTAGAAACAAGAAAATGGAGAATCCCAGTTTATTGCTTCGACAATGGCTCTATAGCTATTGGTGAGGATGATAGAGAGAAGAGAACGGTCATAACGAGTGATCGAACTACTGCTTACTTCCAAAGAGAAGGAGGTATCCTTCGTCTTGTGCATCCTGGCCATTCTCTTGGCTCTTCCTATAGATTCCGAACCGAGATTGGTCCACCATTTGGGATAAGTCCTTTCAGATTCGCAGAACGAAATGCATCAGTAAGTGAAACTGATTCAGCTGTGACCGTCAAAATGACAATTGATCATTCTGAAAGACCATTGCATATCGAAGAACGTGCAATCTTTGAGAAAGGATCGTCAATAGTAACACATGAGGTCTGGGTGACCAACACCAGCAAAGAGCCGCATCGTTTCCAGCTTAGAGTATATGGAAGCGGAGGTGGGATCAGTTTTAGTCCAGGAGTTGCAACTGTGCCTTTGGCATCAGGAATCACTCAAGAACCCATTGGCAACTTCATGTTTGGGCACCCTGCAATTCCAAACAGTCCAGACTACCTATCAGAAGGTTGGCTTGCAATAGACAATGGTCAAGTGACTATTGGTCAAGTCTGGGATAAATCGCAAAAGGAAACAATTGAAGTAGCTAATGGACAAATTCAGACCTTTGATATTCCTGAAACCACGTTGGCACCTGGAGAAACTAGAAGGATCTCTCGAATACTGAATATCATGAATGCATCTAATTGGATGGAGATTCAGAATACTTGGCAAATTCGAATCGCGAAGAAGTTCAATGATTTCTCAACTCCTGTGGATTACGATACTCCTTGTGAAGCTGTTAGCGTTAAGCCTGCAACCATTGTTGTTCCTCACGTCGAAGCTATTTCCACCAAAATTGAATTCAAGAAGACAATTGCGGCTCCATTGGGAGGAATGCTTCAAGTTGTCGCGCCTTCTGGTTGGGACTGCAAAGGAGAAATGAGTGAGAAACCGGAGTCTACGTCAATGATTCCTCTAGAGGCTATTGATAACGATTCAAAGATTCCTCTCGAACTGATACCGAGCGATATCGTCAAGGACGAATTTTCAATTGATCATGGTTCGCTTCGCTTCACTTCTGCTATGGTTTCTGAGAAACCTATTACATTGATACTGCTAGGACGAAAGGAATCTAAGGTCGAAATAAGTGAGAGTATTGAAGAAGGCAAATCTGTGTACACTGTAGACAATGGTCTTTGCCAATTCAAGGTATCTCCTGACTTTGGTGGCTGCATGACTTCGCTGAAGAATAGCAACTCAACCGAGCTGCTGCTAACTGCTTTTCCAGAAGCGAGCCCCAAGGTCTTTGTGGATAACTACTACGGTGGCGTTCAAGCAGTTCTATGGAGTGATGACGTTAGCAGTGAAGATCTCACTCGTGCACATACAGCTGAAGAGAAGCGAACTGCAAAAATCGTTGAGCACGGTCCTTGGAAAGGAGTAGAGATGTCTTGGTCTGGTATCAAGCAGCAGACCACAAGGGGTCTCAAGATGAGACAGCAGTATTTGACTGCTCCAGGGTCTCCGCTTGTTCTTGTCCGTCTGACTATCAAGAATCCAACAACAGCTCCTATTGTTATGATTCCAACCATGTTCTTTGATATTGGATTCAACGGAAGTGTAGACAATGTTCAGATTGTTGCAGAATGGGGCGCGCGACCTTCAGAAATCATGCCTTCTCCAATTCCTACAGTGATGGTAGTAGACAATAATGCAATCTGGGCAAGAAACGGATCAGAAGCTTCAGAAGGTGTGGCGCTACTAGCTCCTGGTCAGCGTCCGGATATCATAGGTATGCTAATACAGGATTTCAAATTACTTGCAGCGTTATATCGTGATGTCTGGTTTGGACCAGGAGATGAGAAGACATTCACTGCCTGTCTCTTTGTAGATCCGCCTGACATGGACACCATCAAACAGCTTCAGATATCTCTGGAGAAAATCACAGAACCGTTATAGAAGTGTTGAAGGGGGGTATTCCTACTTAGGTTTTGCCACCCCTCCCCATTCTATGGAAGATATTCTTCTCAAATCAGAAACCGTGACATCTTATAAATCAGTCACTCAACGCAACGGTTTGTAATGCACACAGTTATCGCTCCAAATGTTTATTAGGTAGACCAATTATAATACAATCTATATTCGACTCGGTGTGCTTGGGAGATGATTACAAATGAAAGTTGTATACAAGAATTGGATTGCAGACGAGGGACTCGAGGACATTCAGGCTGAAATCTACACAGGTGCTTCTGGTTTACCAGCTCAAGGTTGGCAAATCAAAGAACGGAATATCCAACGAGGTCCTGATTTAACAAGATATGCTCTAACAGAAGACGGGAAACCATTGGCTTATGTAACTTCAGCAACTGATCTAGATAGAAAAGGCAGAGCTCTTATTGGTTATCCTTGGTCTCTACCTGATTGCCCTCCTGATGCCAAGGAGAAAATATTCAACGAACAACTTGCTTACTTGGAAAGCAAGGATGACATTGAGGAAATCATTACAGCTGTAGTGCTCAATTCCAAAATCAGTGATCAGCAATTGGAATGGTTTGACAATAGAGGTTTTGTGGAAGACGAACGCATTTACAGATACGTACTCGATCTGGATGTTGTTGAAACAAGCAAAATAAAGCTAGAAGGAAAAGCATCAGAACTTACGGCTCGCGTGGCAACAGAGGATGATATTGATCTCCTCATAGAACTCTGTATGGCAGATGAAAACGTTCGCAGTGCATTTGCTGATGAAGATGCATTCCGTTCGTATTTCAAGGACAGGGTCTTCACTGTGCAGGGTCCTGTGATGCTTTTTGATGGTGATACAATCGTAGCTGCATCAGCTCCCCTTCGATTCGAAGCAGATGGTGCAACTGTGACTGGTGAAGGCGAGAAAATCATCATGAGATTTCAAGCATTTAGGACAGGTCATTCATATGCTTGGGACAGACTACTGATTGAACTCGCGAAGTTATGCAAAGAAATCGGATGGACAGATATTCCAATTCAAGCGGGTTTTGGCTTTAGTGCTAGTGGGCCTCAAGCTAGGGGTATCGCAAGACTACAATCTGAACTGCAGGAGTTCGAGATTCTTCTAATCAAAAGAAAAGATAAGAAAGAATAGTTGAAAGACAGCTTCAGATATCACTTGAGAAAATCACGCAATCGTTGTAGATTCGATTAGGGGGGTATGCCTACCTCGGCTTCACTACCCCTCCCCATTCTATCATATCCTTGACAGTTGACTCCAGATTCCATGTGGGTTCAAACCCGAGGTCCTCTTTTGCCTTTGTACCGTCTATTAGGTAGTTTGTGCCAAACAGCTTAACTCTGAAAGTTGTCAGTGGAGGTCCCGTACGTCTAAGGAATGCCTTGTAGAGACCGCCCAACAGGCCGCCGAGCGCCCACGCAACGCGGTACGGCATCTTCCTGACTCTTCTGGGAGCATCGAGACCTTCCTGCAGTGCTTCAATGAATTCTCTGAAGCGCGAAGTGAACGATACTACATTGTAGGCGTTGCCAGACGATTTATCAAATTTCTCAGCCGCAAGTATTAGGCATCGTGCAGTGTCTTCTGCATGTACAAAGCTCTGAATATTACTGCCATCTCCAAAATAGTACATCCCTCCCTGTTTCAGGACTTCAATCATCTGTGGTCCTGTGTACATGTCTCCTCTTCCGAGAACGGTCGGGGGTCGTACCATGGTTGCTTTGATTCCGTAGGCCTTCATGTACTTACGAATCAAATCCTCTGCTGCAATCTTCGAGTCCTGATATTCATTCGAAGGTCTCCATGGCCAGTCCTCTGTGATTGGTTCCTTCTTGTTCGGGAAGCCATAGACGGCAGTTGACGATGTGTATATGAGGCGCGGGATGTTCTTCTTTCTGATAGTTTCGAGCACATTCTGCGTTCCCTCGACATTGACCGGATGAAAATGAGCCCGACCTCCCCACTCGGCCATGATTGCAGCATTATGGAAGAACCATTCAGTATCATCAGGTACGCCCCTCATCAGACTCTCACTGTCAGTGACATCTCCGGCAACATTCTTGACAGGGAGTCCGTCAATCAGCTCAGTTGATGAAGACTTGCGAACAAGTGTGGTGACTTCATGTCCTTCCTCAGTTAGGAGTCTCACAATGTGGCTTCCAATGAATCCAGTCCCGCCTGTAACAAAACACCTTGCCATTCGAATCACCGCGGTGAATCAATCGGACTCTTTAGTCTTTTAACCATTTTTCTCAGATTGAGCAATCGTGGATATATATCCTTTCCATAGCTCAATGTCTGTTCGTCCTGAAACGTCCTTAACTCCTGATTGGTCCCGATTGGTTTCCATCTCACAATGGGTCAGTCATTGAAAGATCAGCTGCAACCTTTCCATTGGTTGGACCACATCTGTCTGTGATTATGTCAACGCACATTGTTAGGAGCCCAGAGTGTACAATTCCCACATCAGGTCCTGGAATTCCCCTTTGACATTCCCGTCTATGGCCAAACTCCTCCTATTGAGTTGGAATTGAACTGTTCCCTTCTTCCTGTCTGTCTTCCTCGAAGGCTCCCAACCGTCAAGGAGAGATTCAACTAGTCCGGCAAATTCCATGCTAACCGTTATCCAAAGATAGCCATTAACTCGGATTCCATTTGGAAAACGGAAGGAATCAGGACGATCAGTATGAAGCAGTTGACACCGCCCCAATCTCATCATCTTCCAGCTATGAAACATGAGTTCTTCTTCCCAGTTGTCCGGTATTGACAATAACATCACCAAACAGTGGAAAGGGAGAAATCTGAGTTAACTCTTAATACGGAAGTACTTTATGGGGAATGAGACGGGCCCGCTGGGTCTGTGTCCAAGATGTCAATTCATCAGACCGTTCATTCATTGCGAATCGCCAATCCACGACAAAAAGGAAATAAGCACAAATTGCGTATATAGCTTGATTTTGAGGGAAGTCTGAGTGAATAGAAACTCAATTCGATTCGCAGTCATAGCTGCGATGATTTTGCTTTTTGTAATGGGCGCAGCACCATCGTTTGTCAACCACGGTACACGGTTGGTTGCTGCAGCCAGTAATAACGTCGGCCATCTGACGGGGATTATTCCGCTTCAGGAAGTGGATAGTGATCTCGACGGTCTCCTCGACTCACAAGAACTAGCTCTGGGAACAGATCCTATGCTTTTTGATTCGGACGGAGACGGCCTAGGTGATGGATGGGAAGTGGCGCGAGGATTGGACCCTCTCTCCTATACGATGTCCACAGGAGAGGCAACAGAAGTACTCGTGATTATTCTCGTAGCATCTCTTGGATTCTCCACTCTAGTATTTATTGCAGTTCACAAGAAGAAGGAGACCCATCCAGATCGGATTGATGGAATGGTCATTCGTCGATACTCTATTCTTGCGTTTGCCTTTGTGTTCGCATTGGTCATCTTCCTTGGGTGCCCCCCGGACGTGAACGGACCAGTAGACCCCGGCCCCAACGGTTTCACAGCAAGCTTGTCTGAAACAACCACATATGTTTTCAACGTCACTGACTCACCCTACTACACCTCGACTGTCAATGTCGAGCTATCATACAACATAGTGGGATATGAGGTCTGTCGGGTTCGTGTGTCAATATACAACGAGACAGACGACTTGGTTGATTCGGAGATTCTGATTATTCTGCCTTCGTCCGGTGATTTGGCAGGACAAGAGTGGGTGTCACGCTCATGGACTCTTGAGCCGGGTTCCTATGACTTCGTATTCTCGTATACTCTAGAGGACTCAGAGGGGGCACCAATTGATGAAACCAGAATCATCAAGACAGACATGTTCCAGCAGTGGAGGGATGGTCGAAACTACGACCAGCAGAGCTGGGCCTCTTACAAGAGCACGCTCTATTTGGCAGCCGGGGCTGTCATGATTGGTGGACTCTGCTTTTTCTTCTACAGAGAGGGTGGAATCCGGTCCAGAGAGCATATTGAGATACTGTATCCTGAATTGAGAGAGTGAGTGAATTAGGGGGTGTGATTCCCCCACTTTTTCTGCCATACGACAATCATTATAGTTGCGCACTCAAGGCATCATTGAATTACAGTGGTGTTCCCATGTCTACAAAATTGCTCGTGATTATTGCTAGCAGCGATCGTGAAAAGGTGCTCACGGCTCTAGCGTATGCTCGAAACACAATAAACTACAGTTGGCTAGATGATGTCAAGGTGATGTTCTTTGGCCCCTCTGAGAATCTTCTCGTCGAGGACGAAGAGGTACGGCTCGAGGCTATGAACGTTGCAGGAACGGGAAACACCGTGGCATGTAAGTTTCTGTCTGACCGGGATGGCATCTCTGAGAGCATCGCAGAGATCGGTATCAAGATCGAATACGTTGGTACAATGATCGCAGACTTGATCAAAGATGGGTATGTGCCAATGGTCTGGTAATCCGGACTAGTGATTGTGCCCGTGGCTGCCGTCGAGAGGTGCAAGTCGTCCTAACGCCCTTGATACAACCTCAGGCAGTGCAGGATGACTCCCGTAGCTTCTCTTTCATCCCTTCATACATCACAGACTCTTATATATGACAAATCCTCAACTCAAACGAGCGCCCAAATAACGCCAGATAGACCGACGGATGCGAACCCCCAGTGTCAACCAAAAGTGTTAAGCTTGCAATGGTCGGAGCCGGCGGAGTTGGAAAAAGCGCAATCACTGCGCGACTTGTGACGGGGTCTTTTGTTGAAACGACAATGACGATTGGTCTCGACATCGATTCATGGAGTTTAATAGACAAAGAATCTGGAACTACAATCACGACATCAATGTTCGACATGGGGGGGCAGGAGCATTTTCGGTTTTTCCAGGAACAGCTCCTTCTGGGTGCTAAGGTGGTCCTTCTTGTTTTCGACCTGACACGTTTTGGAACACTGTTCGAGCTAGACGATTGGATATCTTCGATAGAGAACATTCCTCGTGATTGCTGGATTCTTGTAGGAAACAAGACCGAGATAGGTGTCATTGCTGAGGATGCCGTCAGAGACAAGGCGGCGGAATACGGGGAAATTCCTTACTGCATTGTGAGTGCAAAGACCGGTGAGGGGTTCGAGGTTCTAGTTGAGCTCATTCACTCTAAGGTCAAATGACATTCCTGGACATTGATGTCCAGGATTGTACAAGTTTCGGGCAACGGCAAGCTGTATATGCAAAAGTGCGCTTATCATACTGAATCATAATGAGAGTAATGTCGAAGAGAGTCACCATGCGTCCTGCTGAGATTCTTCACAGCGCGAAGGATTTCTTCGACGGCAAATTTGGCCTTGAGATATTTGATGATGTTCCTGGATGTTGCTTGGAGTTCGCAAATAAGGTCGGGTTCGTTTCAGTTCAGGTTCTCGATGAAGGCCAAGAAAGAGAAGTCATCCTGACAACACGTGAATTCGAACATCAAATTCAGGAGTTCTTGGGTACTCTAGATGGGACAATATAGATGCACATCCAAATGGTCCAAGATTTGATGTCCATGAGGGTCAAGCATCCGGTTCAGA
>JAUVHR010000178.1 GCA_030593165.1 Candidatus Thorarchaeota archaeon
AAAACCTTACTGAATCTCTATTCCCAAGCTGCAGTTCCGACCTCGAGTCGATTTCCGAGTTATGGAAACATTCATCTCTACGATTTGGTAAATGGGTTTAGTTGTTCTGGAGGGAGTCCATGAATAGGATCATTGGAGTCAACTTGCTTCATAGGGTGGAGTCGTTTATGGATCGCATTTACTCCCACCACAGACCATTCGTGTTGTGGGCGAGTGTCTTCTTCTCACTCTACATTAGCGTTCTATTGATAGAAAAGCCGCCCCAGAGTGTAGAGCAGATGTATTATGAAGGAATCTGGTGTTTCTGGGTAATTGCGTTTGTTCTCGTGACGCCTCACAGGATCAGGGCGGCTTATGAACGGTTTGGTGAGCAAGACCTTCTGGTTCTTACGAAGAAGCAGGAAAAGTGGATTTGTATCTTCCTCCTCATTTGCTACGTCTTCTATGCGATTCTCTGGACCTACGACGTTATGTCTGCTCCTGCCGCAGGCTTTTGGTTGGCAGGTTATGGCAAGATTGCAGCGTCCATCCACTATCTCCTTGGATTTGCCTATGGTATCCCCATACTGATCTATGACATTACACTCTCTGTGAAAATGCTCAATTTCATCTACTCCTCTAGGACGGAGATTGAAAGCATTGACAGTGTAGAGGAGTTCTTGAAGAACCTGAAACGATTGAGGTGTTTCTTTGAAACGATCGACCAGGTATTCATGCTCATGTTCATTCTGGTGGTGTTGTTCGCTTTGGCGTCCCTCATCGCATATCTTACAATCATGGATTTGGGAACATACTTAGTATTGACTGGACTTGTTACATTTGCATCCATCAGTTTCTTGACTGTGACCTTGAGAGCGAGGAAACCGCTCAAGGAGAGTTGTACCATGGTGTTAAACAAGCTTCTTCTACCAGACTCGTTCACAGGGGCTAGCTTTCCGGCGGCGCACTACCTGTTTTCACTTATTATGCACAAGAACAGTCCTTACTACTTACCAGTGGACAACTCCGGTCCAAAGATGAGGATAGTCTATGTAGGATTGATACAAATGGCGCTCATCGTCATTGAACTCATGCTACAGTGGATGGTTTTCTAAGGCGGTTTGTCACTTCTCACGGAAATAGGACGGCAACATCAGATTTCAAGGCAAGTCCCAACTTCCCTCACAGTAGTAGCGCTCTCACTCCTGCCACAATGACCGTAGAAACAGGGAACAACGAAGAGAGCTATTGATCAAGGTGGTCTTGCACAACATCGAACGACTCAACTCCTTGGAGTCTGCCGGGAGGTGATTTATTCCACAGGGTCGTAGCTTTGGGTAGTCATCTATAGAACTTCTTTTAGCTTCACACCTAGGAATGAACAACATGTCAGTATTGTCCATGTTCGAAGCGCCCAGGTGAACACCATGAACCAAGCCATTGGTTCAAGGTAAAAGTACCACCACATTCCCTCTATGCCACCAAGAAACTCCATCGCACCTCCAATTAGTACACTGCTTATCAGAATCGAGAGATTCCAACCTACAGATCGCAGCTGCGAATAGTACAAGCTTACTAGTCCAAGCGTAACATAGACTCCAGTGAGGAAAGGATCGAACACTCCCAAATATCCCTGAGCCCAAATGAGAATGATAGTCGCTATTATTGCTATTAGTGCTGGTAGGATTTTGAATTCGGGTTTGTCGAATTTGTTGAGTTGTTTCATCAACGGAGTTCGACTGATGTACTCTGTCACTGTGATGATGACTAGTATAAAGAGGCTCCATCCCATGACCGTCAGTAACGATGGAATGTTGAGATCGAAGTAAGTAAGAACTCCACTGGAGGTGTGAGCAAACTCATCAAAGAATGCAACTATGATAGAGATCACGACCAAGATGACTAGGTCGTGAGTCTTCATTCGATTGGCCCTCCATAATCCCACAAACGCAGCTCCAGCAAGTCCAACTATGAATATGTACGGTGCAAGTGTATAGTACTCAAGAATTAGAAATGCAGCAGTAATTGCTGTGATTACCCAACCCACGACGAAAAGGTTTTTCGCGTTCATTTGAGCTTTATATATTTGTTCAGTATGATTTATGTTCTTCGATACGATATAATAGTGATATCAGTTTTCTGAATAAAAGAAACGATGCGCAATAGTAGGGGATCAAAACGAGTTTCATACTAGACCCCCCAGCTCTCTTCTTGCTGGGGGTAATGATGTATTATTTCGCTAAGAGGTTTGACTGGAACGAACTAGTCACTGTTATTGTCCTAGGATTCTGGGTCTTTATCTGTTTCATGGGTGGCAGTACACTATTGTACATGGATGTCATTGATTGGCCTATCCCACCAACAGAGGGCCCGGTCTGGATGTTTCACACCGATATCACTGGAATCACAAAGGCATCTGTTCCGGTTTGGTTTGCACTCCTCAACCTATTCTTATATCCTGTGTGGATTCTTCTTGGATTCACCATCGCACAGCGCTATGATGAGGGATTCTTTGTTTCACAGACTGTATCCTACGGAGATGTCAAAAGTAGTAAGGATAGAGGTGAAACCAGATTCTCTGTGAAGAGGGGTGACAACACACGGGAACTTGTGCGTGAGGCTATCAACGAAATAGGAGGCATAGGTACATATGTCCAGGCTGGAAACCGGGTTTTGATCAAACCTAACATAAGTGGTGGGAACCCACATATACCTGGGACATTTACCAGGCATGATGTAGTGGAAGAAATCGTCGAACTGGTTCGTGCACAAGGCGCGGAACCGATTATAGTAGACTCCGACATGATTTGGACAAGGTTTCAGCCGGTAGCTGAGGCTCAAAAATGGTTCGAGTGGGCAGAGAGGGTCAATATTCCACTAATAAATCTCTGTGACACAGAGCTGGTTCGGTTTGATTTCGGAGAAGATAGCAAGATTGGAAGAGTTCCGGTCTCGAGAGAACTTGTCGATGCAGATGTCATAATCTCAGTTCCAACCATGAAGACCCACCTTCTAACGAACATTACAATTGCTATGAAGAACATGTACGGGACTTTCCCTGAAGAGAACAAGGCGAAGTTTCACAGAATCGGGATTGAGAGCGTCATCTATGAGGTCAACAGAGCTTTCACACCGAATTTGGTCATAACAGATGGTTCGATTGGTGGCGAGGGTTCAGGTCCGCTCTCTAGTAGTCCGGTGAATGCTAAGACCATAATTGCGACGAACGATGTTGTGGCAGCGGATGCGATTGCCTGCAAGATCATCGGGTATAATCCATTCGAAGTAGCACATGTGAAGATGGGACATGATAAGGGGCTTGGAGATGCTAATGTTTCCTTTGAACTCAATCAACTCACGCAGACGCATCCCAAAGATGGCAAATGGATGAAGCCTGAACCATTAGTGACACTATTCTACGAAACACTATGTGAGTTGGTACTTCTACTTCCTACCATGCAAAATGTGTTTGATATAGCTGCAGACTTCGTCCTATATGATATGGCAACACTTCAGATCTTCAGGAAAACGACTCCAGTGATGCTCAACGTTCTGAATGGGGTGTTAGGCACTTTGTTCAGGGCTGGCTACCGTGGTCTTAGATGGAGTCAAGAGAACTTGGAGAGGTTCATAGAGCTCGTTCATACGGAGAGAGGCGCATGATTGAATGGCCGACTGAAACACTGGCCGAGAAGATCAGGGAACTTGACCATAAGAGAGTGCACATCAATATCGAGTTACAGGATGCAGAGGACATCACAACAGACCCCAAGGTCGGAGAACAGATTGTTAGGTTCGCGCCCGATGTCAAGACGATTGGCGTGGGACTCAGAAACGAGCGCTATGGATGGATAAGAAACCCGATTTGGGGCGGTGTACTTGTCAGGGCTCTTGAAGGTGAAGAGAGAGGCGTCAAGAAGCGATGCCTGCAATATGTATACACATGGACGAAACAGCTTAGCGTTGTGAGTTTCTTCTGGATGGTTTCTGCGCCTTTTCTCATGGGACTATGGGGTCTGATTGTACGATGGGTCCTAGATGAGCAGGTTGTGCAATTCTTGGGATACTTAAGTGCCGAGCAATGGGACGTGCTATTCTCGCCCGGTGAATGGTGGTTACCAGTCTTGGCAACTGGGCTCATATGTTTCCCGCTGCTGGTCTCAGGCATCTGGCCCCACTTGAGGGACCGGCACAATGGGGACAAGTTCTGTGTCAGAAGTACGACACTGTTGTTCTTTCAGGGACTAATGATGTGGGCAGTGGTATTCAGCTGGATTGTACCAGTGAGTATATGGTTCATAGCAGTAGTCTGTCTATTCTATTGGATTGCCGATATCTTCGGCCGAACAGAATCATCTCACGAGATGGACTACCTACCGGTGCTAGTCTGGCTCAAGCCTGGTGATGGAGAGGGAGAATGGGTCTTTGAGAAGGCGTGTTGGGACCACTATCACTATGAAACCGCATGTATGGAAAAGGATGAGATGAAACACACATATCTGCGTGTCTACAATGTGGACTACCTGAGAGAGGAAGAGCATGTCCGGCTCCTGATTCCAAACCCATGGCATTCTGCGGTTCTAGGAAGACATTACGGTCTGGGTGTACTGTCAGTCAGCGCGGTCATCTGCGTTGCGACAATGATTGGGATGTTGTACATTGTGGCATCAGGGTCATTCTCTGGATTCCCATTCCACGGCGTATCATTCTCGCTTCTGGGAGTACTGTTTGTGCTGGCTGGAAGAACTCTCGTTCGATTCTCCTCGGACCTTCTCACCGAGCAAGACCTTGAGGACATGAAGACTTCAAAGTGTCATCTTAGCCCTAAGAAGATAGAGATCCTCTGGAACTTGGAGAGAAAAGCTACAAGAACCAAAAAGACTGACAAGAGACCTCGTCTCGTTGTCATCACCAAGCTGCAGGACCCGTTCAACTCAACCAACCAGACGGATTTCTGCGAGAGCTTCCGTGACGATCCCGAATATCTCTACGGTCTCATCACTAGACTTCAGAGTGAGAGTGATGAATGATGCGCGGAGGATTTGATTATCCTCCTGAAATCTTCGTATTTCATCCTTTTACTCATCTCTCGTTCTCTCCTCATCGGGAACCCAGAAGTCCTCCAGAATCCACCGAATGAATCCTTTCAGCGTCATGCCTGCTTTTGCGGCTCCTATCCTGAGAACAGTTGTCCGCGTCCTATTCACCTCGTCTTCTACGAGAGCCCTCGTTCCTAGACTCAACGTTGCTGTCACCAGCCCTGTTGTTACTTTCGAGATCGTCTAGCAGGTGGATGTCTATTCTTCGGTCTGACTTCACGCTTAGTATACAACGTCGAACATGGCACACACAACCTCAGGTGAGAAGCTTTCGCTGAACTGGCCAAGAGCCGCAATCGAGTTGTCAATGAGATTGTTGAAGTCGACTGACCTGTCCATGGCCACCTTGTAGCCGACCAGAAGAGGATTAGTGTCACTGCACTCAAGAAACCTAGGATGAATCTCAGATGTCCCAAGAAGTACGTAGAAACTGCAAACCCCAGAGATACGAGAGTTACAATAGTACTGATAGCTTCATCAAGCGAGTACAGCCGGTGTGGGTCGGTCCAAGCAATCAGGATTCCTCTGACAGTCTTGTTCACATCTTCAACTTTGCGACTATCAGGAATCGCATCTAAGAGGCTTGGATCAATCAAGTCGAAGTTTCACCCCGCGCCCGCTCTCTCACCCGCCATTTCCGGCGGCAGCTTATTAGCATTCCCCAAGGAAACTAAGGAGAGAAGAACAATCATAATGACTAGAGAAGGAAGGTCTGAGAGAATAGGGCAGACCTATGAGAAGTGAAAGTCAGCTCTTGCGCTCTCGGTTCTGCCGAGTGCCGCATTCGTATTCCGTACACACCTATCTCGAATACCGATTCCGATATCTCTGGTAGGCATCGAATGACAAATCTGATGCACCTGAAGGTGAGAACTTCGCTATCATATACACTTCAGGTATGACTGCCCCTGCCAGTCTCTGGATGTTTCTTCGAGACAGAGAGCCTGGATTGGGCTTCATCGATTCGGGACCACTCAAGATATCATTCATAACCTGTTCTCGTTCTGCAAGGCTTTTCATGGTTCTCCATACTCGAAACTCTGTCCCAATCTGACCGAAGCGATTTCTTATAATCTTCGTTCTCCAGAAAAACTAATTACCCTGAACTGTGATTTGGTAGATGGAGCATTGTTGAGATGGAGATACTACCATTCATTATGGATGTAGTAATGAATATTGCTACGTGGTTGGGTGGTGCGGGTGGTGTTACATTTGCTGAACTGATACACAGAATCAAGAAGGAGATGAAGTATCGAACGTTTCGCAATGTCTTCGGCAAAGTTGCACACAAAGAAGGCAACATCGCCATCTCTATACCACTATTCAAAACAAAGAACGCAGACAAGCATGATCCCGCACGACTTAGGAAAGTTGGGTCGGAGGGGGGAGTTGATGTCTTCGGAGTGAAGGATGTAATCTCCTTCCATGATCACGAAGCTGGCACGCATATAGAACACCTCATCGCTGAGGTTCATAAGGAACCGGTGAAGTACTTCATGGATACGTTAGAAGCAGCAGAGAAAATCTCATCAGTCCCGACAATCATCATGATTGGTTCCCCAGTTTCGAATTTATATGCCAGAGGGGTTTTTAAATTTGAGGACCCATCCCATCTTAAGTGGGGGACACAAGGGGACGTTAAGTATGAGGGTGCAAACATCATTATAGACAAGGTGAACGGTAATACCTACCCTTCTGCGAAGAGAGACAAGAAATTTGAATATGCTATGGTTCTACGTTTCCCACATACTGAAGAAGGTGGGTACTATTTTCAGGTTGCCGGTACTCTTCCGACAGGTACCCTTGCCGCTGCCAAGTACTTGA
>JAUVHR010000137.1 GCA_030593165.1 Candidatus Thorarchaeota archaeon
AATATCGGACTCTGATTCGGACGATGACATAGCAGAATGATTCAGGGAGAGAGAGCCATGGTTGAGGAAAGTGCGGAAGTGATAGTGGACTCCCCTAAGAGAGATCTCAATCTACCTCAATCCTTGTCAGACCTTAAGGACAGACTTCAGAGGACTGACCGTGAATCATGGATATTCAATCTATTCATTGCGCTAGTTATCACTTCGTTTTCCATCGTCCAAGTGCAGACTGTAATGGCGTCGTGGGGGATCTACGGATTCTCCTTTGATGACTCTTGGATTCATGTGCAATACGCTAGAACAATCTTTGAGGGAAGAGCCTGGGAATATGCATGGGGAATCCCCAGCACTGGAAGCTCAGGACCGCTTTGGTCAATAATCCTCTCACCCATCTTCTTCTTTGGATATGGGCACGACACAGTAGTAACATCAGTTCTTGTAATCGCCAGCATTCTGTACTTCGTCAATGTCTTCTTGGTAGGAGAGATTGTCAAGCAAAACACTGGACGATGGCAGTACGCTGTAGCAGGTCAAGTTGTTTTTGTACTCCTGCCAAGAAACGCAGGCTTAATGCTCTCCGGAATGGAGACTCCACTTGGAATGCTCATGATTCTCCTTGCACTCCTGCTACTCCCGAGAAAGGAATGGCAGTATGATCTGGTTCTTGGAGTTGTAGCAGGGCTAGCCTATCTCTGTCGACCCGAGTTTGTACTCATAGCGGCACTCTGCTTTCCAGTGAGAGCTCTTGGTGCTCTCAAACGAGATGGTCTGAACAAGAGAAGGTTACTTTCCCTAATGATGATGTTTCTGTTGGCTGCACTCATTGTCACGCCGTGGATTCTTCACTGTCTAAACACGACTGGGCTTCCCATGCCAGACTCATACTATTCCAAGTTGCGATGGGGTGTATCTGATGATGGAATCAATCTCTGGAATCTCTTCTGGTTCTCCGTCTGGTTGCCCTCAGAACCGTACCTATTGCTGGGATTCCTCGGTAGTGCAGTCATCTTGTTCAAACATCGCCGCCCATACGATCTAATTCTCATTGCCTCACTATTTGCACTCTACAGACTCACCATGCCAGGAATGTCACTGCTTTTTGCAGCAAGATACCTCGTACCACTTTTCGATCTTTTGAGTATCGCATTCGTCTGCGGAACTGCAATCATAGTAGAGAAGCTGCTCAAGCTGGAAGGCGAGATACCGAAAGTAACAATCAACGAAAGGACTGCAGTTGCCATCATTATTGTTGGAGTCCTCTTTCTACCATCCATTCCCTCATCCATCTACCATGTTGATATCCATGCCAATCAAGCTAAGAATATCGAAGAGATGCAGGTAACATTGGCTCTATGGATTAGAGAGAACGTTCCTGAGAATGCTACCATTGCCACGTATGATGTTGGTGCAATAGGCTTCTTTGCTAATGGTGTCGTGCTCGACATTTATGGCCTGGTAACGCCTCCAATACTGCACAACCATACGACCGCATATGAGCAGGCTGAATACCTGCGTGAAATGAACTGCACTTACATCATGTTCTATGTTCAATGGTTCTATTGGATCAGATATGGCATTACCAGTCTAGATGGTTCCATCACCGAGCTCTACAGAGTTCACCTAGATGACAACGTTGTATGCGGAACAGATGACATGGCCATCTTTCAAATCCATTGGGCGTAGAAAGCGAATCATGGATAAGAGTCAGTAGATGATAGAGATGTCAGAATTGCTACTGCAAATGCCATTCAAGCCAAGATTGACATAACATTTCCAAAAAAGGGAGTTGACTAGGTCTGCGAAGCCTTTAACAGATTCCCCTCCAAGTAAGAAAGGGCGATATGGTCTTCTCACGTCAGCTCACCAAGAAAGAACTGGAACAGCTCTTGAACATGCAGGAGTTCGTAAGACAGGCTCACGCTGAAAGCGATAGCCATGACTATTCCCATGTCTTCACGGTTTGTAGGTATGCAATCGACATAGCAAAGGATATTCCTGATCCTATAGACCCGTTTGTTTGCATTGCTGGAGCCTTGCTGCATGACATTGGAAAGACTAACACCGTTTTTGCCCACATTCATGGTCTGTTTGGTGGAGGTCTCGCAGAAGAGTATCTTGATGGGATAGGTGTAGATCGAACAATACGGGATTCAGTCTGCCGAGTTGTTATACGGCACACTCCGACTTCGATGATACCACCTGAAACTCCTGAGGAGAAAGTTATCTATGATGCCGACACATTGGACCGATTGGGGCTCATGGGGCTCTTGAGAGGCTTCATTGGTAAGACCGGAGATTCGATGGAACACATCATGACCAAGTACATGACAAAACGAAGGCTGGACTACGATAAACTCAACTATGACTTCAGTAGGGAGCTTGGAGACAGCCTGCATCAAGAGCTTTTGGAGTTCCTGTTCATCATTGAGGGTCGTCTGAATGAACGAATGGCGTCCATCGAAGGGATATTTGAGAAGGAGGGACTTGTTGAGTAGGATTATGTCCAATGACCTGAAACCAGCATTGGCTACTCTGTGAATCTGGTGTATGAAGTTACAGGATTAGAAGCTTGGAGGCGTGAAGTAAATGGTGAAATCCTTTGAGAACCTGACAAGAGATGAAGTACTTGTACGTAGCTCAGAACATGTCTTTTCAACGGGCATAGATGATTCTGCAGGAGCCTTGTGCAAGGCAAATATGAAATATGGCTTAGCGAAGTTTCATTATTTGCAGGATTCCTTAGGACTGGACCCAGATGCGACATTCATTGGAGCTCCAGACGCAACCGTTACACGAAACATCCACAGATGGTCACAAGGTTTTGGGTATGGAGGAAAGGCCTCATGGGGAGACGGTAGTGAGAAGCTTGTTGTCTTGGACGCAATGCCAAACGCTTGTGGAATGCTCGTTGGCACCCTTGATGGATTGCCCGAAATAGACTCGCTTCTTGAGAGAGTGAATAGTGTCCTTACTAGTGATGAAGTCATCGATGGAATCCCGATCCAATGGGATTTCGCTGTCGGCAATCATTTCATTGATTTGTTTAGATACAAACCAATCTCACCAGAGGATAAAATTCCGCACCGATATGCATTCATTATCCATGGCTCTGTACCTGAGTTGAAAGGGGATAATGTCAGCAAGTTCAGGTTTGGTCTATATCACCACAAGAGCGTCACCCTAAGGGAAATGGCAGAGATAGTGAGCACGCCTTTTGGCGATGTGCGGGTTCTTACAGATGCCAATGCAGAAAGATATTTGGAATTCAACGAGTTTGCCATTGAGTTGAGTAAGAAGAAGCGAGAGAGAGCCGCTAGCCTCCTATTCGACGACTACACAGAAGTATCTAGCCCAATCCATCAGGGGCTGCTCAATATGAATGAGATTGCTCTTGGATGTCACTACATCAAGGAACAGAAGCAAGGAGCGCTCTTTCCACTCGCATTGCGAGCCGATATTCCTGCGTACCTCGTGCAAGGAATACCGAACTTCAAGGAGGAGATCATTGAACATCTGGGTTTCGCAAAACGGGCAGAGAAACACGGAGTTATGAATCGGCTCCTTGAAGCGGATATATTGCCGCATGGAGGAGGATACGTCTTTCCTTCATTACTCGGTGTAAGCAAAGTTATCGAAAAAGCAGGAAACTCCAGGTACTTCGTGGTGGATGTTGCCACAGGTCACGAGGCTGAGAAGGTTTTCTCCAGTCCAAGAGAACTCCAATTTTCATATAGAGGAAAGCAGGTTGTTAATCGTTCTGTTGATCTGGAACTCTGTAAAGTTGTCGCCCAGCTTATGCCAAGAATTGTGCTCAAGGTCTGACAACCAAGCGGCTCGATTGGTTCCTACTCCTCTCAGCGAAAGGGGTTAGTCACTCTTTTCTTTGTCCTCACTCTTCGACTGATGTTCATGCCCTGGAATTCCTGGGCTCGTCATGCTCTCCGGAGCTAGAAGCTTGTCCAATTGCTCTTCATTGAGAAGGCCTTCTTCGAGAACCAATTCGCGAATGGTCCGTCCACTAGCAAGAGCTTTCTTGGCAATCCTACTTGCAGCTTTGTAACCGATCACAGGATTCAATGCAGTGACTAAACCAACGCTTCGATGAACCACTTCAAGACCCCTCATGTTAGGCTTGATGCCCTCGATACACTTCTCCGTGAATATGGGGATGGAGTTCTTTAGAATCTTGAGGGCTTGGAAGAAGTTGAATGCTATGAGCGGTTCAAACGCATTCAGCTCCAACTGACCAGCCTGTGATGCAATAGCAATGACCATATCATGGCCCATTACTTGGTACGCACATTGAGCTATGAGCTCAGTAATCACAGGATTCACTTTGCCTGGCATTATGGAAGAACCTGGCTGAACAGCTGGGAGTGTGATCTCATGAAAACCACCGATTGGGCCAGAGGAGAGAAGGATGAGGTCACCTGCAATCTTGGCGAGGTTTGTGGCCAACACTCTTAGCAAACCGGAGGAATGAACGAACTCGTCTGCATTCTGTGTTTCATCGATTAGATTGTCTGCAGTCACTAGACCTTCTATTCCAGTAACCTCTCTCAAATGCTTCTCAGCTAGCTCGATATATTCCAAGTCAGCGTTAAGTCCGGTACCTATAGCTGTGGCCCCAATATTATGAGTCTGGAGAACCTCAATTGCCCAACCAATTCGAGCGAGGTCCCGCTTTATGGCCCCCGACCAAGCGGAGAACACTTGCCCCAAGGTGATTGGGACTGCGTCCTGCATCTCCGTTCTGCCAAGCTTGAGAATGGACTTGAACTCCTCAGCCTTATTATCCAATGCAAGAATAAGTTGTTCAAGCACAGACTGGAGACCTCTTAGTCCGAAAATCGTGGCCACTTTGATTGCCGTAGGATATACATCATTTGTAGACTGAGACATGTTGACATGGTCATTCGCAGAGATTGGAGACTGCGAATTCTTCTCATGACCAAGTATCTCATTCGCCCTTGAAGCTATGACCTCGTTCGCATTCATATTCGTGGATGTGCCAGCACCACCCTGAAGCATGTCAACTACAAACTGGTGGAGAAGCTCACCCTCTATCACTTCATCACACGCTTGGATGATTGCCTTTGAATACTCCTGACTGAGATGACCTAGGTCTCTATTGGCAAGAGCGCAAGCCTTCTTCACCATTCCTAGACCCGTGACCAAGGTGGAGTAATTGAAAAGGTGTACTCGCGAAACGGCAAAGTTCTCTTGCGCTCGAAGGGTTTGAACTCCCCAATATGCATTCGATGGGACCTTACGCGGCCCCAACAAATCGCTCTCTTCTCGGAACGTAACTGATTCCTTCTGCATCTACTTCACCACAGTTTGTTTCGTCTATCATCTTCCCACATTATTAGCCTTGTCACAGCATAGATTTCATCAACACGATTCTCAGAAACCTGATGCCTGTCCATCCTTGCGGAAGTCCGAGCCAGCAATCCAAGAATCATCCAGACGCAAGATGGCTTGCCCGCCGCCAAACCCGCTCATTGTTTCATGAACAATCCGATGCCCCCGTTTCCTCAGCTCACCCTGAACATCTGCAGGCACACAACTCTCAATCGCCACGCTGTCATTCTTCTGATCGTGATTGAACCGTGGATGGTCCAGTCCGGCTTGGGGTGACATTCCATAGTCAACAATGTTGCTGACTAGCTGTGCATGTGCCTGGGCCTGATGAGCACCTCCCATAATGCCGAAAACGCAGTAGAGCACATCGTTCCGGTACATTGCTCCCGGGATGATTGTATGGAATGGTAGCTTATCAGGAGCGTAGCTGTTTGGATGCTTTGGATCTAGGGAGAACAGGTTTCCTCGATTCTGGAGTTTGATGCCATAGTCAGGGACAACTAGGCCGCTTCCGAATCCCATGTAGAGGCTGTTGATGAAGGAGACCGCCCGACCTTCACTGTCTGCAGTACACAGGTAGATAGTGTCCTCACCCAGAGGAAATCCAGTACCAGGTGAATCCATTGCGGATGACATCTGAATTAAGGAATGCCTCTTCTTGGCATATTTCTTGCTAAGGAGTTCATCCATTGAAACCTTCATGTGCTCAGGATCCGCATTATGTGCGTAGAGATCGGAATATGCGAGCTTCTTGGCCTCAATCATTGCGTGGTATCGATTCGCACTCAGAGCTGAGAGTGAGTTGAAATCAAACTGCTCCATGATGTTGAGCATTGACAATGCGGCGAATCCCTGTCCATTTGGTGGAGCCTCGTAGACATCAACCCCGCGATAGGAGGTCGAAATAGGTTCTGTTTCATTTGTTCGATGTTTGCCAATGTCCTCTGCAGTGACGAAACCCCCATGTTCCTGAATCGCATTGGCCATGGCTTCTGCGATGTCGCCCTTGTAGAATCCCTCATAGCCCTCGCTAGCAACGGTTTCGAAAACTTCGGCAAGATCGCGGTTTCTCATCAATTCACCCAGGTGAGGGTGTCTTCCGTCAATTGTGTAAAGATCCCTCGCCGCATCGTTCTGCAATGCATCAGTAACCAAGCTCCATACCTCGGATATCAAAGGTGAGACCGGGAAACCGTTTCGTGCATAATCGATGGCTGGAGCCAGAACATCCTTCAACTCAATGCTGCCATGCTTCTCAACAAGGTAGCCCCACAGATGCATTGCACCTGGAACGGTAGCAGGGGGTCCGCCTCGGACCGGCATCTCTGTCCAACCCCTCTCAAGAAGATCATCGATTGTCACAAGAGACCCCGATCGTCCAGAACCATTGAAGCTGAGAGGGCTCTTTGCATCTGGTAGATGCACCAACGCAAATGCGTCACCACCACAACCCGTACTAAATGGCTCCACAACATCGAGGACAGCTGCAACTGCAACAGCGGCGTCAATTGCATTCCCACCTTTCTTCAGAATCTCAATACCTGCTTGTGTGGCTAAGGGTTGAGATGATGCAACTACTCCATTCCTAGCAACAACATCTGACCTACCAGTTGATCTTCGCCAGAACATTCTTTCTTTCACGTCCGGGGATATCGAGTTCAGTCGAGTGCTCGATTAAAGGACTTCGATTCTGCATTTCCGCGACATCACTCTATCGGATATCCCTTTTTCCTCCATCCATGATATCCATCAAGCGGAACCGATACATCTTCAAAGCCGGCACGTTTTAGGATGCTGGCTGCTGCTGTACTCCTGTAGCCGGTTCCACAGATAGTGGCAGTATGTGCCTTAGGATTTAGAGAGACCATGTCTTCTCGAATTGATGTGAGAGGTGCAAAGACCGACGGCTCGATATGACTTGCATCAGTCTCGTGAGGCTGGCGAACATCCACAAGAATGACCTTTCCTTGGTCTATTTGCGTTTTCAGTTCATCAATCAACAGCGCGCGAATGCTACTAGTCTTGCGGCCACTGGCAATCCACCCGTCCATTCCAACACCAAGATAGCCAACAACGCCATCAAAGCCGAGTCGAACCAATGCGCCCCTGGCCTCGGTCAAATCAGCCTGCGAATCAAGAACAAAAAGATACTCCTTTCCATACTCGAGCGCCCAACCGGCAATCTGCCCCATAGTGCTCAATGTCAAACTGATAGTTCGAGGTATGTGCGCCTCCACGAAAGGCTTGGACTCTCGCGTATCAATGCCTACGAACTCATCTTGTCCAATTGCTTCTTCGAATGAATCAACGTCGTAGACCCTTGGACTTGGCAACTTGTCTATGATTGGGGGTCCAATCGTATTGAGATGTTCAACTGTTTTGAAATAAGGAGCTCGAATCATCGATTGAGCAACCTTCACTCCAATAAATTCATTTTCGCCCATTTGCAGCCAACGGTTATTCGCCCTTTCGAAGCCAATTGTCGTGAACTCTCTCTCTCCAATCGCCTCACCGCAAACCGAGCCAGCTCCATGACCGGGGTACACAATGATACCGTCGTCAAGCTTCAGGACCTTCTCGTGAAGACTGTGATAGAGCTTGCGGGACATCTCTTCGTGAATGTTGATGTCAACTAGATCGGTCCGGCCAACCTCGTTAACAAACAGTGTGTCTCCAGAGAAGAGGACAATCGGACTGAATCCAGTTGCAGTATCAGTAACTAAATAGCACATACTATCGTCAGTGTGACCAGGAGTATGAATACACTGTATCTCAAGATTCCCTATCTGGAATTCATCTCCATCTGTGAGTTTGTTG
>JAUVHR010000161.1 GCA_030593165.1 Candidatus Thorarchaeota archaeon
ACCTAATCTTCCCAGTTCTTGGAATCTGACGAGCTAAGAATCTCTGCGGCAACAAAAGCGTAATAAGCACGACGACTTCTCACTCGCGCGCTTAACGGTGGCTCACTATGAATACGAGCGAACCTCGTTCTGATAATCCGGAATCATTGGTGCTTGGGGAGTCCCCCGAGTTCGTTCGAACAAGTCTCGCGGCTGGAATGACAATTGGGAAGATACCTGGCCAATTCTATCGCGATGCCAAGTTGTACTGCATAAACATCCTACTAACATATGAGGAGGGATGTCATGCAAAGTGTGCCTATTGTGGCCTATCAAAATCACGCGAAACCGAGGATGCATGGACCGAAACCAGCTTCATCAGAGTCGACTGGCCCGTATTCCCATTGGAGGACATCAAGTCTGCAGTAGCTGGCGGAGTCTGTCCCCATGTTGAACGCATCTGTGTATCAATGATTACGAACAAACGAGCTAGAGAAGACTGCATTAGAGTCGTTTCCGAACTGAGCGAAGTCATCCCAAGGATTTCTGTTCTCATCACCCCTACAATTGTGACAAGGGAGTGGTTGGAACGAGTTCACGATGCTGGTGCTGACATGGTTGGTATTGCTGTTGACGCGTCAACTCCTGAGATCTTCGAAAATCTCCGAGGTATGGGCGTGCAGGGCCCTCACAAGTGGGATTCCTACTGGGCGATATTGAGAGAATCAGTCGAGGTCTTTGGGGAATACAATGCGGGTGTTCATCTCATAGTTGGCATTGGCGAAACCGAACAGGAGATAGCTCAGGCCATTCAGAGGGCCTACGACATGGGTGCTCGAACTCATCTATTCTCGTTTTTCCCGGAGGAGGGGTCAGCAATGGAAGACCATCCACAGCCACCAATTGGAACTTATCGACGAATTCAGCTTGCAAGATACACCATCAACGAGGGTATGACGCGGGCTGACAGAATGACCTTTAATGACATTGGTCAGATTCTGGACTTCGGGTTAGACAGTGACACCTCAGAAACCCTCCTTACTGACGGTTCCGCATTCATGACATCCGGTTGTCGTGGTGCTACGATGGATAATGCTTGCAATCGTCCGTTTGGGAATTGCACTCCCTACCAGGCATCAATCGGCCATTGGAGGAATTTCCCTATCAATCCAGAGGAGGATGACCTGAGGCAAATCCGACAACAGCTCAAAGACTACACCCTTACTTACAAGGCGGATGATGTAGACCTTGACGCAGAATGATACCATTCATGATTTGATCCAGATGTGTCTAGCCACACCTGAGGAGAACCTAGGACCATTGTTTGAACGGGCTTTCTCTGAGTCGCGAAGCAGATTCTCAGACAGGATTGCATTTCATATCCCTGGAATGGTCTACTATGAAACCGAGTTCTATGAAGCCACGAACAAGCTCCGATTTCCCAGTCTTTCGATAACGGGTACCGGCTGCTCGCTCAACTGTGAACACTGCAAGGGAAAACTACTGGAAAACATGATACCAACTACAACACCGGAGCAGCTATGGAATAAGATGCTTGAGATACATGAACAGGGTGGCAAAGGTTGTCTTATCAGCGGCGGGTCAACTATCCGTGGCGATACACCTCTGCTAAAGTTCATGCCAGTGATTAAACGGGCCAAGGACGAACTGGAACTAGACATCGTTGTACATACTGGGGTTGTATACCCCAATGTTGCTAACGCACTGGCTGAATCTGGCATAGATGGTGCAATGTTTGACATCATCGGGTCAAACAGGACCCTTAGAGACATCTACCACCTTGACCTTGATGTAGATGTGTTTGATGAATCTATGACACTACTTGAGGATCGAGGGGTTCCAATGATGCCACACATCATTGTAGGTCTACAATATGGTCAGATGGAAGGAGAAGCCAAGGCAATCGAAATGATTGCAGGACATAGTCCTGAGTCTGTCATAGTTGTTGCACTCCAGCCCCTTGATGATACTCCTATGGAATCAATTAAACCGGCTAGTCCAATGGACATAGCAAGGGTCATAATTGCGACACGATTGGTCCTCCCTACAAAGCCTATCATTCTCGGCTGTGCTCGCCCTCTCGGTAAGCATAGAAGAACAACAGACAGATTGGCTATTGATGCCGGTGTCAATGGGATTGCCTACCCCACTGAGGAGGGGTACTACTACGCGAAGGAGCGAGGTCTCAAGGCAGTGATGTCTGAGAAATGTTGCTCGTTGCTCGACCGCGCGTTTGCAAATGAACCACTGGGTGAAGACTAGAAATGGCTGAATGGCGATTACTTGACACTGGTGTTCTAACAGGCGCACAGAACATGGCCCTTGATGACGTTCTCTTAGAGTGTCGAGCCAACGATGAATCTCCGAACACGCTTAGGTTCCTTCAATTCAGTCCATCCGCTGCACTAGTGGGATATCATCAGTCTGTGGAGCAAGAGATACGATTGGAATACTGTGAAAGAAACGGCATTGACGTGACCCGCAGAATCACCGGTGGTGGCGCGATCCTTTTCACTCCAACCTGTCTTGGATGGGAAATATTCGCAGATAAGGCGACTCCGGGCGTAGAAGATCTAAGATGGGATTTACAGCGATTGGCACAAAAAGTCTGTTCAGGTGCAATAGCAGGCCTGAGAATCCTTGACATCGAGGCTGAGTTTCGAGCAAAGAACGACATAGAAGTTGAGGGTCGAAAGATATCTGGTACGGGGGGCACTGAGCGCGACAACGCGTTCATGTATCAAGGTACTCTGCTAGTGGACTTTGATGTCAACGTGATGTTGAGGTCGCTGAGAATTCCTGTTGAGAAGCTGAAGGACAAAGAGGTTGAAAGCGTCAAGGAACGAGTCACATGGCTGAGTCGTGAGTTAGACCACATGCCACCGCTTGCAGAGATAAAACAAGCGCTGGTTCACGGTTTCCAAGAGGCATTCAACATGGAGCTCAATCAGAGCGGACTCTTACCAATAGAACAGAGTCTCTATGAAACGCGCCTACCGTATTTCGAATCAGATGCGTGGGTGAACTTGGTTAGCCGACCAAGAACTGATGCAGGGCATGTGACCGCGGCGAGGAAGACTCTGGGCGGCTTGATTCGAGTGTCTTTGGCACTTGATCTTGTTGGGAATTTCATAGTCAGTTCTTTCATCACGGGCGATTTCCAAGTCTTTCCTCAGAGAGCGATACTTGACCTTGAGGCACGACTCAAGAACGCGTCTGCAGAAGATGAAGCCATCAAAGGCATAGTAGATGCATTCTTTGAGGAGACTGGCGCTCGGATCTTCGGCGTCACATCAGATGATCTTGTCCAACTGATTCTTGAGGCAATGAAGAAGAGGGCATTCGCTCATTGGGGAGTTTCTCTTGAAGAGTCAAATCACCTCATGACAGTGAACTTCATGCCTGACGAGCTTGAATCTCAGACATTCAACTATATCCTTCTGCCTTACTGTGCCAAGCTTGTGAGCTGTGAATATCGGAAGATAGAAGGCTGCACAGTTTGTGGTGATTGTACCATAGGAGATATCTACGAGTTGACCGAAGGTCTGGAAATCCCGGTTAGAACAATTCAGAACTTTGAACATCTTATCGAAACAGTAATGGAATTCAAGGAGAACGGCGCTCACGGTTATGTTGGTTCATGCTGTGAAGGATTCTACAACAAGCATCATCACGATTTCGTAGAAACTGGAGTACCTGCACTGCTTATTGATGTGGATGATTCGACATGCTACGATCTCGGAGAGGAGAGAGAGGGGTATATCGGTGACTTCGAAGGTCAAACAGTGCTCAAGACCGACCTCTTCGGGATGCTTATACGAAAGCTCATAGAACGGGGTAATCTGAAGGGGGGACTGATAGTTGAGTAGCAGGTATGATGTCATTGTAGTTGGGGGCGGCCCTGCAGGTGCGAGTACTGCTATTTGCTGCGCAGAGCTTGGTCTGCGAGTGGCTCTGCTGGAGAAGGGTGCACCCAATCGACATAAGCCATGCGGTGGAGTCCTTCCTTGGGTCGCCTCTGACATCATTGAGAGCATAATCGGCGAGGCCATTCCAGAGAGAGTATATTCCAACCCTGCTACTCTTGGGCTTCATTACACTCCTCCAAGTGGCAAGGCAAACAGTGGTGAGATGCGTGGCTATAAGATACACAATATCCATCGGGACAAGTTCGATCAATGGTTGCGTGACCTTGCAGTTGATGCACAGGTTGATGTTATGTATAACACTCGATTCACATTGTTCGAAGAATCACGGAATCTCAGAGTACATGCGGACTCTGCGAAGGGGCCTCTCTCCTTAGGAACAAAGTATGTTGTTGGAGCTGACGGTGTTCGTTCCTCGGTTCGAGGCTGCCTGAAGAGGCAAGCGCAGACTCCTGTTATGTTGGTTGGGCAAGAGACTTGGCCGCTGACAGGCGACTTCCGTGATTTCTTCTATGGATTGTTTCGGGAAGAGATTTCTCCGATCTATGCTTACGCCATCCCCAAGGATGAAACTTTGATAATTGGTCTTGGAGTGAAACCCCGTGAGTCCCCGAATCTTGATGAAGCACTGGTCCGTTTCAGAGCATGGCTTTCACAGGAGTTTGCTTTCAAACCAGATACACGTCTAGAAAGAGAAGTCTGGGCTATCCCCTTTGGTTACTTCGAACCTGGACAAGACAATGTTGTGATGGTGGGAGATGCAGCCGGACTATGCAATCCTCTTTCGGGCGAAGGCATACGACTTGGTATTGAGAGCGGCGAGGTGGCGAGTTCGGCAATTGCGGCAGCTGAGAGTGGAAAATCACTGATAGACACATTCAATTCAGAAATCAGTGGCATGGCTGATATGGTTCGAGGGACCTACGATTTCGCTTGTGGTCTTGATGATAAAGGCCGAGAACAGTTTGTGCTAGAAGAGCTTTCACGAGGAACCATGCGAACGTAACACGCTTGGATTTGGCTGATTTCCAGTAATACAATATCATTTAATCCGTCCATATTCATTTCTTATGTAATCCCCTTTGCATGGAGTCCTGAACAGATGAGCAAGAGCTCGCAGAAGAAAAACGGTCCCGATTCAGGCGACCACAACGGTAAGTGTCTGGAAGGCATGCCAATCCCCGTAGTGGACGCTGACATGAGCTTAGCAATCCAGTTCGCTAATAGCAAGGCTCGAAATCTATTTGGACTCAGGAAGAAGCGGATTGATTTTTCACTGCGCGATCTCATTATGATTGATCACCAACCACAATTCGATGAGTGCATTGCGAAGCTCAAGGACAAAGGAGATACTTGCCTTGTTCCTCTCAATGTTGTGAAGAAGAACGGGGATGGATTACAATCTAGTCTACAGTTTTCAGTAGTCGTCGGTCCCAACAATTCCTTAATGATTCGAATGTTCGTGATGGAGCCGAGTCCTCCAAGTCCGCTGGGCGGTTCTATCGTTGTGGACAACGACGTTCTCAAGGCAATCATAGAGACCTCGCACGACGGCTTGGCGATTCTTGGGGATGACTATGTCATCGAATATGTTAGTGATAGCGCCTGCAAGTTATTCGGTGGGAGTCGCAAGAGTCTCATCGGTCATGACTTCCGTGAGTTCATGTCTCATGATGTTTCAAGCTTGGTGACTGGTCACTACAAACGAAGACGAAAAGGTGAAGCCGCTCCGCAGACTTATCCTATTGAGATCATTCGTGCAGATGGCTCTATCAAGCTTGTAGAGATCAATGCAGATGTCATCACATCTCCTGGTGGCAAATTGCGGACAATCGCACACTTTCTCGATATAACAGACCGTGAAGAAACAAAGAAGCGATTACAGGATTCTGAGAGGCGTAGTCGCACACTCATTGAGAGCATGAATGATGGCCTCACAATGGACAACAAGGATTCTGTGATAGTCTTTGCGAATGAAGCCTTCTGCAGCATGCTTGGCTACTCAAGAAAGCAGATAGTAGGAAAGCCTTGGACGGATCTCACTAGGGATAAAGACCATGCGCTTACGGAAAGGTTGCGTGAGGATAGGATGAGCGGAAAAGCAGACCGTTACGAAATGTGGTGGGTCACTAGGACAGGAGAACATATACCCACAATCGTTTCCGCCACGCCATATTTCAGCCCCGAAGGCGAATTTGTGGGTTCTTTTGCAGTAGTGACGGACATCTCGGACTTCAAGGAAACCGAGGAAACCGTTCAGTTCTATCTTGATTTGCTCACGCACGATGTGGCCAACCAACTACAGGTCATCATGACCTCTGCTGGTCTCTTGGAAGCAGACCTTCCGCATCCCTATATCGAAGAAGCAAAAGAGGACATCCTAGATGCTGTTGAGCGCTGCAACCGACTAATCACAAAGGTCAAGCGGGCGGGAGAGATCAGAAAGCTACCACTTGAGGATGTGGAACTCACTAAGGTGCTACAAGAGAAGGTGGTTGTATTGGAACGGGTTTTCGGGGCCACCGTTCACGTTGATATCCCTGAGAAACCAATCCATGTAAAAGCTGATTTACTTCTGGGTGAACTGGTGTGGAACCTTCTAGAGAATGCAGCACGTCATAACCCCAAGGCGGACAAGCAAGTTTGGGTCTCGAGCAGACGCAAGGCCGGAATGGTCAAGTTATCAATCGCAGATAACGGTCCAGGTGTAAGCAAGACTCGAAAGAGGAGTCTTCTGTCGAGTGACAGAACGAAAAGGCATTCCGGTGTGGGACTTACACTGATTCTGCAGATGGCGCGGAAGTATGGTGGGCGAATTGAACTGTCAAATCGTGTGAAAGGAAGCCCGAATCTTGGTGCCAAATTCATTCTATGGCTCCATGAGGCAGATTTGCCCCATTCGGGTAAGTAAGCCCTCACCGGCTCCAAATGACGCATAACTTATTTTAGGGCGTGTCTAGCCCTTCGTATCCAGGTAGATTACATCAGGTGGTAGTTAGGAATGGAGTCCGAGTTGACAAAGGACCAAATGAAGCTTCTCTACGTAGTAGACGAATACACCAGAGAAGGAGAAGAAGACAGACCGGTCTGGGTAAAAGAACTCCCGATTATGGCAATCATTTACCAAGGTATCATAACCGGCGTTTTTGTCGACTACGACTATGCCCCTTGGAGTGTTCCCATGCTTGATGGCACGCGTCAATGGTTGAATGTTAGTAGGGAAGGCAAAGATGACATTGAAGACCTCCTCAATCTCAGAATGATTTCAATTCTTAGGGTCAGTACATCCCAGTACGGGTACATAACAGCTTACAGGTTAACTGAGTTGGGTGAGAAGGCAGTCAAAGAT
>JAUVHR010000242.1 GCA_030593165.1 Candidatus Thorarchaeota archaeon
ATAAGTACCAATTCCATAGGCCAAATAACGAAACCATCAAGACAGGTATCGTGAGAAAGTCAACCTAGTTCTGAGATTAGTATTATCCAGTTTCATGTTACTGTTCTACTGAGAGAGTTTCTTGAAAACAAGTAGAGCAGAATGAACAAGGAATGTCCCTACTGTGGAGGTGGACTCATAGAGAAACACCAAGAAACTGTGACTGAACAGGGGAAGCCAGTTATATCCATCCACTTCCGTTGTATGAGCTGAGCAAGAAAAACCAACACGAAATCAACTAGATTCAGAAAATCAATGCAGAGTGATGCATCTTTATCGGAATAAGTGTGGGCAACAAATGATACATAATAACCAAGACTCGCCTGGGAAAGCACATTGCCCCCAAGTGTTCGCCAACCCGATATGATAACACATTTATCAACAGATGACTTCAGTTTAACCACTGACGGGGAGCAGTTCGAACTGGCCGCAAGAAACATAATCGTAATCGCCTCTGCCGGTTGCTTGGACATGGAGTCTTACTCTACCAGGCCCAGACAGATGAAACCGCTTCTCAGTGAGTTAAGGGAATTAGGTGAATTGTAATCAAATGACCGTACACTCTCGCATCAAGAACCCTCTTCTCAGCAGAATCAGGGACAATTTGAAAGATGCCTTAAACGGAAGTGCTGATGAAGGGTGTAGGGATAACTCCATAGATCCCCTATCCATATCTTGGGCTGCCAAGCTTTTAGTGAAAGATAATGACAGCATCATGAGAAGGCTCACTTCTGTTCTTTCGAAGACTCTGGATAATATTGTGAACCTCACGAGTGGAGTAGGAGATCTAAATGAGGTGTCATTGAAAGCCCTATTCAATGCTGCCAGTATGCTGCGCGATTCCAGTTCCTTAGACAACGATACATTTGATGAGGCTATGAAGAATCTTGTTCTTCAGCTTGACAGTAATCAATGGCTATCATCACCGATTCTTGCCAGTTACGCTGCCTACGGCCTGCAAGGTATTGTATCAGACAAGATACTCAATGGAGCAACGGAGTTTATACGGAAATACTTCGGAAATCAGCTTATCGAATCAGCAACCAGATATCCCGAACTAATGCTCGCAATTCCGGAGATATGCACTTCAGTTATGCATTCAGCCGAAGAAACTCAGTCGAATTCCTTAGCCTTCAGTGCTATCATCCTTTTTGTGGTTCTGGAGCAATCAGAACAATCGGAAATTGAGTGGGATGTGGAAAGAACTAGTGTGCTGTTACAACAGATAGTAGATCAACTATCAGAAGACAGGCAAGATATGGTTGTGCTTAGCTTGACCGGACTTTGCATTATCAAAATGGGGCGTGAATACGTGTATTTGCTATCTAGAGAAGAGTACACTAGCGTTCGTTAATTCTTTGAGCACAATGCAATTGCAGTACCTCGTAGAATTGAGTATTTGCATGAATTAGTTATGCTGATTATGGTGTTGGGTTTGGTGTATGTAGTCTGGGCATTGGTTGGACCCTTCATGATAGTAATCCTGCAATTAGCAGGCATCGTTGCTGGTCTTGAGGTTGAATTGACAGGGTTTATTTTACTGGCTCTAGGAGCTACTCTGTTAAGACTGGTCTTCCCAATCCTACTGCCAGCTTTCTGGGATGCTCGATGCAGACTGCCATATCTATGTAAGGAGTATGGTCCGGATGAAACACGTTGAGGGCCCAATTGATGTGAATGTTGCTTTCGCATTACTAGAAGGGGATTTGAGTTGTACAGCAAGAGAAATCACACTTGATTTCAACAACGAAGAGAAGACTCAAGGTCTTGTTGGGAGATTCTATAACGGACTTAACTTCCCACTTTTGGCCTACTTGTTCAACAATTCCCTTTGGTATCTAGGGGAAGACTCCGATGTTGCGAAATTCATTGATGAATTTGCAGAAAGGCATGCAAAGGTAATTACTATCTCAGAAGCGGAGGAAGTGATGCTATCGCTTCGAAACAAAACGGATCAGCGAATTGTCGAGCATCTTCTTAACAAGCAATTAGCTCTATTAATGATGGAGAAAGGTTTCATAGTTGATGTTCCAAGGCGAGTAGCCTACAGTGGGCCGTTACTGGGAAGAGAGGATAGCCCACCACTAGTTCACGATAGCAAATTCTTTGAGTGTTTTAGATATAGAATCAAGGCATTTTCGTCTGGTGTTAGTCTGCAAATCGATCCCGTCATTCGAATTCTTGAACGCCAGACACCACTCCAATCTGGTGAGTTCCTTGTGCCGGCGTGTTTCGATAGTGATTGCCCTAGGTACGCGGATTGCACAGAGTCACTTCCAAAGAGTGCCGTTTTCTATGAGAATGATGTATCAACAGGGAGAATCAGTTGTCCATTGTTTGAAACCGTATCAGTGGTCTATGATCCGTGGCGCGATGCAACTTTCATCGTACCAAAGCGTGCACTTCAAAGTCGGACCGAAAAATGGGGTCTTCGAATCAGGGCACGTCACTACTCGCTAAAATCACCAGAAGCAAGGTGGTTGATGACATCAAGACTCTTTCATGAGATTTCGACTGACCAAGGAATCCAGATTTCACTGGGAGATGCAGAACTCTCCTTTGATTCCCCCTTCACGAGCATACCAGTGGTCCACGGTAAAACCAGACCCTACAAGGGGTATGCTTTGGCAGGAGAAGTTCCAATTGTATTCGGTGATGGATTGAAACATGTGGATCCGTATGAGGGTCTGAAGGAGTTTGGGACCTTTTCGTTCAACAAGAGAGATCCAAGTGTTCCAAATCCAGACTTGCGTGTTTTTGCAGTCTTCCCTGAAGGTGTTTCTGGAAATATCGAAGATATGCTACAGAAGCTGAAGGAGGGATACTTTAGTTTCCCCGGCTTCCATCAGAACAAGAAACCGTTTGGTGTAGAGTTGGAATACATTAGTTTTCCAATAAAGCCACGCAACGATGCATTATATTCCGACCTTGTCAAAGCAAAACTTGAGAATCTCAAAAATGATTATCCTAGGAGAAATGGAGATGTTTTCCTTCTAGTCATTCCTACAGGTGATGAGGAATTCTACTATGATTTGAAGGGCTTTTCCATCGAGAGGAGCCTGAAAACCCAAATGCTTAGACAACGCACTGTAGATAGACTCCGTTCAAGTTGGTACTCGTTGTACTGCTTTGCATTGTCATTGTATGTCAGCGGAGGCGCGACACCTTGGAGAGTTGATTCGTCGTACTTTGAGGATGTTGACTGTTACATTGGTCTTGCATTCTCCATCAGACGATACGAAAGTAATCGGCAGCGGCTATTCCTCGGCGTTGCTGATGTCTTTGATGCCTTTGGAGAGCATCTCTCCTTTGCGTTGCATGAAGGATTGGTTCCTCCAGAAATCAGAGGACTTCACGTAGACCGAGAATTCATGAAAAAGATAGTTAAGAAATCAGTTTTGAGGTATCAGGACAAGATGGGGGAGAGTCCCTCGACGCTCCTAATACATAAGCCGGGATCATTCCACTCAGATGAGTTAAGTGGGCTGAGCGATGTTATTGCAGAAACAGATTGTGATAGAGCATTTGTGGTTCATGTCCAGCATAACTCATTGTTCCGTGCATACAACCAATCATTGGACTACCAGTCTGTAGCGACCACATATTTCAGAATCGGACCTGGAAACGCAGTTGTCTTTCCCACAGGATATCTAGAGAAATCAGGCAAACCTCATAAAATGGGAAGTCCAAAGCCCGTTCAAGTGAACGTCAGGTCCGTGGAAAGCATAGGTTCGGCTGATAATAGAATTTCTGATAATGAGCTACATTTCATTATTCAGAACCTACTTGCTTTCACTCGTCTGCGATGGAGTTCTCTTAGTCCCCGAATAAGAGAACCAATTACGATTCACGCCCCTTGGGTGATAGCAACGTGGCAAGGCAAGGGAATCAAGGGTTTGGATGGTCTTGACATCAGAGATGTATTGTAGACCTCGGTGCGATTGGATGATTGCGGTTCCGAATTCAACAGCAGTCCTGAAGACTGCGTTCCCCATCAGTCTGCTTCATTAGAAGGCAGAAGCCATCCACAAACCACTCACAGCGATTACAGTTATTCACCATTCCGCCTCTCCAAGGTAACACCACAGTCGTTTTTTCCGTGATTAGGACGTGTTGTCAGGTAAGGAATCGACATGAAGTATTCCGTTATCCGAGGATTGATGCGTATTCTGACATCCGGGTTTCTTTACTCATCCCTCGCGTCCAGTTTCTCCTCAAATTCGTTCACTCTAACAATGAGGTCCTCATATGCTGTCAGCTTCTCCCCGAGATGGGCTGGAATCTCAATCCTCACTCTGGTCTGTGCTATCCACTCTCTCACAGCATCCAAATCAACATCGTCCTGCGATAGGGCCATCTCTGTCCGCAGGATTAGTGCCTGGATATGCCTCCTCTTTATCTCAATGTCCTCCAGGCCACAACCCTCAAGCACTCCTAATGCCTCCTCAACACACTCTAGAGCCTCCTGCATCCTCCCCTGACCAAGTCTATATCGTGCCAAATCTGTTAGGGCTCTGCCAAGAAATACTGACTTCTCGGGTTCTCTGATCACCTCCTCCCTGTAATCCTCGATCACCTTCAACCTCTCAGCCTCCTCGTCAAGGGCCTCTTCATCCTCCTCACTCTCCTCTGCTGCTCTCCTTACCTCCATCTCGAACTCTTCGCTGTTGACGATATTGTACATTGAGAGCGTCGCCTCAAGTACCGCCTCGATGAAACTTTCCAAGTCCACTTCGAGTGTCTCCGAATTCACTTCAATTGGAACCCTGTCGATCTCAGTGAGGCCCTCTCTCTCAATGCGACTGATGACCATAACGTATCCCCTGACCCCCTGTTCCAGGTCTAGCCTGCATCTCCCAGGCTCGTCACCCCCACCTCGCTCTCTCAGTTCGTTCCTTATGGCCCGCAGGACAACGTCCAGCCCTGACAAATGTTCTAGAAGTACTAACTCCATCACAGCACTCTTGAATTCATCCACCACCTCTTCGATTCCCGTCAGAGTGTGGAGATTGAAGACAAAGGTCCTCTTCATCCATTGCCGTCCTGTCCCAGAAGTGATCCACCAGCTGAGCTCGTCACCACGTAACCTGGACCCAATGGTCCACGACTCCCTTGACCAGTCGAACTCTGTCAGGTCCGCGGCCTCAAACGCCTGATCAAGCCTTGGATAGTCTGACGATTTGTAGAAAACAATATTCGCGATCCCGGAGGCATTAATCTTCACATCATGGCGGGTTCCTGCACTCGTGTCTATCAGCTGCTCGCACTCTGCAAGAAGGCCCACATCGAAGATGTTCATATCCACCTCCTCCAGGTCCTTCAGAGGCGATCCTTCAGGCACATCATCCAGTCGCACTCTCAG
>JAUVHR010000035.1 GCA_030593165.1 Candidatus Thorarchaeota archaeon
TTGTACTTCCGATAAGCTGACCATTCCACGCGGGGTTGTTAATAGCATTCACAGCATACGAATCAACTTGACCGGGGAAGAACAGCAATGCATGCGCGGTCGACCACGCGTATTGGAGACATACACCCATTACAGCTCCAATGAATGCCCCTACAACAACCAAGCCAGTGACCGAGGAGGTAACCAAAGTCTTGAGAGAGCCCACCAAGCTGAGACCGCCGACTTTCGTTCTTGCACCCCGCACGGACTCCAAGATGCGCTTATAGAGTGTGACTGCAAAGTCCTCAGTTAGCGGGAGCAGAAGAATTGCAAAGACAATTGGCCACATCGCATACCAAAGACCATTCACGAAATAATCTACTGGTGGAGCAGCATGAGCCCAATTGCCTAGGTTGACCAGCTCAAGAACGATGGTTCCTAGTGATAAGAGCAGGTTCAGGCGGAAGAACCAGCCTAGAACTCCGCGCATCATCTCTCCGCCGAGGTCCCTCTCACCCAACTTCAGCCCTGCACCCTTCGCAATCCTGTTTGATGCGGGATAACCGAACCTGTATATCCAAGTGAGGAAGACCAAGACCCCGGAAAGATACGCGGTGGGGGTATCCATATAGATACTTATGGAAGGAACAATAGTTGCAAGACCGATAATGAGATAATCACGCCAAGCGCCCCGTCGTTGCTTGGCCCCAACATCATCCAGCGGATTCAGGTCAACTCCTTCAAATATGAGGTTATTCATTCGGTCACCAAGACCTGAGTAACCGTCCGACTGTGGATCCTTCCCTGTTATTCTTCGAATTAGGTTGCTGAATTTCATCTTCAGCGGATCTTGGAGCGCCAATTTCATTGTCAGAACTAGCAAGCCGAAGAGCACAGCGAAGAATGAGATCATTACCCAGGTTAGGAACTCCTGAAGAGTAATTGCGAACTGGAAGATGAACTCAGTGATGAAAATCCAATAGAATGTGCTCCCATCAATATTCGAGTCAAAATACATGGGGATAGACTCGGGTTTAAGGACCAAGTAGTAGAAGAAGAAAGAGATTAGCTTGATGTACATCAAGGCGACGAACGCCTCAATGAACTTGTTTCGCTTCTTCCGGAACAGCAGGAGATAGACAAATGTCACGATTAACGGTGGAAGTATTTCAAAAATGATAGTGAACGCGGTCAATACAACCAAATGAAGGAACCTCCGGTCGGTCTTAAGTCACATTGTAATCAGAACGCAGTAAAAAATCCTTCGCGGGACATCCTTTGGGATGAAATCATCCGATTTTTGTTTACTAGACCATAGGATTTATTAACGATTGTTAAGATGCCTTATTCGTACACCTCTAACAATTTTGAGGGGACAGTCCAATGGAAATCAGCAAAGAACTACAAGATGCAATGAATGAGCAATTGAACTTCGAGCTCTACAGCGGTTACATCTATCTCTCGATGGCTGCTTATTTTGAGAGTGTCAACCTTCCGGGCATGGCACACTGGATGGAGGTCCAACATCAGGAAGAGTTTGCCCATGGGATTAGGTTCTACCGCCACATCGTTGAGCGCGGTGGGAAAGTAATCATGAAAGCAATTCAAGCTCCCAAGACCGAATGGACTTCACCTCTCGAGGCATTCGATGATGCCTACGGACATGAACTTGAGGTCACACGCAGAATCTACAAGATTGGCGAGATCGCAGACAGTCAGGGTGACAGGGCAGCACAGTCATTCCTGAAGTGGTTCTACGATGAGCAGGTCGAGGAAGAGGCCAACACAATGGGAATCCGCGACATGCTGAAGACGATTGGCGACGCAAAGAATGCTCTGTTCATGCTGGATGCAAAGCTTGCAGCAAGACCAGCAGCACCAGCTCCTCCAGCTGAGTCAACTGGCCCATAGAAACGGCTTCTGATTTACGAAAGTGAAGTGGCCTCACTCAAAGAGGCCCCACTTCTGTTTTTCCAACTGCTCTCTATTTCTACGCTAAATGACAATGAAGAAGTTGTCAAAAGTAGAACTGTTATATGATAATTATAGACGGTTATCTTATTCTGAGATATATCTTCTAGATCGAGATACTTTGAAAGGGGAAGATATTCCTACAGTTTTATTCTTTAGGAATTTGGAACATGCTAAGATTGCAGCGCCGCGTACAATCTCTGCTCACGAGTTTTCATGCTTGCTGAGTATCTCAATAACATCTTGATGACTACGCCTTTTTGCACAGTCTAGTGCAGTTTCGCCATTGTAGTCTTTGATTGATGTATCTGCACCATTATCGATGAGAATCTGACAGACTTCAGCATGCCCACTATCAGCAGCGTAGATTATGGCTGAAGCTTTCTCATGGTCTATTGCATTGACGTCAGCTCCCTTTTCCAGGCATAATTTGACCAAATCCACAAGCCCTCCCCCTGCAGCAGCTATCAGCATAGTGTATCCAGATTCTCTCATTACTGTGACATCAGCCCCCATCTCAACTAATAGATCAACCGCTGATTTCTGACCTCGTGAAGCCGCAATCATCAGGGCAGTCCATCCATCGTCATTTGCTAGATGGATATCTGCGCCAGAACGAATGATTACCTCTGCTGCATTTTCTATTCCTCGTGAAAGTGCTAACATCAAAGCAGTCATCCCATCGTCTCTTTTACTATCAAGATTGGCACCCTTGGATATCAGGACATTCAGAGCCTCTACACTCCCTCTCTCAGATATGATCATGAGAGCTGTATACCCCTCAAACTGTGCATAATCGATACTTGCTCCATGTTCGAGGAGAAATTTCAACATTGGAACTTGTTGATCCAATGCTGCCGTAAGAAGTGGAGTGAATCCGTGCTCTGTTGTTGCGTTTACATCCATGCCTTTATCGACAAGCATCTTTGCAATCTTGACATGTCCAACTTTCGCCGCAGCATGCAAACAACTGAAGCCATTGGGCCTTGCTATTGTGATATCAGCTCCACGGGATATGAGACTCTTAGCAATCGATTCATGACCTTGGTTGATAGCGGCCATCAACGCGGTCCAACCCCCCTCATCTTGGTGATCCATATCTGCCCCTGCATCTAGAAGTGCCTCAAGCACCTCCATAGAGCTACCAGTCCCTGCGGACATCATCAAAGCAGTCCGACCATGTTCGCCAGGAGTACTAACATCTTGGCCCTGTTCAATTAGTTTATGAATTTCTTCCAGATTTCCTTTTGCCGCTGAAGCAAGTAATTCATCCACACCAGTCATCAGTTTCATTCCTCATATGTAATTGTGCCACGACTCAGGGCTCATTTATAAAAAATAAAGAAGATAACGATGCTATAATTGTGTCGTTTGAATGGGACTGGTTAGTTAATAATGAAGATGCTTTGGCACTAGTTTCTATAGGATTTCTGAAAGAGAATATTGATAGTTTTATCTATATAGAGACTCATTCAGCTTTTATTCGAGAGGTAGAGGCTGAAACAGGAATTACTGCGGGAGATCTTGTATTCATGAACGTAACAGAGAGTAAAATCTCTGCGATCTTGACAACTAATAATAGAGTTTTCTTTTATTAAATTCATTTTTTTAGGTATAAGTTCGACACCGGTCTTGGATATCGTGACTTTGTTGCTTATGTCAGCTTCAATCCGTTTCTACTGAACCGTCTGGGGCTCGATAGGACTCCACACATCTCCCTTCTCCAGAAGGCAGTACAACGACTGGACACACACCCCCTCCACCAGTCTCTGGAGAACCATCATTTGTAACAGTAATATCAAGTTGGTATATTGAGGACTAACCAGACTCTAGAATGAATGAGTTACCATCAAGACCAGTACCACCAAAAGCAGACTGACCAGCAAAGTACAGTTTGACCTGACTTGCACCATCTCCACCATTGAGTATTGCATCATCTCCCATGATATTAGCGTATTGAAGGAAGAGTCGGATGTCAGGATCTTGTAATGTCATCTAATTCCCCCATTGCCTACAACTTATTTCAATTTGAAACCTGTGTTTATCACTAATAATTTCTGTACAAACAGATTTATTCAGTGAATCGTTAAAGGTAACGTACAGGTAATAGATGTAATGAACTCATTGGGGGAATCTATGTGGGAAAGGTCACAATCAAGTATAGGGCATCCATGTTTTGGGAGTATTACCAGAATTATAGGCAAATAGGAGATCAGGAAGAGATCTTTGATTTTGATGTAATACACATCAATCTCTATGATAGGAAAATCAAGTCCATAGACCTCGGTCCTCTTGTAAATTGTACTCATTTAGAATACCTCTCACTCGCAAAAAACCAGATACAGGAATTAGATCTCAGGCTTCTATCAGGTTGTGTCAGTCTACAAAATCTCCATCTAAATGACAACCAGTTACAGGAGGTAGACCTCAGCCCCTTGGTGTCCTGTCAGTACCTGAAAAATCTATTGTTGGAGTGGAATGTACGGGTAGTCATTGACTCTCAGTACGAAGATACAGCATTACCGAAAGCTATCGAGAAAATACGAAGTCGCGTGATTTGGATGGCAACACAAGAGACATAAGGGAAAGGGCAAAACGAAAAACTAGTCTGAGGTAGTATGCCATATTTGCACAACTACTTATGGCGGTCTTGCACCCGAAACGAACGGAGAGAGTGCCATATATGCTACCTAAGGAATGGGTGGACGCAGTTAATGATACAGTTTCCGGAATCAGAGCTGTGGATTACGTGAATCAAATATCGGTCTTTCACAGAATCCAAGCCAGTCCGGGAATACTTGATGCAATGAAATTCCTCAAGAACGAGATTGGGAGAGTCTCCGATTCAGAGGTCAGGATTTCCCAATACGATGCAAAAGGCGAAGGCAAGATTGAAACTTGGGAAAACCTGTATGGATGGAAACCCAAGTCGGGGACACTGAAGCTGGTCGAACCGGAAGAACGTACTCTGGCTGACTTTCAAGCAGAGCCGATCTCACTGGCCGCATTCTCACGGTCCGCGGATGTTGAAACCGAGGTTGTGTACATAGGAAGAGGTCTGGAGGACTCTGATTTCGAAGGGAAGGAGATTGAGGGCAAAGTAGTCTTGACTGAAGGACGCGCGTCACTTGTTCACAAGACGGCATGTCTTGACCGCGGAGCAGCAGGTCTCATTACATATGTTCCGCCTGCTGGAATCGATGAGATAGCTAGCCTTAGGCGATACGAAGGCCTCTGGCCAAGACCCGGGGAAGGACCGAAGACGAAGTTTGGATTCGCCCTGACCCAAGCAGACGGTCTAAAGCTCAAGAATTGGCTAGCCGAAGGCAAGACCGTGAAGGTGAAGGCAAAGGTCGATGCAAAGCTTGGAAGTGGCAAGAACCCGGTCCTTACGGCATTGATTCCAGGAGAGGACAAATCCAAGGAAATCTGGCTGATTGCACACATCTGCCATCCACACCCCGGAGCAAATGACAACGCATCCGGTAGCGCTGCACTCTTGGAGGCACTGAGGACAATCTCAAGACTCCTGAAAGACGAGGTCATTGAGAAACCAGTGTACTCTATCAGATTCATATGGGTCCCTGAATGGTACGGTACTATTCACTTCATTGACAGTGAGCCTGAGCTTCTGGCGCGATGTCAAGCCATGATCAACATGGACATGGTGGGAGCCGACCCCTGCAAGTCAGGGTCCAAGCTGCATCTCTTCAGAACACCGCACTCTCTGCCATCGACATTGAACAATTTGGTTCGCTACTGGCTGCAAAGAGAATCCACGCGCAAGAGGGATAGAACAGAGGGAGGGACAATGACACCGTTGCCGTGGAACTATCATGCATACGGAGCAGGCAGTGATCATTTCATGTTAACAGATGGGACAGTAAGAATCCCCGCAGTGATGTTGAACCAATCCCCTGACAAGTTCTATCATACATCAACAGACACATCGGATAAAATATGCCCAATACAGATGTCATTTGCCACGAACGTACTGGTCCTCTCTGCGCTGACACTTGCATGCCCTAATAGAGCAATCAAGGAAGCCCTCCTTACTCTTGTCCATCAAGAGACCTGTGAAATGATGAACAAGGTACTAGTGGATGGAGTTGATTCCCTTGCCAGATGCATTGACAGTCCAGAAGATATCTATCCTAAAGTAATGAGATGGCTTCTCTATGCTAAAGAACTTGGAAAGGAAACCCTGCACAAGGCCGGAGAAGAGTGGCCACTGATTGTTGTACAGAATACGCTTCGTGATGCGCTGCTAGGCGGACTCGAGATGGAGTATACCAGTAGGATGGTAGTCGCAAGAAAGGCCTATGAGGGCGCATGCGCTGAAGTGGGACTTGAGGCAAAGGAGGACCATCTGCCAGAAGTCGGTAAGATCGGTTTCGGGAAGGAAGTGAAGCGAACTTTCAAGTATGCACTCTCACCGTCATACCTATTGAATGCTGTCGAGGATGGTCCTGCGAAGTTCACCAAGCTTCGTGAAGAGATACCTGATATCAATGAACGGATTGATGAACTGCTCAATCTTGCCGTAGGTTGGATGAGTCTTGCCAAGGCGTGGGATCGCATATGTTTCCAATTTGGACCCATGGAACCAAAAGTTCTACTTGGTATTGTTGATGACCTTGAGAAGGCGGGTTTCATAAAGACACGGGACGTGTAAGGTCTGACTGATGCGAAGAAGCTATACAGTAAGGTGGTCTTCGCAGGGACATTTGACCACCTTCACGACGGTCACAAGCATCTTCTCCTCGCAGCTCTTCGTCTTGGCAGATTCGCCGCTATTGGTCTCACAACAGACAAGATGATTGAAGGCAAGAAAGGACGGGAGAACATCGAGCTATACGATGAGCGTCACACAGCCCTAGACGAGTTCTTATCGAAACATGCCGCTAGTGAGGCGTACTGCATCTTCCCGATAGACACTAAGGAGGGCGGTGCCGATAAAATGGAAGACCTGGAGGCTCTAGTGGTTTCTGACGAAATCAAGGTTGTTCAGAATGCATTTGACATCAACGCGCTACGTGCTGCAAATGGTCTCAAGAGATTCCACATTCTTGTCATACCTAGAGTTAGGACACAAGATGGAAGGCCCCTATCTTCATCCCGGATAAGAGACGGTGAGGGATTAGAGGACCAGGAACTAGTATACTAGTCATCTTGTTTGAAGAACCGGGCCTGCTGGAAGAGATTCTCGTATGAGGCGTTCTCCATAAGGTCAACATAGTTGATTCGATCGAGTATCTCTTCCACAGTTACGCGCAGTTCTGGATTGATGACCATCTCATCAGCCCCGGCTATTGCCCCACCACTCGGTTGAACCACCCATGCATTGTGGAAAAATGGAAACAAGCCAATGGCTGTTGCATCTCCAAGGTTAAGGCTAGAACCGAATGCACCTGTCAAATAGAATTCGCTGATGTCATCTCTGCTTGTGGCGGAAACGTCTAGTAGATGTTCTACAGCAGCAGCAATTGCAGCCTTAGATTCCTGAAGTATTCTGATGTCGATTTGTGAGAGGTATATCGGCGATTGACTAGCTGATGCCATAGACGAAGCTAGAATGAAATGAGTGGATGAAGAACCCTGCACTATCCAGGTCAACTCCAAGTCACGGAAGAAAGAGCCGACGTTGTTGATTATTCCAGTTCTAAGAAGAAGAGCAAGTGCGGAGATTGCACCCGTACCACAGATTCCTCTTGGTTTGACGTCTCCGATGACACGGTATTGAGGTTCCTCGGTCACCTCCGATAACCACACAAGGTCAATGGCACCCTCCTTCGCTGGCAGACCGCATTCAAGAGATATCCCCTCAAACGCAGACCCTGATGCTGCAGACGCTAACCAGATTCCATCGGGTTTGATTACTGCGACCTCTGTATTTGTTCCCACATCTACTGCCAGAGCCACCTTCTTTGACTCCACCAAACCTGAGGCAAGGATCATCGAGATGGCATCAGGACCAATGAAAGACTCAACGATGGGAGGAGAGTAACAAGTCGTTTCCATGTTGTCAATAATGTGGAGGTCCCTAGCGGGGACTTCTATGCTCTGCTTGTCCTTGGCGTGAAAGGGTGGTTCAAGAAGGGAATCAACAGGCAGGTCGAAAAACAAGTGATGCATCACCGTGTTGCCAACAATGACGATGCAGTCTACATCTTTTGACAGAACTGAGTTTCGGTCTGTTATCAGATGTACCATATCGCGAATAACGTTTCTCACAAGATTGGTCAGATGCTGTCGGTTGGCAAGACATTCAGTAGAGAACTTGGCTCTTGAAACGATGTCGAAACCGATAGAGTTCTGTGGGTTCGAAACCCTGATCTCGTCAATCACAATTCCCTTGGTGATATCAATCAAATGAATTGTAATAGTAGATGTCCCAGCGTCGATCGATAAACCAAAACCTCGCCTGTCGTTCACAGGTGGCTCACTCATTCTAATATGCGGAAGCCCTACCTCACAATCATCACCGGACACGAGGCTTGGTTGGCAACCTTGTCGCTTGTGGAACCAACAAGTAACCGCTTCAATCCACTGATTCCTCGTGAACCGATAATGATGAGGTCAATACTGCGCTCCTCCGCGATGTCGATGATACGGCGAGCAGGATCACCATGGTCTATCAAGTCAACCACTGGGCAACTGCATGACTCAGAGACCTTCTTGGCGCGAGCAAGTATGTCCTCGCCCACTTTTTGGAGAGCCAAAAAAGGTTGGTCAGAGGACACATCGTGATAGGGGGTTGCAGAAACCAGCATTGGGACAACATGAAGTATGATGACTTCGGCGTCCAAAGGCGGACCGATTGCACATCCATAGCGAACAGCCTTGTAAGAATGTTCGGAGCCATCAACCGCAATAAGAATCCGCTTTACTTGAACAAGCTCTCCTCCTGATGACATTTCGCACACTCGAACACTCAATTAGCTGCGGACCTTATCTCTCTTTCCCATTACCAACTCGCCTCCGACAGGTGTGTTGAAGTACACGATAACACTTTGAATAGTAAGTTTGCACAATAAAGGAGTGGGAGACTTCATGAAAGCTCTGAATCTTGTTGTCATCACGATTTTGATTGTTCTGTCTGGTGCTACTGTCACAGGTGGCGTACCCGTTTCAGTAGAAGAAACAATAACGGCTCAAACCACGCTCGATCTTACAATCGCGTACACCCACGATATGCATAGCCACCTTTACTCCACATTTACAGACTCCGGATGTGAAGGAGGAATGGACCGGCTTGCTACGAAGGTACAAGAGCTCAGAGACTCAGGACCCCTACTACTCTTTGATTGTGGTGACGCTGTAAGCGGTGGCGCTGTTGGAGACCTCAATGGTGGGATTCCTGTGATTGAGGCGATGAACTCGATTAGCTATGACGCGATGGCGATTGACAACCACGAGTTCGACCAAGGCCTCAGAGTTCTCGAAGATATGATATCTGCTGCAGACTTCGAAGTCTTGAGCTGCAATACTGAATGGTCAGGAACAGTACAACCAGCTGACTACTCAATAGAAGTCGTTGATGGTTACAAGATTGGTGTTGTTGGGCTCACACAGTCTTTCTGGTATGCTCCCGAGAGTGTGACATTCCATGACATGAGTGCTTCCGCAACTCAGGCTGTGAACGAGCTTGAATCACAAGACGTTGATTTCATTATCCTCCTCGGTTGCGTATCGTCTTCATTGGCCAATAGCGTTCCCAACGTTGACCTGATAGTCAAGGGGGGAGGTCCCACGTATGTTGGTGATACCCTTAGTCTTCCGTCAGTAGGCTCCTATACAACAGAACTTGGTGTAGTCCGGATTACAATAGACACGACAACAGGTACAATTGACACCTACTCATTCAGCTCAGTCGACCTTGACTCTTCAGTTGAAGCCAACTCCACAATTCTGGATTTGATAGACTCGTACGATGCAACACTTGCGGAATACATAGACAAACCTGTTGGTTACTTCTCGGAGGCCAAGTCTAGGGCAGAACTCGGAACCATTCTGTCAACTGCCCTCAAAGAGCGATACAATGCGGATGCAGGAATCTACAACGGAGGTGGAGTTAGAGACAGCATCGACGCCGGTTTTGTGACCTATAGAGACCTGTACCATGTCGAGCCGTTCTTTAACTACGCAACAACCATCGATGTTCCAGGATGGCTAGCCAGTCAGATTATTTCTAGCCACTACTACTATACGGAGATCGCGGCCTTCCAGTCGGACACAATCTACACCATCGCTTGTTCGAACTTCTCTGCAGCAGCCGTAGAACGTTTATCCGGTACTGATATCACAAACAGACAGAACTTCCTTGAAGACACGGTGGTGGAAGTCTTGGCCGAATACTTGTCCACTCAATCCAACGCCGACGCAGCTCTACTGAATGACGCTCTCACGCGAGTGACGGATAGAATCGAAGGTCTGCCTGCAAGTCAACTCACTGGCTCAGACGTTGCAGCCATAAAGGCCAACATGATATCTACGATTTCACAAGCGAAGGATGCCATTACAGCTGGTGATGACACAACTGCAACCAACCTAATCAATGAAGCAATACTGACCCTGTCCAACAACCTCAAGCGTGACTGCAGTCTGAAGTGGCTTGAGACTGAACTCAGATGTGTTTTGTACTACCTTGAACCGATGCCACCCAACACGGGCCCCTACATGCTACCGTTCATAGTTGGTATTGCTGTTATTGGAATGGTAATCGTCGTTGGAATCGTGTATCGGCTTAGAGCGAATCGAAGCTGACAGTTCCATGAACAAGATTCAGAAGTGTTTCAATAAGAGCATCCTTGTGCACTCTAGCCTGACTCATTGCGTCGCGGTCTCGAACAGTAACAGTCCCATCTTCGAGTGTTTCGTAGTCAATCGTGACACAGAATGGAGTTCCAATCTCATCCTGTCTTCGATAACGTCTACCAATGGAACCACCCACGTCAAACTGAGCGACTAAACCAGAGTCCATGATTGCCTCATGCATTTCACGTGCAGGCCCTAATAATTCGGGTTTACCCATCAACGGGAATACTGCAACCTGAACAGGAGCGATGTGCGGTGAGAACTTGAGCCACGTGCGTTCTTTGTCTTCTGCATAGGCATTGTCAATCAGACAGAACAAGGGTCTCTCGACACCAAATGCAATCTCGAGAACATTGGGTACAACTGGCTTCTTGTCGACCTTGACGGAGAGCTTCACTTTGGAGAACTCCTGATGGCGAGTCAAATCATAGTTGCCCCGGTCATGCACTCCACAGCACTCGACCCAGCCAAAGCTTCGAGTGTGAACCTCGATATCCCAAGCATCCTTTGCGTAGTGTGCACGTTCAGTTGGCAGGTGCTGTCTTAGACGCATCATGTCATCAGTGAAGCCCAATCCTCTGAAAATAGAATAGGCAAGGTGTACGCACCATGCATAGGCCGGCTTCTGGAAGTGACCTCTCTCTAGCGCGTCGGCCATGGTCGTTGGAGAGACCTTCTCACTACCTTTCTCTTGCGTCTGATAGGACACCAGCGGAAGCACATCATCCCTAATCGCTTCAAACCTTGGCCACTCTATCTCATCGGTTTCAAGCAAGAAGATCTGTCCTTCAACCTGCGTGAACTCTCTAAGACGAAGCATTCCTTGACGAGGCGAAATCTCATTGCGATACGCCTTGCCAATCTGAAAAACAGATGCAGGAAGCTTATCGCGGAAGAATGTGAGAAACCTTCTGAACAAGAGATAGGTTGATGTTGCGGTCTCAGGCCGCATGTAAGCTTCCTGATCGAGACCAAGTCGCGTTCGGAGCATCAAGTTGTACTTCTCCACAGGACCGAGCTCTCCCTTACACGAGGGACACTTGATGCCATGTTCCTTGATGGCTGCAGTAAGCTCCTCTGGAGAGAAACCGGACACTTTTGCATCGGGCACTTGTTCGAGTATCAAATCATCTACACGGTAGGCTTGGCTGCATTTGGTGCATTTCGTCACAGGATCGACGAAACCATCGAGATGGCCCGAAGCCTTCCAAACAATTGCCGGAGAGACCGTTGGACACTCAACCTCCCAAAATGAAGCTCGTACAAAGGAACGTCTAATCGTGTCCTCCAGACGATTCTTCAAGAGCTTCCCCAGGGGGCCAAGATCGTAAAAGCCCGCACTGCCTCCGTAAATCTCCGGTGATGGCCCCCAGAAGAAACCTCTCTTCTTGCTGAGGCCATATATTATCTCACCAAAGTCTCTGTCTGAACTCATCAGCCAAAACCGGAGAGGATGCATGGAGAGTCCGACTTAAACCTATGGTCTACTGCGCATTCCGAACCAATAGGCGTGCCAGCATTCTTATTTGAGGTCAAGGCATCACATTATTGGGTTTCTGTTATGGTTGATGACTCCCGAATCTCTGGATTCTACAAACTAACAAGAGAAGAGCGAATCAAGAAGGTCATCGAGCTCACGGGTATCAGTGAGGAGGAGATGAAACCGCTGGCCAGTCCAGGGGATGTTGATTTGGACGTTCTGGAGAATATGATCGAGAATGTCATTGGCTCTATGACACTACCACTTGGAATCGCCACTAACTTCCAAGTGAACGGGAAGGACTACTTGGTCCCGATGGCAATCGAGGAACCATCAGTGGTAGCCGCGGCGAGCAACGCAGCCCGATGGACAAGGAAACATGGTGGTTTCAGTGCTGTTGATACTGGCCCGATCATGATCTCACAAATCCAAGCAATAGGAGTCAGTGCACCATACTCTGCCAAGCACGAAATACTGAAGGCAAAGGAAGAGCTACTTGCACTCGCAAATGAACAGGACCCGATTTTGGTGAAATTCGGAGGAGGAGCAAGAGACCTGAGAGTCAAAGTGATTGACTCCTCAGTCGGACCCATGGTTATCACAGAGCTCCTTGTCGACACAAGAGACGCCATGGGAGCTAATGCCGTAAATACAATGGCCGAAGCTTTAGCACCAGAAATAGAGAAGCTCACAGGCGGACGTGTCCTTCTGCGGATTCTTTCCAACCTCGCAGATCAGAGACTCGTTAGAGTGAAGGCTGTCTTTGACAAAGAACTCCTCGGCGGTGAAGAGGTCATTGATGGTATCATTGCTGCATGGGCATTTGCTGAGGCAGACCCATACAGATGTGCAACTCACAACAAAGGCATCCTCAATGGAGTTGATGCAGTTGTTATTGCGACGGGGAATGACTTCCGGGCCATTGAGGCCGGAGCCCATAGCTATGCTTCCGTTGGCGGATACAGTTCCCTTACCAAGTATGAGAGAGACCCAGATGGCAACCTCGTTGGCACAATAGAAATCCCGATGGCCGTTGGTCTCGTAGGTGGAGCAACTAAGGTCCATCCAGTGGCACGAGCTTGTGTCAAGATTCTTGGTGTTGAAACTGGACTTGAGCTGGCACACATCCTCGCGAGTGTGGGTCTTGCACAGAATGCAGCAGCCATGAGAGCACTTGCTTCAGAAGGGATTCAGAAAGGACACATGGCACTCCATGCAAGAAATGTAGCAGCAACGGCTGGTGCGAGAGGGGACATGATTGAGAAGATTGCGAAGCAGATGGTTAAGGAGAAGAACGTAAAGGTGGAACGTGCCAAGGAGATACTTGCAGAACTCTCTGGTTAGGGCTTCTAGAGCCAACAAGCTGCTTTCACCTTCATAAAATCGTCAAAGCTACATCAGAGTAACATATTTGTACGACACAGGACCCTCTACATGACTGCCAAGAGTGCAGTGGTAATGCCGTGTGGTGGTCGTTATGACAATAGAGGATGAGTGTAGCCAGTGGGAAAGGGTCGCTGGTGAATTCGCAGAAGCAGACAAATTCTACCAAGCCGCGAATCAATACAAACAGGCCGCAGCATGCTATCTAGAACGTGTTCTAGAGATGACTAAGAAAGCTGCCGAGAACTATCACATATATGCCGTAGCCAGTTTGGAAAAAGATGACCACAAGGCTGCAACGTCAGGCTTCTTTGAGGCCGCAACGCAATATCGGCAGATTAGTGAACATGGGACAGCACTTACTCTCTACGAGAACGCCGCCAAAGAGGCGCTTCTGGAACGAATGACTGAAACGGCTGCCCAAGCGTATCTCTGGGCCGCTTACTCATGCCATATGGTTGGGAATGACGAGTACTTCCTGACATGTGCCAAGAACATGGGCGACCTCTATAGCAAGGCTGGTGAGAAGGCTCTTGATGATGGAAAGGCGGAACGTGCTGTAATCGACTTCTCTCTTGCAGCAATTGGTTTCGCAACCATCGATAAGATTGACAAGGCTAGGGAGCTAATTAAGAAGGCCAAGCTCATTGTGGACAAGACCAGATGGGACTGGCTCAAAACGCTCCTTGAGTTCTCAGAAGCACTCTCAGATGGCCGACTTGAGGATGCTGACGATCTGCTCCGTGACTTCAAGGAAGAAGAAACAATCCAGCAAGTTATGGGTGCATGTCTGCACATCCGGGTTCAGAAAGCTAAAGCCAAACGAAAGTGATCTTTCAGATGACCTCGACAATGGAGGTTCTCACTATATCTCCTGCACTACTAGAGTAGGCGGCACGGAGGGTCAACTTCTCTTCGCCGAGTCCAACGCCCTTCACAAAGAGCTGGAATCTAAGTCGTTCTTGACTTCCTAGGAACTGAACTACTTTTTCAGTCCCCCCCAATGTGAGCTCGAGACCATCAGATGGAATGATCTCTATCCTGATGTTATTCGCTGGACCATCACCTGTGTTTGAAAGCTCCACCTCAAAGATTGCTTCATCACCCAGATCACATGATATGCGCTCAGGTGAGAGTGTCATCTGTAGATCGCCAGGCGCAGGAGCAATCAGGAAATCCAAGGAATTACTGACTTTGTGGACGAGAACTTTCTCACCTT
>JAUVHR010000308.1 GCA_030593165.1 Candidatus Thorarchaeota archaeon
ATGAGAAGCTACCTCGTTCTCTACTAATACCTCAACTTGATGAAGTAACTGATGACTTCGTTCCCGATGTTGATTCACAACTGAAAGAGTATTATGAGTACAGACAATGGGACCGGAAAACTGGACGACCCACCAAGGAGGCACTCGAAGTGTTGGGGCTAACAGCGCACGCTCAAGAACAACATCAATCATAGCGTTCCCATTGTTCGTTCTAGTTCGAAGGAAACAAGATACTTCTTACTTCACCAAGTAGGTCCAAGTACTCATTCTGACCAGTTGCATCGATCATCAGCCCGATGGGCGTTGATCTATATTTTTGTCTTAGGACACGATATTTAAAACCAACTTCAAATAATGACCTGTTCAGCTGAGTTGCTTCGAGAAACGACTCGGAATCCATCGGCGTTGGAATTGATTGGAAACATCATCGAGTCCGTTTCAAACTGCGAGCAGTTCATAGCCAACACTCAGATAATGGAACGGATAATCACTGCGCCCCTTGGACATAGGTCTCTCGACAAGGCAGTTCATGACACTATATTGTCAGCAATTGGGGATTATGATGATCTCCTTGTGCATGCGAGCATTGAAGTTGTGAATGCTATTGTTCTTGCGGATGAGTTTCTCAATCATATTCTGTCTAACCTAATCGATAATGCGTATAGACACAACTCTGCGAGAGAGAAACATGTATGGGTATGTCTGAGAGAACATGGAACTGGATACGAAGTGTCTATTGGCGATAATGGACCCGGAATGCCCTCTGATATTAGAGGAATATTGTCAAACATTGAGGGCCGACGAATTGGTGTGGGCCTTCATCTTTGCCAGTCAGTAATTGAGAAGTACGGCGGTACTATGGAGATTCGCAATCGTTTGGATCATCTTCCTGAATCAGGGACAGAAATCAGGATATGGTTGCCACGGCTAAGCACTGGCGAATTCAAGTCGGGTATTGAATCGAGTTGAAGTACTACTTCGTTTATCTCCTTGCCTTCTGTCTTTCGACTGACTGAATCAAAAACGCAAGCTTTGGCTCAGTGACTATACAAGGAATCGCTCTCTAGAAGACGCGGTGACAATATGAATGAAATTCCAAGACCTGCAATCGAGAAGAGCAATCCCAACATGGGCCCGATTGGACGAAATGCTAGATCGATGAATCCAATTACGAATCCGTAGATAGAAGGAGCGATTCCAAGAGTGTACATGAGAACAGCTATCCCAATGAAGTTGCGTGACGTAGTCTTATTGTGGAAATACAGATAGAATGCAAAGATAAGCAGAATCTCCATCGGCATTAGATAAATCATGGCTAGAGATATTGGTGATGGACCCGACGGTATCCCGGATTCAGGCATAAGCATTGCGACGATTGGAAGTACTATTGCGTAGCAAACGAATATCATACCTAGACGTCTGGCTTTTCTTAGAAGGGTGTCGACATCTGGTTCCACTGAGTCCATAACAAGTCAGGCAAATGCTTTCCAATGTAAGGATTGCGTATCATCGAGTTCATCTGCAGGTTCAAAGGAACCTTTCTTCTTGAAGACATAAGCTAAGTGGCTTTCATACTGTGGACATTCACCGACGGTTATTCTTTGATATCCCCTCCGCTTCGAGGTTTCCGAACCTTCCAACAGATGAGATTCCATAGTCTTGCGCAGGAAAAGAGAACAAAACCACACCAAACCTACTACAAAACAGCTCCTAGTAAAACATAAGTTGCATTAATGTGGTCATTTCTTAACTTTCACCATTGCGGATAATGGTTGCGGGCTATCAGAAAGTATGAGAGCAGACTTGTTCGACATGAGCCGTCGTTTCGGCGGGGTTGGACTTCATCAAGCACGACAGATAGTTGAAAAGTACGGTGGCAACATCATGGTGTGCGATAGAGTGCCGACCGATTCGAGCCAAGGCACAGAGTTCCGGATCTGGTTCCCAGGGGCTTTTCCTGTTGAGAAGTAATAATGGAAAGGTAGATGACTGTTAGCAGCAACATTGAGAAAGGGTCATATCAGTTCTTTCCTAGCCATGAATAAGTAATCTCAACTACCTCTCATATGGACTCTATGAGAATCTCTGAGGTGGTACTCACGATGATGACCGAGAGGGTGAAACGACTACGCGAACAGAGTGTCAGAACTCCTCCCTACATTTGTACTGAGAGGGCTGAACTTCTCACTGATTTCTACAAGAATGGGGGTGCAGATGGATTATCTGTTCCAGTGGCTCGTGCAATGGCGTTCAAACATATTCTCGAGTTCAAGACAATCTGTATCAATGATGGTGAACTCATAGTTGGGGAGCGAGGTTCAGCACCAAGAGCTACGCCTACGTATCCAGAGCTTTGTTGCCATACTATAGAAGATCTAAAAATCGTTAATTCTCGTGAACGTACTCCTTTTCATGGTAGCGAAGATGCCTTTGCTACTTATCATGATGAAATAATCCCGTTCTGGACCGGTCGGACCATGCGTGACATGGTATTTGAAGCCATGACTCCCGAGTGGATGGATTCATTCAATGCAGGAGTCTTTACAGAGTTTATGGAACAAAGAGCCCCCGGTCATGCGATTCTTGATGATAAGATATACAACAGGGGTCTCTTGGACTTCAAGAGAGAGATTCAGACCAAATTAGATGAGCTTGATTACTACAATGACCCTGAGGCTTATGACAAGGAACAAGAGCTCAAGGCTATGGGCATCACTGCAGATGCACTGATAATATTCGCTCAGCGTCATGCTGAGAAAGCGCGAGAGCTCGCTGTTGTTGAGAAGGACTCTCACCGTAGACGTGAACTGGAGCGTATTGCAGAAGTCTGTTCACATGTACCAGCAAACTCACCACGCGACTTCTGGGAGGCTCTGCAAATGTACTGGTTTGTTCATCTTGGAGTCATCCTTGAGCTCAATGTCTGGGACTCGTTCAATCCAGGTAGACTTGATCAGAATCTCTATCCATTCTATAATGATGGTATAAAAAATGACACTCTAACAAAGGAGTTTGTTCGGGAGCTGCTCCAGTGTTTCTGGGTCAAGTTCAACAATCAACCTTCTCCTCCTAAGGTGGACATCACAGAACAACAGAGTGGGACCTACCAAGACTTTGCACTGATTAACACAGGAGGTTTGAAACAGGATGGCACAGATGGTGTCAATGAATTGTCATATCTCATCCTAGAAGTCCTGAACGAGATGCGTCTGATTATGCCTAGCGTATGTGTTCAAGTCAGCATGAAGAGTCCCGACCAGTTTCTATCAGATGCAATTAAGGTGATCAAGGAAGGTTCTGGGCAACCCTCTGTCTTCAACACTGATGTGATTATCAAGGAATTTCTACGAGCAGGAAAATCGATAGAGGATGCCCGTGCAGGAGGTCCCAGTGGTTGTGTCACCATCAGTGCTTTTGGCAAGGAGAGCTGTATCCTAACTGGGTACTGTAACTGGCCAAAAATACTAGAAATCACTTTGCACAACGGTGTAGACCCTAGAAGTGGGAAAAGAATTGGACCAGAAACTGGCGAACCTCGAGAATTCACTTCATTTGAAGAGTTAATGAGCGCCTATCGAAAACAGCTGAAGTACTTCATTGACATCAAGATACGCGGTAACAATGTGATTGAACGCCTTTATGCCAATAACATGCCAGCGCCTTTCATGTCGTTATTATTTGATGATTGTATAGCCAAGGGTAAGGACTATCATGACGGAGGTCCTCGCTATAACTCGACGTACATACAAGGAACAGGAATGGCTACTCTAACAGACTCACTTGTCGCCATAAAGTGTCATGTTTTCGATAAGAAGGACATCACAATGGATACTCTCCTTGACGCACTTGAGAATGACTTCGAGGGACATGAGGTGACTCAAAGTCTACTTTTGCACAAGTCACCAAAATACGGTAATGATGACGACTATGCAGATGCAATTGCTATAGCTGTTTTCAATGGATATTTCGATGTGATTGATGGACGCCCTAACACAAAGGGTGGAGAGTATCGTGTCAACCTTCTTCCAACCACTGTTCATATCTACTTCGGAAAAGTGACAGGTGCAACTCCCAATGGTCGTAATGCAGAGACACCCATATCTGATGGAATCTCCCCAAGTCCCGGTGCTGACAAGAATGGACCCACTGCAGTGGTCAAGTCAGTTGCAAAGATAGACCATTGGAGGACTGGGGGGACTCTCTTGAACCAGAGATTACTCCCTGCAATACTAGCTGATGAGAACGGTAGAGAGAAGCTTCTACACCTGATTCGAGCTTACTTCAAAATGGAGGGTCATCACATTCAGTTCAATGTGGTGGACAGTGAAACCCTTAGAGATGCCCAAGCAAATCCAGAACAGTATAGAACTCTCATTGTTAGAGTGGCAGGCTATAGCGACTATTTTGTAGATATAGGAAAAGACCTGCAAGAGGAGATTATCGGAAGAACCATGCATCATGGCTTCTAACCAGTCCTAGTACACCTAGAACGCGTGGTGTCGTTGAAGTTCGCTTGAGTCTTGAGAAACAAGCTGAAGACTAGTTCTAACCGACT
>JAUVHR010000127.1 GCA_030593165.1 Candidatus Thorarchaeota archaeon
CAGGTCTTCAACCGGACCTCATCAAGTGTGTTAGCCCTTAGAGTCTCTATATCATCATTCGTAAGATCTCTAGTCTCAAGCAAATCACAAATCGCATCAAGGATGAATGGGTTCCCTCCACTCACACTCACAATCCGTTCCTGCAAACTCTCTTCAATCACATTTCGACGTTCTAACAGTTCAATGCTGCTTATTCTATCCAGTTCTGTGAGTTCAGCCTTCTCCACTGAATACTCCTCTTCAGCATTCTCAGGAGCTTGATTCCGACTGGCAACCACTCCCACGCAGTTCTTCAATGACGAGAGAAATACATACCAGAGTTCAGTCTCAGTGATTCTCTTCCCAGCATATTTCCATCTTCGTTCCTCAGCGTCGACATTCTCAGAGTGGTCAAATAGAAAGAGAATCGGTTCACCCGGATTGCTTCTGTTGTTGATGTCTTCAACCAAAGCATCAAGGAACAGAAACTCAGCATGATGCGGCTCTTTCCACAGAATCTCTAGAAGGCGTTCTACGTATTCTGTGCCTAGTCGATTTTGCAACCAAAGACCAACCTCACCATATCGCTTCCTAAGTTTTGGTGCTACGTTGTCACTCACAGCTTTGATTGCGCTTCCTATACTAGCTAAGCTCCCAATGAAAGGAATTGCCATCACGACTTCCTTGGCCCAATCACGTCCTTTCTCTTGAGCTGGCTCGACTCCCTCAACAAATCGCTTCCTGATGTGCCATAGGATGTCAAAACGATTGAGAGTTATTCCCACACGAACTGCACCTTTTGCAAGAATATCCAGCCGTGAGTAGAACTCAGTGTATTGTTGGCAATCCAAACGGACTGTGGAATCAATCGTGTTAGTCCAGTGATTCAACAGAGAGCTCTTTCCGATTCCGCCAATGCCGCGAAGATGAAGGACCACACTCTTTTCTTTGCAGCGTTCTAGTGCTTTGTCCATCCATTGGAGATACTCCTCTCTATTAACGAAGATTTGATCAGATGGGTCAAAGCGCTTGTACAATCCCTATTCCTCATTTATGCTTTGGAATACATTCGCATATGTTACACATAAGCTCGTCGATTAAAAAAATCACTCGGAATTTTTGTTGGTCGAATGATTTAACAGCACTCTTTCGTATGTCATTGGTTACGTGGTAATAATGGATTTAGCACAATCGTTGAATTGTCGAGAGCTAAAGAAGTATGATGTCGTTGATTCTAATGGCGAAAAAATCGGCCGGATTGGAGAAATGACATTTACTTTCGATAAGGAACTGAAACTAGCTCATTTCATCCTAGTAGGATCTCGCTGGGAAGAATTGATGGAATCCCTGGGGATCAGACCAGATATCGACCCAGTCTTCAATGCATCTCACATTACCAAAATCACAGACAGGATTCATCTAGATACTACTACAAACGAATTGAAGCTTGCAATTGATCCAGAAGTGCCTCCTGATGAAGAGCATCGACTGTCGAATCTTGATGGGATGGATATCTACGACAAAGAGGGTCTAAAGGTTGGGAATATCATCGATATCGATTTTGATGCGGACGGGATGGCTTCATTCACTGTGGGGGGTGGAATAATAGAGGAAACTCTAGAAGCTATTGGATTGAAAGCAGACATAGATATCATCGTTCCCGCAAATACTGTCGAATCAATAACTGACACAGTGAAGTTGTTCGTTTCTAAGGACGACCTGCAATTGACCATGGATGAAGCATTACAGGATGAAACAGTCAGAAAGGCAAGAGACAGAGCAGCAACTGATAGAGAAGTGGCGAAAGTTCGTTTATACTCTCATCGACCGTTCTAATACGTTCGATTCTATAGAGCATAAGCATCTCCTCTTCTAGACATTAGGTGGACTTTCGGTATTGCTTTGACAATCTTCGATGAGATGAACGGAATTATCACGAGGATGACTAATGAGACAAGAGAGATCTGGCAGACTGATGGTGATGCTGCTAGTCAAATGAATATCCCCCAACCAGCCTACAGACTAGAAGAATATGTCTTCTTATCTCTATCCACAAATACTCGGATGGATGGTTCGTGCTCGTACATCCCTATAACCCCTAATCACGAGTTAGAATGGAATATCATTTGCATCTCATAAATTCGTTGATGATTAATTTGTGATAACTCTGTATTTCTGATAGTAGATTAATTTAACAGCATGGTTTCAAATATCCTTTGGTACGTGGTACCAATGGACTTGACACAATCGTTGAATTGTAGAGAGTTAAGGAAGTATGATGTCGTTGACTCTACTGGCGAAAAAATCGGCCGGATTGGAGAGATGACATTTACATTCGATAAGGAACTGAAACTATCTCATTTCATCCTAGTAGGGTCTCGCTGGGATGCCTGGGTCGATTGGGTCGATTTTTTCCCAATCTTCAATGCATCTCATATCACTAAAATTACAGATAAGATTCATCTGGATACTACTGCAAACGATTTGAGGATAGCAATTGATGATGATGTATCTGAAGAGCATAGCCTGTCGAATCTTGAGGGAATGGATATCTACGACAAAGAGGGTCTAAAGGTTGGAAATATCATCGATATCGATTTTGATGCGGATGGGATGGCTTCATTCACTGTGGGGGGTGGAATAATAGAGGAAACTCTAGAAGCTATTGGATTGAATGCAGACATAGATATCATCGTTCCCGCAAATACTGTCGAATCAATAACTGACATAGTCAAGTTGATCGTTTCTAAGGACGACCTGCAATTGACCATGGATGAAGCATTACAAGATGAAACAGCTAGAAAGGCAAGGGACAAAGTAGCAACTGATAGAGAAGTGGCGAAAGTTCGTTTATACGCTCATCGGCCTTTCTAATACATTCGATTCTATGGAGTGTATGCATCTCCTCTACGGAGTATCCTTCTAACCTTTGGAAAGGTCTTAACAATCTTCGATGAGATAAATGGAACAATCACCAAGAAGACTACTGGCAATAGAATGATAATTGCTGGATTAGGTGAAAGTCCTGATGATTGCGTCCCATCTATGCTGGATGAAGTCACGGATCTCCTGAATCTTTTTCTCATCCTTCTTCGGTTTGAAGAGGTGCGAAAAGCGTCCCTGCATCTTGAGGTACTCCTCAATGTCCTTTCGCTTCTCAGGGTCTTGGAACCTCTTACTCTGACGACCGATTTTGAACTCGTCGCCTTCACGCTCCCACATGATCCAGTAACCGGTTTCCACAGCGAGCTTACCAATTTCTACCCCGAGATCTACTGGATAGTTCCAAGCTTGCGGACAGGGGAGGAAGATATGGATGAACTTCGGACCCTCTATGTCCTTGGCTTTCTCGAACTTGTCATAGATGTCTCGCGGGTATGAGGAGTTTGTAGATGCCTGATAAACAGGCTCGTGAGCCGCTACAATCAAGTCGAGCATCTTCTCTGGTTCCTTCTTGCCGTACCAAGTAGTAGTTGTCTTAGCATGTAGAGGAGTCGCGCCGGACCGTTGGGTCCCTGTATTCGAGTATACTTGGTTGTTGTAACAGACGTAGAGAAAGTCAGTCCTTCTCTCAAAGGCACCGCTCAAGGCTTGAATGCCTATGTCGAAGGTTCCACCATCACCAGCCCATACCATCACCATGGTGTGGTCATTGCCCTTCGCCCTGAGAGCAGCCTTCACACCGGATGCTGTTGCAGCAGAGGCCATGAAAGCCGTGTTCAACACTGGAAAATCTAGACAGCTCTTTGGCCAGAGCGATTGAACGACACTTGTGCAACACGCTGGAACCACTTGGACCACGTCACCCCCGAGCGCCTTGTGGGCATGTCTGAGAGCGACCATATCCTGACAGCCTGCACATGCTGCGTTTCCCTTGAGCACGTATTCCCTCATGGGCATATCTTTCGTTGCTACCATCTTAATCACCTCAGGTCATGCCAGGTCTCCTCTGGACCAAGCTCGCCACTCTCAACCGCCTTGAATGTATCAAGGATGACTTCCTTGATGTCAGGCACAGTCATGTCCCGACCACCAAGGCCGCCAATATAGCTCTTGATCATTGGACGGTGTTTGGTGTGATACATAGCTGCTCTAATATCGTTAACAACCGGTCCACCGTAGCCGTATGAAACTGACCGGTCGAAGCTTGCGAATGCTTTCACTTGTGAGCCAAGCTTCCTAATGTGCTCCACAGGGAATGGGCGCACCATTCTGATTTTGGCGTTTCCTGCTTTGTAGCCCTCTTCGCGGAGCTCGTCAATTGCATCCTTTGCTTCTGCAGCAATCGTACCCTGCGATGTGAAAATAATCTCAGCGTCGTCGCACTTGTAGCAGTCAATCGGTCCGCCGAAGTATTTCCCGAAGAGCTTGTTGTATTCCTTCTCCACCTCTTCGTATACAGTGAAGGCGTTACTAGTCGCCTCGTGCATTTTATACCTGAACTCCTGGTAGTGTTCTGGAAATACGATGTTTCCGTGCGACACTGGATTCTGTGGATCCATCTTCCAATGAGGCGCGTTGTACGGTGGTAAGAACTTGTCCACCTCTTCTGGTTCCAAGTAATCGTAGGTTGACAATGTGTGACTCAGAACAAAGCCATCAGCGTTCACCATCACTGGCATGAGAATTCGTTCGTCCTCGGCTAGTTTGAACGCTTGGATAATCGTATGATAGAACTCGTCAACGCTTGAAATATAGAACTGTATCCAGCCTGTGTCTCTCTTCGACATTGAGTCGTCATGACTGACATGGATGTTCCAGCTGGGTGATACCGAGCGATTGATATTTGCTAGAACAATCGGCAGTCTTGCCGCTGTTGCCCAATGTAGGGCCTCGTCCATTAGGAGGAGACCGTTTGACGATGTCGCAGTGAATGCACGAGCCCCAGTACTCGAGGCCCCGATACATGCAAACATGGCAGAGTGCTCAGACTCTACACGGATGAACTCGCCCTTGTAGACACCTTCCTCGTTGAGAAGGGCAATCTGTTCGGGCACTGTTGTAGCCGGAGTGATTGGATACGCGGCAACTACTTCCACTCGCGCAGAAACAACGGCTCTAGCGGCCGCATAGTTGGCACTCATCATCTCGGTCTTCATGACTCAACCTCCTCAGTTTCAGGACGCACCATCTCGATGCACTTCTTCGGGCACACTTGCGAACAAATACCGCATCCCTTACAATAGTCGTAGTCAATGTGAGGGGTGCCATCGTCATCCAAGGAGATCACAGCCTCTGGACAGTGAAGCCAACAAGTACGACAACGATTGCATTCGTCGAGGTCAATCTTGGGGTCGAAAGTACGCCAGCTTCCAGTCTTGCCAGTTGAACCGATGACCGGCTTGGAGTAAGAGGTCGTAGGCATGTCACTCCTACTCTTAGGATCAGTATCGACTTCGTTAACCACAGAACCACTTCCGAGGGCCGATGGTTGCCTTCGGTCATGTTCGCATATTAAGCGTTATCATTAGAGGCAGATTCGCCATAGGTAAGGTCGACTGAACGGTAATTAGATATGCTGCGGTGATTAGGAAGAAGAACGAGGACGAAGTGCGTTGGAATTTGCCGTAACACTCCTTCAGACTCCCTGCCTAGAAGGTGACAGGAAGCATAACTTCGATGGTACAATGAAGATGCTTGACGAGGTCTCGGTAGAACAGGACGTTCACTTGATATTACTACCCGAGCTCTTCTCCATCGGATTCCGTCACTCTGATTATAATCTCCATGGGCCTGGCATCCCAGGCCCAACGTCTGACTTCCTATGCGAAATAGCTGAGGAGCACTCCTGCTACGCAGTTAGTACAGGAATCGAGAAGTGTGATGATAGATACTGCAACACTCTTGTGTTCACTACCCCCAAAGGCAAGGTCCTTGGTACTTATCGCAAGATGCACCCCTTCCAGGAAGAGCGTGATGTCTTCAAGAGTGGAGAGAGCATAGCTCTGTTCGACCTGAAGAGACTGAAGGTTGGTGTGGAAGTCTGCTATGACCTTCGATTCCCGGAGATCTCAAGGAAACTCGCGATGGAAGGAGCGGAGATTATCCTCATTCCTGCAGCATGGCCCGACCCACGAAATGCACACTGGAACGCCCTGATTTCAGCCAGAGCAATTGAGAACCAGCTGTTTGTCGCGGCGGCAAACAGAGTTGGTCCCGCATTTGATAACAAGACATACTTCGGCCATAGTCAGGTAGTAGACCCAGGGGGGCTTCGACTAACAAGAATCAACTCTGAAATCAGGATGATAACCCAAGTGCTCGACTCAGTCATGATCGAAGAAGTTCGAAAACAGATCACTTGTTATGCAGACAGAGCTAGTGAAGGTTATGACAGTGTTGAGTGGTTCGAAGAATAGCATCGGACAGCACAACCATTAAGTGGACAGCACAGTCAGGATTCTCTTGTCGGAGAGATTCTCTTTGAGTGATAATGCAGCGGAGATGTCAAAAAGAGCCGTAAAGGATTGGTTCTCAAACGAAGGAATCAAGGTAGAGAGCATTTCCAATCCGCGTGCAAACTACCTCTTCAAGGTCAAGTTTCAACGGTTCGTCTTCACTGTGGTCCGCCCGAATGACCAGAACTACATCCAGATTGAGTCACAGGTGCTAATCTCCCCCCAACATCTCAAATTGCTTACCGCTGAGAAGATGCGCCAGTTTCAGATGGAGGCGCTCAAGTTTGCTTTCTCCATAGGGGCCAATTTGGGTTTCATGCAGCCCCAACCAGGACAGCAGCGCGGTCAGAAGCCACCAGGCCCGGGATTCGTAATTTCAGACCGAATCTATGATGATGGTTTCAGCGAGCATAGGCTTTGGAAGGTAATGCGAAGTCTACACAGTGCAGTGGACATGGTAATCGCAATCCTGAACGACGTGACTGGCACAACTCCAGGCAAGCCTGATGCCCAACCAGACACCGCCCCAGCTTACTACACATAGTGTTCAGAAATCGACAAAGTTGCCGTTTTTTGTTTCAGTGTTTTGTTGAGGATAGTTCTATATGCGCGATATATCCAAATGGAGATACCTCTACAGCAGAGGGTCCAGTTAGTGTCATAGATGACGTCCAAGCCAAGACATGCACCGAACTATGTCGGGTCACCATTCGATACTCCATAGAAAAGGGATGTGCTCATGAGAAAGGTCCTGATTTCGCTACTCGTCCTGTTTATACTGGCCGCCGTTCCGTCTACCACATCGGAAAGCAGGACAACAAATACTGATTCAGAAACTCCAATGTTTTCAGAAACAACCAATCAGAATCTCGCCTCCGCTAACGGAAGTGGAAGCTCCAGTACAACTACATTGTATATGTCAAGAACGATAACTAATCAGGTGACGTCAATTGTGAACACTTGGGTTGATGCTGCAAAACATAATGGCAGTATTGATTTAGCACCATACCAAGAATCTGGATGGACCCTGTACAAAGCTGACATTCAAACTGAGAATTTAACGGCACTGGCAGAAAAAGAAGTGATTGGAACTAGTCCAGACTCCACCAATGTACGAATTTGGGAATACAATAACCCCTATGTCTATAATAGCCTCGCACAGGGATTTTACGATCTGCCACATAATGGGTCTTTACTCAACTACTCATTCTATTACGACTCACCAACATATACTCCAGGCTCACATGGATGGGCATATTATTCCATTCTCTCTGATTATCAAGATCATACCACAAACCTAGTTTCATACACACAATTACCTACAAGAGTTCTAGCTGGAGTGGGCTGGGAAAATGCGACAACTGCATCAACAATACTTGATGCGGGGGAACAATATTATCTCACAATAAATGGCTCTGCACTCGTAAAGACTATATTGTATCCGTACATCATTTTGTACGCAGAATCAGTTTCCGGCGGTGGTTTGTATACAACTCAAAGTCATGAATACGGTTTCACTGCAGGAGCTTGGGGAGGTACTGATGATTACGAAGCAATGCTGAACTACACATATATGCCATGGAATAAAACTTCTTCAGCACCCCTTCAGTTCACCACGACAGATATTGAACTAAGAGCGAATTCATCCCTTCTAACAGGGCAATCATGGTCCTGGACAAGTCCGAACAACATCAAATATCTCAATCTGGATTCCAATCAGTCGGTTGAAATTCATCACAATCTCACTTTATGGTATAAGAAATCAGTTTCATCTTCAACTTCATGGGATGCTCCTACCTCTGGCGGTTCAGTTACTTGGAATCAGACAACTGCAGTCAGTTATCCCACAATGTTAGGACAAGTGTCGAGATTTCTCAATTTGACGAGGATGACTGATTGGACATCACCTAACTTTTACAATGGATCAAGTAGTGTACCATATGGTACTCCAACAATCGATGGTTCTGTTGTTCATAACACTCTGATGACAAATGGAACTTGGACTATGAGCTATACTGGAACAAACTATGTTGATGAGATTCAATCACTTGATTCAATTGTCATAACTGGGAATCTGGATATCACGTCGATTGTAAGAGATGCATCTCTTCTAAATGCAACCTCTGGTAGCACCAATCTTACAATATGGCAAGGTAGTATTAGACAAGACACCATTTCTGCAAATCAATCAGTTACCAATGGAGAATCTAC
>JAUVHR010000305.1 GCA_030593165.1 Candidatus Thorarchaeota archaeon
TGTGGTTGCCGTCGCAGGCCATCAAATCAGGTCGACCCTGCTTTCTCCAGTGTCCGACAAGATAATGCCAGTCATCTTTGAACCCGCGTCCCACGCGTGGATATGGTGGTTCTGCAAACACATTGTGGTCCATGTTGCGGTCAAAAGGTCCAAACGTGTAGAGGATCAAATCATTGTTTTTCTTTCTTACAATCAGATCTGGAGTCCCGTTCCCGGTCCACTCATCTACCAGAAAGTGGGTGAATCTGTTATCGAAGCCACGACCGATTCTCTTGGGCTTGCCCTGATCTCTAAATGTCTGCCCGTTAAATGGATATAACCAAAGTTCGCCATTCTTCTTTCGAGCGACCAATGATGGGTAGTTGGTGCCAGTCCAGTATCCTGGCAATAGGTCTGAATACTCCTCCTTGTCAAAGCCGGTGCCAACCTTTTCCGAACGGCCAAGATCATCAAACTCGCGACCATTCCATGGAAACAACCTAAGGTCGCCTTTATCGTCCCTCACGAGAAGATCAGATGTTCCATTGTTAGTCCATTCCGCAACATAGTAGTCCCAATCGCTCATGAACCCTCGTCCGACTCTTCGGCCCGTACCCTTAACCATGAAGGTTTCTTCAATGAACGGGTAGTACTTCATGTCGCCATCTTCCTCAAGTGCAATCAGACCGGAGCCCCCACCGATTCGTCTCCGATAGGCTGATGCGTCACCAGGCGACCAGTATCCTGAGAGATACTGCGTGAAGTTCCAATCGTCCCCAACTTTGATGCCAGTCTTCACACCCTTAGGTGGATAGAACGTGAAATCCGTACCATTTTGGAATAGACGGTACCATCGAAGGTCTCCATTGTCTTTTCTAACTACAAATCCTAGCAAATCGCTTTGCCTCCCACGTATTCCAAGTATGTATCACTCCGTTTTATTGCTTTCCTAGTTGGCATAATCACCGGAAAAGAGCAGTTTACCGGAGAATTCTCACCATGACAACAAGCCCCGTCCTAGAATTTGAGCAAGTGGCAATGGATTTCGATGGTAAAACTGTCTTCAAAGACCTTTCATTTGAGTTGCACTGGAATGAAACTCTGGGGCTGACCGGACCGAGTGGCTGTGGGAAGTCTACAGTTCTCAGGATTGCGGTCGATCTTGCTAGCCCTGTCGAAGGAGAGGTTAGGTTCCTTGGGACTAGTGTGTCCAGTTGGGACCCGATTGAGCTCAGACGAAGAATGATACTTGTTCCTCAAGAAGCCTCGATGTTCCCGGGTACGATTCGTGATAATCTCGAATGGCCCCTGAGAGTACACAAGTTACCTGTCGATGAAGATAAGATGCAAGAAGTGCTGGAACATGTTCTCTTGTGGCCAATCGACCTCAACAAGATTGCGGCCAATCTCTCGGGGGGACAGAAACAGAGAGTCGCAATGGCAAGGGCATTATTGCTTGAACCCGAAGCCCTACTGCTCGATGAGCCAACTTCCGCTCTAGACGCAAAGGCAACGCTTGCAGTAGAGCAAACCATCGCCTCTCTTGCAAAAGCTCATGACATCGGAGTAGTAATCGTGACGCATAACAAGGAACAGGCCGAACGGTTCACATCCCGGGTGATCGAAATGAAGGGGGAGTGAGTAGTTGCAATCGGACTTCGATATCTTTGCATTCCTTAACCTTATTCCTGAGCACTTGGAGAAGATTGAGGCCACCGCTTGGCAATATGTCATGGCACTCTTTCTGCTTGCCATTCTAATACTAATCAGTAGATGGCAGGGTCTTGAAATAGGAAACAAGCTCGTAGTAGGTACGATTCGTGGAACCGTGCAGATCTTGCTTATGGCGGTCATTCTGGTGTACATCTTCAATCTGCAAGACTTGCTGATTATCTTTGGAGTTCTTTCGTTCATGGGCTTTTTCGCTGCACATACCGTTCGCGGATCTTTAGACAATGTTCCAGGCGCTATGGCGGCCTCTGCACCAGGCATCCTCATTGGTTCGTTATCTGTTATGGCAGTCTGTGTGGCAATTGGAGTTGTTCCTGCAGTAGGCGAATTCGTGATACCGATGGGAGGTATGGTCACCGGGAACGCCATGGTTCTGTCTAGTCTAGTAATTGATAGGATGTGGTCCAATGCACAGAAACAGAGAGCTCTTCTAGAAACCGCACTTGCACTAGGTGCAAACCCTCTTCAGACAACAGAATTGACAATCAAGGAATCAATAAGAGCCGGCCTCCTTCCAAATCTGAACCGGTATGCCTCTTTGGGCATAGTAAGCATTCCTGGATTGATGTCAGGAATGATAATCGGCGGAGAACACCCAATAGTAGCAGCGCTCTATCAGGTGATTGTATTCATCATGATCTTCTTGGCCGCTGTCATCTGTGGATTCATTGTGTCGCGATTGTTCTTACGCAGGATGTTCAATGACAGACTACAACTACTTGTGCCACCTGCCACGAGCTAGGACCCTCTGCTCGTGATAGCAAATCTTTTAGCATGCTTCCGGTTCAACCCGGCCCAACCTAACCGGAGGATGCGAATGTGAGCAGTGACAAGAGCTTTGATGTAATCGTTGTCGGTGCCGGGACGCTTGGTGTTGCAGCTGCTTACTATCTACAGAAGAACAGCCCGGACAAGCGGATTCTTCTCATTGACAGATATCTCGCGGCTGGACAGGCGAATACAGCGATGAGTGCTGCTGCTGTTAGGAATATGTTTGCGTCTTCTACCAATCAGCTCCTTACTGACACATCAATCAAGTACTTCGAACATGTCCAAGAAGAGCTGAAATGCGACCTACTCTTCGAAAAGTCTGGATATCTGTGGTTGCTGAGTGAGGAACAGTTTGGAAATCCCAGCGTCAAGACATGGATAGAGAGAATGGAACGCTCTGGGATCAGCTATAAGGTCTACAGCAAGCAAGAGCTCAAAGAGATGATACCCGGCCTCAATGTTGATTTCTCGAATGATGAAGAAGCCGAACTCATGAATCTCCAAGAGGTTTCATACGGACTCTATGGAGCTGATTGTGGCTTTTTAGACCCGACCAGACTTGTCGAATACTATCTCGATGAGTTCAAGAAGATTAGTCACGAGAAACCTAGGTTTGGTGTTAACGTAGAAGAACTAATTGTTGAAGCGGATCCCAAGCTGGACCTACCGAGTGAGCCCTACGTGTGGCAAAAGAAAAAGGTCACTGGGGTCAAGACCAACAAGGGCGTTCTGACTGCTGATGTTATCGTACTAGCTACGGGCGCATGGGCCAACGAGCTTCTGGACCCAGTCGGAATTGATAGCCAGACTAAGGTTAAGAAGCGCCAGCTGTTCGTTATTCATGGCGAGGACAAGCCTCCACTTGTTGAACTTCTAAACACAAAGGGTTTCTCAGATATTGGATGCATTCCCTTCACCATACTGCCATCAGCGGGGGTGTACTTCAGACCCCAGCTTCAAGAACAAGGGTTCTGGGTTGGATGTGGCGATAAATTTGGACGAGAATACAAGTACGTTCAAACTGACGACGACCTTGTGCCGGAGAGTGCTTACTACGAGAACTCAATGTATCCTGTTCTATCCAAGTACTTCCCAGCTTTCACAGACACACGACCAACGAACAGCTGGGCGGGAGGCTACTCGTACTCACCTGATAGGATTCCATTTGTCTACATGGAGTCTGGAGTGCTAGTGATTAATGGAGCCAGTGGATCGGGCATTATGAAGGCTGACGCTCTTGCTCGCATTGCCGACGCGCTCTATAGAGGAGAAGAAGAGGCGGAGCTCTTTGGAGGAAAGAAAATCCGCTCAACTGCTCTGGGCCAGAAAGGTCGAGATGTTGAGGTAGAGAGCGTTATCATCTAGGGTCTGGTACGCCATTCATTAGCTTTGGCCAGCACATTGAAATGCACTTGGACGACAGTTTCAATGAGGTGAAGAACGATGGGCAGTGAAGACCGTAATGTCTGGCAGCTCAGGGTCACAGCACTTGATAGTGGAATTGAATTCGCGTCTTTAGATGAAGCACCAGACGAACCGCTGCTCGTCGAGATGACAGGCATTCAGCCTGAACACTTTCCAGCACTTGCCAAGCGATTCAACATAGACTTGGAAGACCTTCAAGACATGAACGACCTTGACGAACGACCTCGACTTCAGATTGAAGAAGAGTTCGCCATGATTGTACTCCGAGTTCCTGTGGACCTTGAGATTCGAGATCGTGAATTCTCTACGTATCCAGTCGGTGTTTTCACAGATGGGAAGTCACTTGTCATCATGAAGCATGCTGAGATTCCACTCCGTCAGAAACGGCTCCGGAGGATGACAAGTAAGCTCATAACCCCGCCGGAGATCATGTACAATCTCTGGGAAGAAGTCATTCATTCCTTCGAAACCACGTTAGACATAATCGAGGCAACTATTAAGAAGACAGAGGAAAGGCTGCAGCGGGAATTCTATCCGACCAGACTCAGCCGGTTCTTCCAACTGTCTTCTGATGCAGTCTATTTGGAGGCTGCCCTGAAGTCCAACATGCGAGTTCTTAGAAGACTCATCCGTTCTCCCAAGTTTGGAAACATTGAGCTTATTGACGACCGACTGGAAGAGCTTGAGGTTGACCTTCAAC
>JAUVHR010000003.1 GCA_030593165.1 Candidatus Thorarchaeota archaeon
GTCCGATAAGCGATCACTTTGGACACAGTAGGATGTTCATAGTGTCAACGGTAGATAACGGAGAAATCGTCAAGGTCGAAGCGGTACTTAACCCACCTCACAGTAGTTGTGCTGGACCCGTACAGGCACTGGCAGATAACGGAGTGACCGTCCTTCTGACAAATGGTATAGGTCGTCGACCCTACATGATTTGTAATCAGCTCGGTATCTCAGTGGTAAAAGCAATTGGTATGACTGTACGCGATGCAGTTCGGGGTTACATGGCAGGATCAAGTACATCCATGAGCGAGGATGGTCTTTGCCAAGGCGGAGGCGCTCACTAGATTATGCTTCACCGTGCTAGAGATTAGGATTGTGTTTTAGAGGCGAACCCACTGTGCATGTGGGTGCCCGTCTATGAAAACAACAGCTTTCTCATGTATATATCCCGCACCGATGGCGGACTCCACGGTAGTCTTTCCCACCATATTGACTATGGTGGCCTTTTCTAGGTGAGGAAGGCATTGGTCAAACTCCACGAGATCGCCTCCGTAGAACTCCTTACTGACCGTGAATTTCACGTCACCCTTGACCAAGGTCTGCCCTAGAAGGTCCTCATCACAGAGGGCCACAAGGTAGTGGTCGTGAGTTTTGCGAACACGCATATAAACAGGGGACAATATGAAACCACCTCAACTAAACAGGTCTAATTGATGTTCTGGCACCACATGCAGTACAGTGCATATAGTATGCGGTTCCCTCACGTAGAATGCTAGTATCAGGGCGAGTACAGACTGGGCAGATGACATAGGAACTGATATACCGGTTGAGAACCTCAATAACGTTTTCTGTAACGAATTTACCTTGGAAAACGGCATTGTTGCCCTCAAATGTGCCACCAGTAGCCAGTTGGCCTGCTACGAACTTCAGGACCTCCTTCCCTGGACGGTTCAGAATAGTGATTATCTCCTGAAAGTTCTGCCAAATAGTACGGGTACCCTGAATCATCAGCTGTACGGAGGGAACCTGGAATCGTTCTCCAGATCTCTTGAATGCGTCTTCAGGTATCTGTGACCTTGCTCGGTCCAAGAGGCTGTCGTAGTCGTCCATGTTATGAACCTCAACTCAATTGCTATTGAAGCTTATGCTCTGTTCCTTGTCTATCTCTTGGCCGCAAGATAGATTCCAACATCAATCTCCCGAATCTTACCAGAGTCCTGAAGGTCTATGACCTTCACTGAGATTTCGTCACTATCATGGCCTCTTCCTTCGAAGAAGTCTACAATCTCATTTATCCTGACACCGGCACCACCACCACGCTGTTCAATGAATTGTACAATCTGTGAGGTGATGGGACCTGAGAGCTGTAGTGAATCAAGAGGTCTCGGAGATGCTTTCTCAGTTTCTTCCTCAGTAGGTTCTGATTCTTCTACCTCAACAGCAGTATCCGTAGATGGCGCTGCTTCCACAGGTGTGTGTGCTGCAGTAGGACTTGAAAGAAAAAGGATGGACCGTAGCCGTTCAAGCAGATGGAGTGTCATCAGGTTTGGGTCAACGATTTCTCTTACGAATTCGGGGTCAATGTAGACCTCATTCTTGTACTCGCGAACTCTGCCCATCATCATCACAAGCTTGTTCAGTTCTACTTGCGAGAGCACTTGAGCTGTTGCTTTCCATGCCTTCGCTCTGATGGTTTCTGTCCCATCGTCGATTGTGACACTTGCATACTCGTTTGGCTTCGAGTAGTGTCTTACAATGTATCCTACAAGGACAACGCGTCGTAGCTTTACTCCATGAGTTGATACCACGTGTGATCCATCCTCCTTGGTGAATCTACCATTGATAATATCAGCCACTGAAGATCTGATTGCGGTCGCTCTTGGTTTCATTTGATAAGACACTCCTTCATTCATTGGTTCATTCCCCGTTTCACTATTTATCGTTCTTCAAAATCACTAGGACTTCATTCGCGCATTTGATGTTTGTCATCCTTGATTTCATCAATGTTAGAAGAAATCGCTTAGCGAGCTTTGAGCTGGCTCATCCAGCTTGGCACGTGCATGCTCAAGTCTTTCAAGGGTCCGGTTTACTCGATCCGGAGAGAAGTCGTGTTCGTCACAGAGTATTCTTCGGATGGTTTCCGGTTGGGGGTCCGACCAGATTGGTTGCTCTAGTTCGGCTGAGGGAGGGTTGAGGAATATCTCTCGTATTTCCTGATACGGGAATGTGATCTCAAGTCCCTTTTTTGCAATCACCTGCTCCAGTTGTCCAAACTCCCGTATTAGCTTCAGTGCAGTCTTTGGTCCAATTCGAGGGACCTTGTCGTTGTAGTCAGTTCCAACTAGCATTGCCACATCAATTAGCTGTTCTCTTGTAATGCCCATCTTTCTCAAATTGAGCTCTAAATCAATCAGCTCTGGGTGTACAGTCCTGTAAGTTTTGGACCGGGACACCCTTCGTCTGCCGGAGATTGAGAGATTCCGAATCATACGAGGACAGTTGTAAAGTAGAGAGTCATTGTCTTGGCTTGCACTTGCCCAGACTAGGTTCTCCCTTGCCATCTGAGCTGCAAGTCCCTCGCCTTCCGACGGTGCTTGAACAACAGGAATACCAAGCGCTGTAAGGAGTTCCTTGCTTTCTTCTATCATGTCCCCAGTTAGTCTTGAGCTAGCTCGAGCCGCCTTTCGGGCGTCCTCAATTCGGCCCTCTTCACGTGCACGCTTCCACTCCTTGCGAGCTGCCTCCCGGATCTCGCGTCTACGTTCAACTTCTGCGGCCTTTAGCTTAGGGGCCTCGCCATCATAAACATAGACAGGTCGAATGCCAGTTTCTAGGAGCCGCACATTCCTGTAGAACATCCCACTAAGATGACTGGTTACTCGACCTTTCATATCCTTCAGAGGCATCCCATCAGGCTGGCGGATTGTTGACAGGAATTGATACAGTGTGTTGAATGCATCAACTGCAATGTCCCGTCCAGACAGCTCTTCAAGTGTCATGGGCTCAGCATGTATGATGTCACCAAGTGTAGTCCCCAATAGGTTCACTTCTCCGTGGTCATGTTCCTTTTACCTCATATATTAGTTGGCCAAATGTCTGTGATTTCAGGCTTGAAACACATCACTCTTCGACAGCCTTATATTGACTCTCAGAGGGGCGTGAGAGTAATCCGGGTGAAAACCGTGGCCACAATGAAAGCAATTCGATGCACATCTTGTCACTGTTCAGTATCCCCTCATGAAGACAGTGTGAAGTTCCAGTGTCCTTCCTGTGGCGAGTTCGTTATATGGCGTTGTCAATCTTGCAGACGGTTCTCCAACAGGTACACTTGCCCGAATTGTGGCTTTCAGGGCCCATAGGGAGATGTAGACCCAAATGGCGAGAATAGTAATCACACTCAGGATTATGCCAGATGATGTGGATGTCGATCTCGATGACCTTTTGGAGAGAATAAAGGACGCGGTTCCTGAGGGAACGGATGTCAGAGCCAATGAGATTGTGCCAGTAGCATTTGGTCTGAAAGCACTCAGGATGAACATTTTCAGAGAGGAATCGATGGGTGGAACAGATGACATCGAGGCGGCAATAAGCGCTCTTGAAGGCGTTGCTCAGGTAGAAGTTGAGCGAGTGTCTCGAATGTAGAAAACAGATTCTATGAAAATGTGCCGATTGTGGTGGTTTATTACACTTTGAGGACGATTACAGCTGTAGAGGAACCCTTATAGATTATTTATCGATGACGGATTGTAGTGAGTGGAGTAGACCATTCCCGTCCGTTGCATTCAAACTCTTGATTTGGAGGATGCTTTGAGGCAGTGACCGAAATAGTGCTTAAGGTAGCAGAAGCTGAACACAGAGACATTGGACGTTTCATTGTACGTATTGATGCAATGTCTATGGAGAAGCTAGGCGTTAGAACAGGTGATATCATTCAGATAAAGGGAAAGCGTGTGACTGCAGCCATTGCATGGCCCGCCTATCAGGGTGACAAGGGGCGCGAAATCATACGCATGGATGGTAGAATCAGAAGAAACGCGGGCGTGAGCCTTAGCGATAAGGTTGCTGTGTTAAGAGCGAATGAGGAGCCTGCGCGAAACATCACACTGGCACCGACATCAGTTCCTATACGCCCGGAACCCCGCTTTGAGGAGTTTGTCAAGAGAAAGCTTCTCAATTGTCCAGTAACCCAGCATGATACCGTATTCATACCAATCCTAGGTCGCGCAATTCCTTTCAAGGTCACATCCTTGAAACCTGGTGGGACTGTTGTTGTTCAACATTCAACTGTACTAACAATAGCTGAGAAGCCCACTGGTGATGTAATTGGCGCGAGTCAAGTGACTTACGAAGAGATTGGTGGGCTATCTGATGAGATTCAGAGAATCAGGGAGATGGTTGAACTCCCAATGCGTCATCCAGAGCTCTTCAAGCGACTGGGGATTGACCCTCCGAGAGGAGTGATTCTGCATGGACCACCTGGAACTGGAAAGACCCTTTTGGCAAAGGCTGTAGCTAGCGAATCGGAAGCCAACTTCATCCACATCAACGGGCCAGAAATCATGTCCAAATTCTATGGAGAGTCCGAACAGAAACTAAGGAAACTCTTCGAGGAAGCAGAGGAGAATGCTCCAAGCATTATATTCATTGACGAGCTTGATGCAATCGCACCCAAACGTGAAGACGTGCAGGGCGAAGTTGAGCGCCGAGTTGTTGCTCAGCTACTTGCCACAATGGATGGTCTGAAGGCACGAGGACAAGTTATCGTGATAGGTGCTACAAACAGAGTCAACGCACTTGATCCCGCACTTCGGCGACCCGGAAGGTTTGACAGGGAGATTGAGATTGGCGTCCCTGATGAGATTGGACGCCTGCAAGTCCTCCATATCCACTCTAGAGGAATGCCGCTAACAGCAGAGGGTCATTTAGAGGTCAAGCTTCCAAGACTGGCCAAGATTACACACGGTTTCGTCGGAGCGGATTTGAACGCTCTGTGTAGAGAAGCCGCCATGAAGGCTCTTCGGAGGTATTTGCCGCAAATCAATTTGAACGATGATGAGATACCTGAGGAAGTCCTTGACCAATTGGAGGTCAACAATGATGACTTCATTGGTGCGCTAAGGGAGATTCAGCCTTCAGCAATCAGAGAGGTCTTCATAGAGATTCCAGATGTCCACTGGACCGACATTGGAGGACTTGATGAGGCCAAACAGGATCTGATTGAAGTCGTAGAGTGGCCTCTCAAGAAGCCCGATGCATTCAAACGGATTGGAATCTCGCCTCCAAAGGGCATACTCATCTTTGGGCCACCAGGCTGTGGTAAGACCCTGTTAGCCCGTGCAGTGGCAACCGAGAGCGAAGCGAACTTCATCAGTGTGAAGGGACCTGAGCTTCTCTCAAAGTGGGTGGGCGAGAGTGAAAAGGCAATACGGGAAATCTTCCGCAAGGCTAGAACTGCAGCTCCCGCAATGATATTCTTCGATGAGATTGATGCAATTGCACCAGCCAGAGGTCGTAGCTCCGGAGACAGTCATGTCACAGAGAGAGTCATCAGCCAACTCCTTACTGAGATGGATGGACTGGAATCCATGAAAGATGTGGTTGTTCTGGCGGCTACAAATCGGCCTGAGCTTCTGGACAGAGCGCTCCTTAGAACTGGTCGATTTGATAGGTTGCTCTATGTACAGCACCCAGACCCGAAGAGCAGAAAGGAGATTCTTGAGATCTACACGAGAGATATGCCATTAGACTCTGATGTTGATCTGGACACCCTAGTCCAGAAAACCGACTTCTACGTTGGTGGAGACCTAGAGGGGCTCTGTAGGGAAGCGGGAATGCGAGCTCTTAGGGAGGATATGAACATAGAGGTTGTTTCCATGAAACATTTTGATGAAGCCTTGGAGTCAGTACATCCGTCCGTCACGAAGGCGATTCTCGAAAGCTATGAGAGGATGAATTCGGAGCTCAGAAGAATGGGATCTAGTCCTCCGCCGGGATACATATGATATGCAGAGGTTGATTATGCGTTGGCACCATGGAATCCATTGCCGCTGAAGAATCTGATTGTGGCCATAGTAAAAAAACGCCGAGGAATCATACTAGATGACGAACTCAAAAGAGCCCTCAAGAAAGAACTTGGCACAGAACCCAGCGAAGGAGAATTGAACCAAGCACTCATGCAGTTGGAAATCAACGGCCTCGTTCATGTCAGTCAGATTACCAAGACGAAGAGACGAATTGAAGTAATCGAGGAAGGACATGAGTTCCTTGCGGTGGACGAGGATTAGATTCTCGGAGTCGGAAGGACATGGCAGGCAACAGAGTCCTTGCAGCCGGTAAGTTTGACATACTTCATCTTGGGCACCTTGCCTATCTTGAGCAAGCAAGAGAATTAGCAGGACCAGATGGCGAACTGATAGTTGTCATTGCTCTCGACAAAACCATAGAAAGGGAACGAGGAGCACCGCCCGTCTTTCCCGCTGAACAGAGAAGAAGAATCGTTGAGTCTTTGGGGATGGTTGACAAGGCCATTCTTGGTCATGATACTGAGAATCATACAAAGATTGTCGTAGACATCCGTCCCGATGTGATTGCGCTTGGACACGACCAGAGAACTAACATTAATGCACTAGAGAACTCGTTCAGGGAGCAGGGTCTAGAAACTAAGATTATCAGACTCCGCAGAGTGATGGCAGATGGACTGTGCTCTTCCTCCTTGATAAGAGAAAGAATCATCGACTACTACCGTGAGAATGGCACGGCAAAGTCTACCTAAATGACAAGCTCACCTCGTACTTCTGCGGCCTTGACCATCTGTGCATTTTTCTCACGTCTGCTGAATTCACTCTTCCATACCGCGAATGCCACAACTGCTAGGCATACTAGAAGACCAATACCAAGCAGAGTAAACCAACCATATGGGAAATGTATTAGAAAGTCCGGCAACGGACCATTGATGAAGTAGGGCCAGTTGCAGGCCACGCCAAATCCATAGAGAAAGCCAACTATGGTAATCTGTTTTAGATATCCTATTGCCTGTTCATCATTATCGTAGAAGATAACCATTGGACCCAACCAGAACAGGTACCATGGCATTACCCAACTGAAAGCAAAGAGGATTGCGGGTAGCATGTACACGTATAGGGGTTTCATCAAGTTGAGTCGTTCCAACCATGAGGCAGTCTTCATTTCCTCTTTCTTAGGCAGGTAGAGTCGGATGGTAAAGAGTATGAATACCACATAGATGACAACTGGAATCAATGCAGGAGGCCACAGGTATGTAGTTGCACCATTGGTCGCAGGATCAGGCGAGAATAACAGTCCCGGGTACATGGGATTTACAGGAAACGGCGAGTATCCGGACGAGTTGGCGAAATGCCCAATTAGTGACTCGAAACTTGCTCCAAGAAATGTGAAGGGCACAATAGTCACAAGAGTTGATATCATGAACCAGAATATGGCAATTGGGGCTTCGATGAATAGGAGAGGAAATGCTACTGCTGAGTATATCTTCGTCTGAATCGAGAGTCCAAGTGTGAACATTGCTTTACCCGTCTGACCCTCACTTCTGAGAACGAGAGCCATCAAAAACAAACAGTCTACAATCGGCTCGAGCTTACCCCCACCAGCTGACATAATCAAGCCATAGATGAAGTAGCCAGCAAAGAACATACGAGCCCAATTTACAGTGTATATCTTTTCCCGAAGGAGAATTGCAATCAGAACAAGGTTTAGGTTGAACACCAGAACGAGTAAGAAATTCAACCATAGCGGCTGTAATCCATGGGCACCTGGAAATAGACCAGTGGCTATTGCAAAGAATATCAAACCAAATACAGGATACTCATATGTGATGTTGCCAAGGTAGTCTGGTAATGTATGATAACCATCATTCCACGGAGGACCCATTGCTTCAGCTAGGTCATGATCATTCATGTTGTATACATTGAACCCATAAATCCAGAATGCCTCACCGTACATCTCGTTCCTATTACGGTCCCTCTCTATCACAAATGTAGCAGCAATAGGGATTGCAATCATCGAGATAGCCAAGCTCAGGACGAGATACTTCCTGAATTCGTATATCTTAAACGAGATTGCACTAAGCATCGTGGTTCAACCTTGTCGATTCGTTGGGAAAACGGCAGGTCCGAAGGAGGGGGAGAATGTCCATGTAATTAACTTTCTGCCCCTTTTTTTGTTACTAGCTAAGGTAGGTTGGACAAGGCCAATTATCGCATTCTAGACACTGAATGCACTTCTCTTCGTCCACTGCAATCTTGTCATCATCTAAGTAGAGAGCTCCCTGATCACACTGAGGAATACATGATCCGCAGGCTTGACAGAACATCGCCCTGCGCACAGCTCGTTCCACCCTCATCAAGAGTGTTTCCATGTCGGAATCGTCATCACCCCTGATGATAAGCGACCCAGAGCTGAACAATGAGATGGTGTTCTCACCGGCTGTGGTTCGCAATGCACCTATCTCCTCGGATACCTTTGTCTTGCCGAATATGTGAAAAATCTTGGAAACCCGATTCAAATCGATTCCATCAGAGAATTGTCCCTCAAGACTATATCCGGCGGATGTACAGGGGGACACGCCCTTCACAACATTCAGTTTCAACTGCTCCTTGGGACCTTCGCGACTACTTCTGATATCCAAACCTAGTGTCTTCACAAGTTCCATCTGCCCTTTGGGAAGATTCTTCCAGCGCCAGAAACCGTGATTCACCCATTCTTCTGGAAAGCCATAGCGTCCTGCCCATTCTTTGAGCTTCTCATTCCAGCGTTTATGGAGAGCAGGGTGACTCTCTCTAATGCTCTCCAGTTCAGCTAACGGGGAAGATGGGCACAGATAACAGCCCATCCGGTGATAGCCACAGTTGTATAGTGGATTGAACTCAGCTTTCTCTCTAAAAATATAGAGCCACACCTCCAATGCATTCCACTTCTGAATCGGGTGAGCAGAAACTTGACCTGGTACCCAGGGATTTTGGGTCACTCTTGGCTCAATTGACCTCTGGAACGATTCAAGCTTTCGTTGCCCCATGAAATTCAGGACATTACCTTGGAAATGCTCGGCGATAGAAGAAGCAGCAGGACCAAGCTTCAGGACCTTACAGCACCAGCGAAAGTCCCTAGCGGGAGGACCAAAGTCATCCAGGGATTCCCAGAATCGGTCCTTAGCTTGTTGACCTACTATCTCAACACCACGATCTCTCGCAAACTCTATGATATAATCAATGGTTTCGGGAAACTCGATGCCAGTGTCCGTGAAGAAGATGGGAGGACTATGTTTCAGTGCTTTCTCAACAACAAGATATGTGGCCAGTGAATCTTTGCCGCCACTGAAGCCGACAACCACAAGATAATCAGATTTCTTTTTGGTTCGTGTTACAAAAGAGGTCGCCTCATCTTCAAGATCATCTAGATCGCGAGAATTGGCGTGAACTGCGTCATCCCAAGTTGATTTCTTAGGATTCAGATGTGAAGGTACTGGGTCGGAAATTTCGCGAATCTTTACTGCGAAGCCCTTGCTTTGCTCAGCCATCTCCGTTCCACTCATTCTGGCAATGCCTGCTCCAATTGCAACTCCACTTGAATCAATGATCCAGACTTCATCACGAACTTCTATACCCGAATCACATCCTGCCACTCCGGGAAGCATTAGGTTAGCTCCACTCTTCAAGTACTGAAGAACATCGTCATGAATTGAAACCCATTTTTCCTTGCTAACTCGACTAATCCGTCTTGCTCCTTCGAGCGTCAACAGGAATCTGTACTGTAATCCTTGTACATCGAATCTCAGTCGACCGACAATATACCCGTCAATCACAACCTCGTACATGGCATCTGGAGCCGGTACTTTGTTCATTACAATGGTCTTTGTGGAGGGTAGAAGGATAGCACCTGTTCCTGCTCCGAATTGTCGATTCACTGCATCCACCGCACGACGGAGATGACCGTCCATTGCCGGAAACGGATCGCCTGGAGGTGAGATATCGATCTTTCGTGATGTAGTACCACATGTGGAACACACCTTACCAGATGTCCGTGGTACATTGCATTCATCGCACCAGAAGAGTCGAATCTTACCAAGATATGGCGCGTGACTGCGACGAAACTTCCTGCGTCTTTGATTTCCCTTTGTCAGCTGAATCAGACTCCATTTGGGAGAAAATCCGTCACTCCTTAATCCTTAGCGGTATTGACATGTTATGTGCGGAATCTAGGCGAGTCCAAGGCGCTTCAATGTGCTCTCACTTGGTTGACCTTCTTTGTCCCAACCCCTTAGTGAGTAGTATTCTGCGAGCATTTCCTCAAGGTGAACGACGCGATTACGTGAACCTCCTTCAGGAAGTGGACTGAAAAAGCGTGGTGGTAGAGTATCGTCTTTTGACGAGAAACCTTCCCGTTGATTGAAGAGTCGTTCTAGATTCCAAGTCCTTTCACCAATCGTCAACAATGCTCTACCATCGATCTCCATATCAGTAGCAGCACTAAGGAACTCAGCGTAGTCATCCACATTGAGTGCGAATTGAGAAAATCTACAAACCACCATAGCATCTACAGCTGCAGAAAGGTCCTGATACAGAATCACCAATCCGGGTTTTCCTTCAATGCGGTCTCTATCTACAAGGACCGGAGAACCCATCACCTCGGGACCAATCAGATAGGAACGCAGGTGACAACCACCCCGGTTTGATGTAGCATATCCTAATGCATGGCCTTGGGCTCCTCGCGGATCATACGCAGGCATCTCCATACCTTTCGCCACCATTGCCAAATCAGGCGCACCATAGCGAGTAGCAAATCGGAGAGAACCCTCGCCCAACTCAGCTCCTAGACCACGAGCCATGGCAATATCCTGGATTAGATCTAGAATACCTTCGGTGTTGGCGAAGTTCAATGGTGCATCCAAATGACCCTTCTGTACTAATTCCATTGCACAACCTATGGTACTACCAACAGAGATCGTGTCAAGGCCTAGATTGTTGCATAGATGGTTAACCTCTGCAATCCACTCTAAATCATTGATTCCACATTGTGGTCCAAAGGCCCAGATAGTTTCGTACTCAGGACCACCGACTTCTTTCCCTTGCACTCGGCTTATGCGTCCGCATCCGATTGGACATCCATAGCAACGGTAAGTCTTTGCAGAGAAACGCTCAAGCAGTTTCTCACCAGAAACACCATCTGCATCGTTGAACATGCCTTCCTGAAAATTATGTGTTGGAAGCATTCCGAGCTCATTCGTCACGTTGACCAGAACTGCAGTGCCATAAACTGGGAGTGATTTGTCAGTTATTCCGTTCTTTTTTATTAGCAAGCGAGCATGTTTCACAGCTTGTTCCATTCGCCCTATGTCAGCAACAGGAACTTTACCGGTCCCTTTCACGACCAATGCCTTGAGATTCTTCGAACCCATAACTGCTCCTACACCGCCGCGTCCAGCTGCACGGTGTTTGTCTGTCATTATGGCTGCCAAGTTGACTTGGTGTTCACCTGCAGGACCAATACAGGCGACTTGTGCTTGACTGTCGGTGGCTTCAATGAGAAAATCAGTGGTTTCCTCTACATCCTTCCCCCATACTGATGCTGCATCGCGAATCTCTACTTCGCCCTCGTTAATCCATACGTACACTGGAGATGTTGCGCGGCCCTCGAACACAATTGCTGCGTATCCGGCCCGTCTGATTTGAGGACCCAAATAGCCACCAACATTGGAGTCTAGGATGGTTCCTGTGAGTGGGGATTTGGTGATAATGGCGGTTCTGCCGGCTGTCGGAACAGATGTGGCCGTGAGCGGCCCTATTGCGAATATGAGCCAGTTCTCTGGTGATAACGGGTTAGTTCCCGGTTCTAGATGATCATAAAGCAATTTCACCCCAAGACCACGCCCACCGAGGTAGTCCTTCATCAACTCAGGCGAGATTGGGTCCGAGTTGGTCGTTCTCTCAGTGAGGTTAACACGAAGAATCCTAGCTTGAGAATAGAGTTGAACAGTAGTTGTAGACACATTCAGTTCCTCCTAATCGGTGAAAATGTTATCCTCCTTGTGGGGGCATGTAAGACACTGTTGTTTGTACCAGAGATAAACATCCTTTGGCTGCTTAGCGAAGCTTGCTTGACGGCTTGGACAGGTCCAACAGGGTTTATCGGGCTGCAGCCAGACATCACTGTATTGTATCCATCTAAAGTCTTCAACAATCGCGATTCCGGCACTTGCTCCAAGTCTGTCCGCGCCCGCATCTATCAGCCGGTAAGCATCTTTGAAAGTCCGAATACCACCGGCTGCCTTGACACCCATTTTGCTGCCGACCGTTTCTCTCATCAACCGGACATCATGTGGTGTTGCACCCATCGGACCAAAGCCTGTAGATGTCTTGACAAAGTCCGCTCCAGCTTCCTTCACAAGCAGACACGCTTGCCGTTTCTCATCATCAACGAGGAAGCCAGTCTCTAGAATCACCTTTACATGGGCATCTCCAGACGCGCTCACAACCGCTTCGATATCAGACCGTACTAGGTCGTAATTCTTATCGCGGAGTGCGCCTATGTTCATGACCATGTCAACCTCGTGAGCGCCAGCCTTCACAACTCGCTTTGCTTCGAATGCTTTTGCATCTGAGAGAGTAGCACCAAGAGGAAAACCAACCACAGCGCAGACTTTCACGTCAGAGTCCTGTAATAGCTGGGCTGCATACTCGACGTGAACGGGATTGATACAAACAGCTGCGAAATTATAGAGTAGCGCCTCCTCGCACAGCTGCTTGATTTTGGATTGCTTCTCAGCAGGTTTCAGCACGGTATGATCAATCATCTTGGCAAGCTTCTCGACTGTGAGGTCCAATGGAAACAGCTCCGGAGAAGCGATTCTTCCTCTAGTGCTATTAATACCTTCGAATGGAATGCGAGGCTCTACCGCCCACCAAGATACGCCCGTATGTCGTCCAAGACCTCTTTCTGTAGTCTAATAACGTCGTGGACCTCTATCTCTTCTGCATCCTTGACAACCGAGGACAGTTGAACTACGGTCCCAACGGCTTCAATCTTGTCAAAGTCCACAGGAAACTCGACTTCAGCTCCCTTAACAATGAGCTCGGAACGAGTTGGATGGAGCGAGATACGAATACTTCTAACAATGCCAATTCTCCGCGCCCTACTGTCAAGAACCTCTTTTCCAAGTAGGCGACCTGGCATACTCAGTTCGTATAGTTCTGCTTCAATACTGGGCATTGGATCTGCTGTTGTCATTACGTCTCGGCTCCTTGTGTTCATCCAAGAAAGTAGGGGAGTATTATTATCAGTGAGTATTATCAGAGTGTGCTAGATTGGTCTTCAAAAAACGGGGAAAAGAGATGTGAGTGATTCCTTCGTCGATATACCGCTCATCAAAAAGGGAACTGTTGAGTATAGAACGTATCAGATCACTCTTGCTGAAATTGCCTCGAAGGAGAGCATACTTGTTATCCTAAGTACCGGTTTGGGAAAGACAGTGATTGCAGCAATTGCTGCTGCAAGAAGACTAGTCAAGCATCCCGAGTCCAAAATCTTGTTTCTTGCACCATCACGTCCACTTGTCGAACAACAGGCACGATTCCTAGAACGCGTTCTAGACATAGATGAATCACAGGTTGTATGTTTGACTGGACAAGACCCGCCAAACAAGCGTCAGTCAATTTGGGAGAACTCCCGAGTCATTGTGATGACGCCCCAAGCTCTGCAAAATGATCTGATTCAGCGGAGTTATGATTTGAGTGAGGTCTCACTGATTGTTTTTGACGAGGCACATCGGGGAGTAGGCAACTATGCCTACACGTTCATCGCCGAGTTATATGAGATGCAAGGGACCAATCCTGTATCTCTAGGCCTCACTGCATCACCCGGCCATAGAGTTGAACAGATCAAGACGGTATGTGAGAACCTTCGACTCGCAAAGGTGGAGATGCGAACAGAGAGTAGTCCTGATGTACGGCACTATTTGGTTTCAATCGAAACGAATCTCAACTATATTGATCTCCCGCCCGAAATTCAAGTCTTGAGAGACCTGCTGTACTCACTACTCGATGACTACACATCTCCAGTCAGGAAGTATGGCTTTTCACTTCCAAACAGCAGACGACTGAGCAGAAAGGAGATTCTCAGAGCTCAGGGTGATGTGCGTAAAGAACTAGGCACCCACACCAGTCCGCCAAAACATCTGTACTTCATCATAAGGAACCTGACTGCAGCCCTGAGAATATTACACCTTCTTGAGTTTGTAGGAACACAGGGAATCGCCCCGACATACAGGTACATCCAAGGAATGTACGAAGAAGTACGCAACAAGAAGAGCTCAAAGGGTGTGAAGGATCTCATATCTAGGTCTGAGTTCAAACAGTTTGAAAGCCTACTAGAAGCACTACTATCGAAAGGCTACCGTCATCCAAAGGCAGACCTTATTCTCGAGCTTGTTAGCGAACAGCTCTCCGTAGACCTAGATTCGCGGATACTGGTGTTCACTCGATTCCGTGACACAGCTATCGAGGTTGTTGAAACACTGGAGAAACTTGAAGAGGTCCGTGCCAGTCGATTTGTGGGTCAGAGTTCGAAGGGTTCGGACAAGGGTTTCTCACAGAAGAAACAGGTAGAAGTTCTTGAAGGATTCAGAAACAACGAGTTCAATGTACTCGTAGCTACGCAGGTTGGAGAAGAAGGTCTTGATATTCCTGAATGTAATCTTGTAGTATTCTATGATTGCGTACCTTCAGTAGTCCCGTACATTCAACGTCGAGGACGAACAGGACGCAAGTCACCTGGTAGAGTTGTCATAATGGTAGCTAGAGGAACTCATGACGAGTTCTATCACTGGAGCGTGATTAGAAAGTTGAAGAAAATGCCTTCTGCTATAGACGAGGCTGGAAAAGACCCGGAAGACCAGACCAGTCTCGAGGAGTTCGATCGAGAGGAAACTGAGGATGCCGTCCCAGTTCCCAAGCCCGCAAAGGCAAAGGAAGAACAAGAGGACCGTATTGTGATGATTGTGGATTCACGTGAACTGCCTACAGCAGTGCCGCGTGAGCTGACAAGGATGAATGTTGAGATATCAAGTGAGTCGCTGGACATTGGGGACTATATCATCTCAGAAGATGTTGCTGTAGAGAGGAAAGAGGCAGGTGACTTCCTCCAGTCATTGATAGATGGAAGACTCTTCGTTCAACTCAGTGCCCTACGTTCAGCATATCGACGTCCAGTCATGATTATTGAAGGAGAGCAATTGATTGGACTAAGAGCTATCAATCCGAACTCAATCTACGGAGCGCTTGCCACAATCGCAATCAGAATCCAAATTCCCATCCTGTGGGCTCGAAACGCCACAGAAACTGCAAACATCCTCTTTAGACTCGCATACCTTGAGCAGATTGGCGCCAAAAAGAAACCAAAAACACGTACTGGAGAAACAAGGACTACTGATGCGCAGACTCTGGAGTACATCCTTTCCGGGTTCCCTGGTGTAGACACAGTAGTTTCAAGATCTATTCTCTCAGAATTCGGCACTTTGGACAGAGTCTTTTCTGCCTCGGAGAAGGACCTGAAGAATGTAAAGGGAGTCGGTCCAAAAATCGCGGGAACGATTAGACGACTGCTGACAACAAAATACCTGCTCCGCAAGTAGACTTGCTCAGAGCCTAGTAGACCTCTGGATTGGTCCCCTTGCCGTTTCGGAAGGCTCTTCTGAACTTGTCAGTCATCTCGCGGGCAACCTCCCAGTAGCGTAGGTAGTCTTGATTGTTCAGTGTCACAACAGTGAGAAGCCGTCTGAGGGTAACATAGACCGTTGGTTCGATCTCAGGGATGTTCTCTAGCACCCGCTTCGCGCTATCGCGACCTCGCTGCCAAAGCCCGTCGTGTTCAACGAACAACTGGGCCAAGTCTTCGACTGTCGCGTCATCAGCCAAGTGGAATCCAAGGCCACGCACGGTACCTACAAGGTCAAGCGTTCTCTCAAGGTCAAAAGGTACTCTATCAGGGAGGGACTCCATATCACCAGTTGCAATGAAAATGCTCTCTGCAGTGGCCCTCCATTGCTTTTGCTGGATGTGGGAGTCACCATTTCCAGTAGGAGCATAACCGTCTTGTCGAATCAGACCGCTTCGCTCCAACTCCTTGAGATGATACCGTACTGTCTGGGGCTTGACATCTTTCTTGGGGTCTTGGCGGTCCATAAACTCACAGAGTTCTGTTGTGGTCATTCTCCTAGCTCTCAGCGCGTGCAGAATCTGCCTGCGACTCTCATCATTGAGAGCACGAACAGCTAGAATCGCTTCATCTCCAGTAAGAATCTTCACCGCGTCCAATGTTTGCGCCTCCGTGCTCATTCACCATCCAGAGTACTATAATCCTTGAGTGCTTATTTGTCAATCATCTCAGTATTGGGAGCTTGGTCAACCGCCAACGATAAGAATCGCTGGAGGCTCAAGTCCGCAAAAGGGAGTTATCTCCTGATTATGCAGGCACGTAGATCCATTGCCTCATGTCTTGCAGGCAAGGAACTCTCTTGATTAGTTGTTTCTTGAGTAGTTTCCTGAGAGCATAACGAACAGTTCTCGGTGCAAATGACACCTTATCTAGGAGCTGCTTAGGGGTGACGCCACCCTGGCCACTGCTTCGAAGGATATCAAGTACTATCATCTGACTTTTGGTCAGTTTCATGTCCTTTAGCTCATCAGTAAGTTCTTTTTCTGACATCATTTTTCCTTTCACCTTTCTCTTTTGAAATAGGTTATAATAACAGCATGAAATTGCTGTTCAATATAGTAAACTTTGTAACGCAGACCTATATTAATCTGTCGCAGTCCAGCATTCGGCTGTCGCGGTGTCCCACTATTGCATTCAAAACCTTTTCTAAGCAGTTTTTCTTACAAGATGGAAAGAACCGGCTTCTATCAAGTCTTTGCTGACTTTCTAATTCATTTGAAGAGGGCCCTGAGTCGGCAAACTCTTTATTGCAGTGAGCAGGAGGATGTTTGAATCAACATGAAGAAGGCAGCTCTACTCGCCGCAGGGGACTCAACACGGATGTTGCCACTCTCAGCCAACATTCCCAAGCATCTACTACCTGTTGGCGGAAGACCATTGATATTCCAGACACTTGAGAGGCTCAGAGAGGCTGGAATACGTGAAACTCTGATTGTGAGTGGGTACTATGGCGAAGACCTGAAGAATGCAGTAGATGCTCAGAGCTGGGGATCTATGGAGATCTCGTACGTGTGGCAGCATGAGAGAAAGGGAACAGCCCATGCAGCCGGACACGCCAAGGACTTCGCTGGAGATGACCCCATTCTTCTCATGTACGGTGATGTCATGGCTGGACTGGATACAATCCCGCAGCTTATGAAGTACCATAAGAGAGGAGGCTTCGGTTTGACGATATCCGTGTATCCTGTCGATAATCCTTCTGCCTTTGGTGTTGTCAAAGTAGAAGAAGGAAGGGCTGTCGGATTAGTTGAGAAGCCGTCGTTAGACAATGATGCTGGTAATCTCATTAATGCGGGGATGTTTTGTGCAGATAGTGAGCTATGGAATGCGATTGATGAGACTGAACTATCACCGCGCGGAGAGTACGAGATTACTGACTCCTTCTTGATGATGATAGAACGGGGTAATGTTGGGGCATTCAACGTACCGACTTGGTGGGTCGACGTAGGACGACCTTGGGATCTTCTTGAAGCGAACAAACTCCTACTTGAAGAGATTCCTAGAAGAATCGAGGGCGAGATTGAGAATGGTGCGACCTTGAAAGGCAATGTGATTGTTGAGAATGGAGCGACGATAAGAAGTGGGGCGTACATTCAAGGCCCGGTGTATATCGGCAATGGCTCTGTTGTCGGCCCGAACTGCTACATCCGGCCCCATACCTATCTCGAGAAAAACGTTAAGGTCGGAAATGCTGTCGAAATAAAGAACTGCATCCTGATGGACGGAACCAGCATCGGTCATCTCTCTTATGTTGGCGATTCTATCATTGGACGAAAGGTCAACTTTGGGGCCGGCACGATCACTGCAAACCTGCGTCATGATGACAAGTCAATTTGGGTGACCGTGAAGGGGAAACGAGAGAACTCGGGTCGAAGAAAGCTCGGAGTCATCATCGGAGACCGCGTGAAGACAGGAATTGGGACACTTCTATTTCCCGGTGTGGTCCTGCATACGGGTGCATGTACTGGTCCAGGAACAATTGTTGAAAGAGATATTGAGGCAGACAAGCTCGTTATTGGTATGCAACCGAAGAGAACACTAGACATGAAATCAGATGAGTGAGGACGAAGACTTGGCTCGATTCCCGCGAGAGTATAATATCATCATCAAGGACATCAGAAGTGTTGATGTTCTCTTCGGGTATTGTTATCCGTCCACATACAGAGCAGGAATGACTAGTCTTGCTATGCATCTATTCTATTCTGTCCTCAACTCCCGAGAGGATACATCCTGTGAACGATACTTCAGGTTTGATGTTCCGTCACCGGTGCGTTCGGTAGATTCGGGACGGTCACTCAGAGACAATCACATAATCGGTTTCTCTCTTACGTACGAGGAAGATATTGTCAACTTGATCCATATGCTTGACCAAGGGAACATTCCTATCAGAGCAGAAGAGCGAGGAACGGATTCGCCTCTTGTTATAGTGGGAGGACCTTCCGTGAGCGCCAATCCAGAACCCTATGTTGATTTCGTAGATGTATTTGTTATTGGAGATGGTGATTTAGTAATCCACGAGATAGTGGACATCGTCAGAGACTCGGAATCAAGGTATGCTGCACTCGACAGCCTTGCAGAAGTAGAGGGCCTTTACGTTCCTAGTAGACAACAAGATAATGTGACTCGACTTGTTGTTGATGATCTTGACGCCCTATTTCATCCAACATCGCAGATTGTACCGGACGTGCCAGATGGGTCAGTATTGGAGCCTGTCTTTGGAAAGTCGCTTCTGGTAGAAGTCGCAAGAGGTTGTGGACATGCATGCAAGTTCTGTTTGGTGGGTCATGTTTGTCGACCACGTAGGGTGCGAACGCTGACTCGACTCAAATCAATAATCGAAGAGGGTCTTGCAAACACACCCGCTAAGAAGGTTTCACTTATTGCATCCTCGCCTGGTGACATGGAACAACTTGAGGATCTTGTACATTGGATTGTTGGAAAAGGCCTAGAGGTTTCGGTGCCGTCACTTAGGGCTGACGACGTGACCGAGGGCTTACTAGCGTCTCTTGTGAAGGGGGGGCAGCGTACACTTACCATTGCACCGGAAACTGGTTCTGAGTCATTGAGGAGAACTACTGGCAAAGGGTTAAGGGATAGTGACATAGAAACTGCTGTACAAATCGCATCTGCAGCTGGGTACAGGGCAATCAAGCTCTACTACATAGTGGGTCTTCCGGGTGAAACTGAAGACGACATAAAGGCAATAGCCCATATGACGAAGAGGATTGCAGAGATTTCAAACCTAAGAGTCACAGCCAATGTCAATCCATTCATTCCAAAGGCGCATACAAAGTGGCAGAGAAATGCACAACCCAGCCTCGAGCAGTTGCGAAAGAAGTTAAAGATCATAGATAACGAGCTTAGAAACGCGCGAAAGATACAGTTTGAAGCGTTAGATCCCAGACGGGCAAGGATCCAAGCGGCTCTATCATTGGGAGATAGGAGCCTTGGAAGGGTCATCGAGAGAGCCGCTCAGTATAGTGGACTATCCGGATGGAGGCGAGCAGAGAAAGAAACAGGAGTGCCGTTCTTCGCTGTTGCAAATGACTCAGAACGTCTGAAAGGGAATCTGCCATGGGCTTTCATAAACCTTTGAGGTTTTAGCGGTATGTCTAGCCATCAGCCCTAAGATTATAAGGCGTTTTTCAGAGGTATGTTTGGAACCCGCCTTGACTGACCATGGCTTTGGGTTTTCGGTTCGGTGAAGACCGATGGCCAAGGATAGAGAATTCAAAGAGAGTTTTCCAGTCCTTACTGAGGAGCTGGAAACTGGAACTACTAAACAACGCAAGATTGATGGTGTTCGTGGAATGGAAGAAGAGTCTGAACCGGTAAAGATCCGCTACACGCCTTCTGTGGTCGACTACATTAGAAGATGTGACACAGACGAACAAGCCGTCGAGATTGTTGAGTACTTGTTGAAGCAAGGAGAGATTTCCCAGAAGGAAGCTAGGACGATAAAGTCCCAGTTGAGGGCTCAAGGGATAAGGAGCTTTGGCAGCAAGAAAGAGAGAGATCATTATTTGCACCATGGCGTAGAGCCCGAATGAAGTAGATTGGTCAGCTATGATGACCTCACTTCAGAATCGATTATGAATTCAGCAACGGTATCACTAACTCGTTTTACGTGTTTATATCCCTTCGAAAGTACAATATTCTAGTAAACCAAGAGTAGTATACTGGTGAGGTGCGGATATTGGAAGGTGGGGGTAAGAAGAGAATAAGTGATACTAGAGGAAAACGAATTCGCAGAGAGATAACCAAGGACCTTGCTGCATACGACCTGGCCGAATGGCAGAAGGCCTGTAAGGGGTTTGGACCCATCCACAATGACCATGAAACAAGAAGAGAATATTACGAAACCAATAGGTTCCGGCTAGAAGCAGCAAGGGAAATAGTAGATTTTGTAGGAGTGTGGGAGGAACATCTGAAGTCGGACTTCGAATCTGAACCCAGGACCGACATCAGGAAACGAATCATTGCAGCAATAAGGGCTGCTCAGCGGAAGAAAAAAATGGAACTGGGTCTGTTAAATGCTGTAAAGCTAAGTGGCTTCAAGACTTGAATCAAATGGGCAGACAATCCTGGGGAATTGGCCAAGCAACGATTGTATAGGTCTAGAGAGAAAACAAAGAAACTGCAAGGCACGCCCACAAATGGAAGAAGAGAAAGAATGAAGACTCTTGGTCAATACCAACCACCACGAGTGGAACTTGATAATGACTACCATATGCTGTCCAAAGATAGCATACTCCTAACGATTACTGTGTCGAATACGTTCATTCATCCATATCAGAATGTGGAACTTGGCATTAATCTGGACCCGCGGCTAAAAGTCAGAGAAGTGAGTCCATATGCGTGGGGGCCGAAGCTTGGCCGTATCAAGATTGGGTTCCTTGAGGCGTCACTCGAAACTGTGTCGAAAGTGGCAACTGTGAAACTCCATATATCCATCCTAGAACCTGCTGACGAGTACAGTATTGGAGGGAAGATAATCTATGATGACTGTGAGCAGGGCAGACAAGTGGAGATAGAATTGGAACAGGTGAAACTCACATTCTAAGCACTATAGGACAGACCACCAAGCTTGTGGAAAACACGTTTGAAGTATTCAGGATTGGACCATTGTATGACTTCTTTGAGTGGATTGGCTTGATTTAGGGCAAAGGTGGCTAGGATTCTGAGAAGGTCCCCCTTGAAACCTGCTATTCCATGAATCTTGTGACCGCTTCTGGAGTACGATTTTATAGTTTCGCGATTAGCTGGAAGTCTTACCACTCTGGCGTGATGTTGTTTACCTCCAAATTTCACTAAGGTGCTCCCCTCTTTTGGAGTCCAGTCATCTCCGAGTGCAATAAGATAATCCTTACCCAATGCCAGATAGATGAGATGAAATTCTCCCTCACAAAGGCTTCGAAAGTCTGTGGCAATGGACAAAGCCGTCGAGCGTTTTAGGATTTCAGCAATCCTCATTCCGGCAAAAGTGCATTGGTAGGGAGGCACTAGGTCCTCTTCGCGTAAGATGCCAAAACCTGCGGAAACAATCGAGAGTTCAACATCAAGTCCTTGGATTGACCGCAGTCTGTCAACACCCTTTACCAGTTCTCTGGATTGATTTCCTGTATACATGTCCCGGGCTGGAGCAATCTTGTCTGGAAACTGCTTCTTCAACACTTCAATTGATTTCCCGGATGAGATCTCTTCACATGTTGGTGCATCTAGGCCGTGATGACGTTTATGTTTGCCACAGCTGCCAACAACAAGTATCTTCATAGTGCCCCCTCGTAGTCGAACTAGTTAGTTTTCACTTACCTGTTTTGTCCCGATGTAATAAGCGGCACACTAATGCGTGAGCAAGAAGAAATTCAAAATGAGAGTCTAGGAGGGTTTGTATGCCCCTCGCTCTCTTGCCCATGCGATTGTAGCAGGATCGCATCTCTTGAGCTCACGCTCTGGGAACTCACTCAAGAGGTTCCAGCCAATATCAAGGGTCTGTTCAAAGGAACGGTCTTCAAACTCTCCTTGTCTGATGAAATCGCTCTCAAACAGGTCAGCGAACTTCAGATACTTCTGATCTCGTTCGGTAAGAGCCTCAGACCCAACAACTGCGACAAGGTCTCTTAGGTCTCGACCTTCTGAGTAGCCATAATATAGCTGCGCTTGAATCTCTTGGTGGTCAAACCGAGTCATGCCTTCTCCAATACCCTCCTTCATAAGACGACTCAGGGATGGACCTGGATCAATCGGGGGGTAAACCCCTCGTCTATGTAGTCCACGGGCCACAATCATCTGGCCCTCTGTGATGTATCCTGAGAGGTCAGGGATTGGATGAGTCATATCATCTTGTGGCATGGTCAAGATTGGCATTTGAGTAATTGTGCCCTTGCGACCATGTATACGACCTGCCCGTTCATAGATTAGGCTTAAGTCGGTGTAGAGGTAACCGGGGTACCCTCGACGTCCGGGAACCTCTGAACGTGCTGCACTAATCTCACGGAGCGCCTCAGCATAGTTCGTCATGTCTGTAAGTATAACAAGTACGTGCATGTCTGACTCATACGCCAAGTATTCGGCCGCAGTCAATGCTACGCGTGGGGTGATGATTCGCTCGATAGCAGGGTCGTTGGCAAGATTGAGAAAAAGGGCGGTGTGCTCCAAAGCACCAGTTTCCTCAAATGAGTCCATGAAGTACTGTGCCTCAGTTGCAGTGATTCCCATGGCAGCAAACACAATGGCGAAGTCTCCTTCCTCTCCAGGAATCTTGGCCTGTCTTACAATCTGTGCTGCAATACGATTGTGTGGCAATCCCGACCCTGAAAATATTGGGAGCTTCTGCCCTCTGACAAGCGTATTCAATCCATCAATCACTGAAAGCCCCGTCTGAATGGGCTGACGTGTGTATTGTCGTGCATAGGGATTGATGGGGGAGCCATTGATGTCCCAATGATCCTCTGCTGTAAGGGGAGGACCTTTGTCTAGTGGACGGCCCGACCCGTCAAGAACTCGTCCCAGAATCTCGGTGGATACTGCGAGTTTCAGGGTTTCTCCGGTGAACCGGACAGCAGTCACGTCTGTATCAAGCCCTCTCGTTCCCTCGAAAACTTGAATGATTGCTCTACCTCGTCCAGTTTCCAAGACCGTTCCGGTTAGTAGCTCACCGGTAGGTGACCGTATCCGGACCACCTCATTGTATGCAACATTATGAGTGTTCTCGATAATAAGAAGCGGACCACTAACTTCCTTGACTGTACGATAAACGATTGAAGACTCCTTTGACATTTCAGAGACCGTCCGGAGTGGTCTGTGTGACCGATTTCAAGCATAAGTTAATTCTCTGGTTAAAAGAGTTACGAACAGTATGCAGATGAAATTCACAACCAAGGAGAAACGTGGAGAAACACCAAGACAGGTGCAAGCATGAGAGCTCGGACCATCAGCGACCGACCTTTGGAGTTCAGTTCACTTGATGATGGCACAAAGTAGAGGATAGCACCCGAGAGCATACCTATTGCTGCAAGTGTATCACCGAATGAGAGTAACAGAGCAATGAGTTCTGAGTCAGTCAAATCACTAAAACCAGCCCAGGCTAGTGTTGCCTCGGTTAGTGTGGGGGCCTCGATTCCTGCAATCCCAGATACCAGATGGAGCACATGGGGACCTACAAGATAGAGGATGATTCCCAGAACGACCAATGTCTTTGCGAAACCGTCACTCAGGCCAGTGAGGTACACCATGAAACCAAGAAGAACAAACAGGAGATAGCCACGAAGAGTGAGCGCTAGGAAGATGTTCAGTATCTGACTTATTGTTTCTGACCAGAAAGGGAATGGTGTGTCATCAATTGGTAACTGAAGGAGCAGCACCATAAGTGCCTGAGTGCATTGCGATTTCACATTATCACATTGGTATGAGTGAATTTAATCGCCACTCAGCCCCAACTCGATTCTCAGACGTTCAAAGTCTTCCTCCATAGTCTTCTTCAGTGATGGAAACCTGAGAGCAGCTGCAGGATGATATGTCATGAAGTAGGTTTGGGCGTTTCCATTGTAGAATCGACCGTGAGCGTCGGCAACCTTCCAAGGGCCAATTATGGTAGAGATTGCTACACCACCAAGAAGAACGGCGACATCCGGGCAAATCAAATCGAGTTGGCGCTCAAGATGGGGCAAACAAGCATTAATCTCAGTTCGGTTTGGTGTTCGGTTCTTAGGTGGCCGGGACTTCAGGATTGATGTGATGAAGACCTCCTCCCTAGAAAGACCAATCTTCTCTATCATCGATATTAGGAGTATCCCGGAACGTCCAACAAAAGGGCGACCGAGCTCGTCCTCCTTTGCACCTGGGGCTTCTCCTATGAACATGACCCGCGCGTTGAAGGGACCCTCACCTGGCACGGCGTTCATTCTGGTCTTGTGTAAAGGACACTTTGTACATGACACAATCTGCTCATGAAGAAGCCTGAGCTCTTTTTCTGAATTCATCTCAAGTGTATATGGGGGCAACACGAATAAGGTCCACGTTTTGTGTCCCTAGATTATTGAATCTTGTAAGAGATCAACTGGTGACATCTGTCGCGAGAAAGGTGGAACACAGAAGGTTCTTGCGGGTTCACTCATTCGGGAATTGTAGGAGATGGGTTTTCAGTATCGCTATGAAGTGCCTCGAACTCACGGTCCATCTTCTTCTCAATAGCGTCCATTGTTTTTTCATAGGAATCCCAGGGAGTAATCTTCATCCTAGCAATGTTATCAAGAACACTGAACTCGAGAATCCTCCTAACACTCACACCCGTTTCAACGGCTTTTGCCATGTAGTTCGAGAATTTGACGATGATTCTCAGCATTCTGTAGGTCTTGCCAATTGGACAATAGGTGTCAACCTCATGAAGAGCGCTCTGGGTAAGGAAATCCTCCTTGATCATTCGGGCTGCTTCTAGGATTGCACGTTCAGACTCAGGAAGTGCATCGGGTCCAACAAGCTGGACGATTTCTCTTAGCTCTTGGTCCTTCTGAAGAAGGGCCATGGCCTCAATCACGAGGTCAGGCCAGTCAGCGCCAAGGTGTTCCCTATGCCAAGCCTCAAGGGTCGTCATATACAGGGAATAGCTTGTCAGGGTGTTGATAGCCGGGAAGAATCTGCGAGCGGCTAGATCCTTATCCAATGCCCAGAATACCTTGACAATTCGTAGTGTGGCCTGTGTGACCGGTTCAGAGAAGTCGCCACCAGGTGGTGAAACTGCGCCACATATTGTAATTGAGCCCAAGCGCGTATCAGAGCCTAGAGCTTGAACCCGTCCACCCCTCTCGTAGAACTGCGCAAGCCTTGAACCGAGATATGCGGGGTAACCTTCCTCTGAGGGCAGTTGACCAAGACGTCCTGAAATCTCACGAAGTGCCTCAGCCCATCTTGATGTCGAGTCGGCCATTAGTGCTACGTCGAATCCTTGGTCACGGAAATACTCGGCAATTGTGACTGCCACATAGATTGATGCTTCACGAGCTGCAACGGGCATGTTCGACGTGTTCGCAATCAGAACAGTCCGTTCCATCAATGGGCGACCGCTCTTAGGATCTTTCAGGTGGGGCCATTCCTCAAGAGCCTCTGTCATCTCATTTCCGCGTTCACCGCATCCTACATAGACAACTACCTGTGCATCGGCCCACTTCGCAAACTGGTGAAGTGTAACTGTCTTTCCAGTACCAAAGCCACCCGGGATAGCTCCAGTGCCGCCCTTTGCTTGTGGCATGAATGTATCGATAACTCTCTGTCCCGTTATCAGTGGAGTGTTGAACGCTTCACGCTCCTTGAACATTCGGCCAACCCGGACAGGGGTTTTCTGCAACATGATTACATCATGGACGGTTCCATGACCGTCCTTCACCTTGCAGATGGTTTCAACAATAGTATAGTCCGCCTTGTTCGCAATCTCTACAATCTCTCCCTCAACACCTAAAGGAATCAAAATCTTTGATGTGATTATGCCGGTTTCCGGTACCTCACCAATTACGTCCCCCGGAACCACCATTGCTCCCGTCTTTGCTAGAGGGGTGAATTTCCATTTCTTCTCCTTGTCGAGACCCTCAACCGTTAGACCACGTGAGATGAAATCTCCCGAAATCTCCTTTAATTCTGGAAGCGGACGCTGAATACCATCGAATATCGAACCAAGCAAACCGGGTCCAAGTTCAACTGAGAGCGTGTCGCCGGTTGAAGTGACGGGCTCGCCAGGAGCGAGACCAGATGTTTCTTCGTAGACTTGCACAGTGCAAGTGTTGTCACCCACCTCAATAACTTCGCCTATAAGCTTCTCATGGCCGACACGGACAACCTCATACATTCGTACGGATGGCAAACCGTCACACTTCACAACTGGACCTGAGATACTTTCGATACTCCCGGTGTCCTTGGTCATTATTGTAACTCCTTATTCTGGATGGGCTATATATTGATCTCGATCCCGACTGCTCTACGTATGAGTTCCTTAAGTACGACCTCATAGGTCCCGGTGGACCCATTTCTGTCTGGGATAAGTAGGATTACTGGAACAGGGGCCTCGGAAAGCTCGATTATCGTGCTCTCCACTTGTTTTGCCAGTGATTCGGTTATTAGGATGAGTCCAATACTTGAGTTTCGGAAGTACTCAAGCAAACATCTTTTCGTTTCCTCGGGTGATTTCGGAACTGAACATACGTGGACTCCAACCATTTTGAAACCCGTGACAGTATCTCTGTCACCAATTGCAGCAATTTCATCACTAGGTATTTGGAGGGCCTCCTAGATAGTCGGGTTCGAAATGAGCTGAAATCGCCCGCTAAAAAGCATTTGCAAAGTGTATAGGACCGTGGAATCAGTAGGTACAGAACTGAGCTATTATGTCATCTTCTTCAATAATCGTCCAACAGTATGAGCACTTGAGCTTGAGAGGCTGTCGTGAAACAACCTCAAACTTCGCCCGAATTGGTTCTCGTTCCTTGTTGGTGACACAGCGCTTGTTCGTGCATTCTACAACATCGGTGATTTCATCCGGAAGCTTGACTCGCGTCTTCTTGACAACATGAGAGTCCTCTATGACATTAATCGATGCTTCGGGTGCAACTAGGGCAATTCGATCTAGCTCGGACTTCTTTAGAATCCTATCCTCGATCTTCACGATGTCCTTTCGGCCAATCCTTGATGATCTAATGTTCATAGCAAGTGATACGACATTGCCCTCCTTTCCTGTAATACCAAGAATCTTCAGAACATCAAGAGCGTGTCCCGCCCTGATGTGATCGATAACGATGCCTGCCTTGATCCTTACAATTCGTATCTTGCCACTTTGCGCTTTTTGGGTCATGTATATCACCTGATTGTGTGAGCTGGGGATGCTTGGCTTTTGAATCTGATGCATTGAATGGAGTGACATGCTCTTTAGAAACAGAGGCGAAACTTGATATGGAGTCTGGATGAGTGAGGCGCCAGATAATGGTGAGAGAACTTGGTTCTGGAAGGACTTGGAAAATCGTTACACTCAGCCTTGAAGAAGCTCTTTGGTGCGAATATTATAGACGAAGATTTGGTAAAGGAGCTAGTAAAGGACATCCAGAGAGCACTCCTAGTTGCCGATGTCGATGTCAACCTAGTAATGGCCATCACTCAGCGTGTGGAAGAACAGGCACTTGATGAGTCTCTTCCAAGAGGTGTTTCACGACGAGAGCATATTGTAAGGGTCGTATGGGACGCACTGGCGTACTTCTTGGGTGAAAAGCCAGTCCCATTCAAAATCAATCCTGGTCAGCCAAATCTTGTTATGATGATTGGTATACAGGGCTCTGGCAAGACCACAACTGTAGGCAAGCTCGCGCGCTACTACCAGAAGAGAGGGATAAGGACTGGCGTTATCTGTGCTGACAACTTCAGACCAGGAGCTTACAGTCAGTTAAAGCAGCTAGCCGAGAAATCCAACGTTCCATTCTATGGCAATGAGGATGAGAAGAATGCCGTAAAGCTAGCCAAGAATGGTTTCAAGTATATGAAAAACAACAATATCGAGCTCATTCTTCTAGATACTTCAGGTCGTCATCGAGAAGAAACCAGTCTTATCAAGGAGATGCGTGACATTGCAAAAGCCGTTAAACCACAGGAGATTGTCTTAGTCATAGATGGAACGCTAGGACATCAGGCGGGGGTTCAAGCACGTGCGTTCCATGAGGCAACGGATATAGGTTCAATCATTATCACTAAACTGGACGGTAGTGCGAAGGGAGGCGGTGCACTTTCGGCAGTTGCTGCAACTCAAGCTCCAATCAAGTTCATTGGAACTGGGGAGGGTCTTGACGCGATAGAACCATTCAACCCGACAAAGTTCGCTGGTAGACTTCTGGGCATGTCAGACATCAGAGGACTAATCGACAAGGTACGTGAGGCTCAGATAGATGTCGACGAGGATGCTGCGCGCCGGCTCATGAAGGGGCAATTCTCTCTTACCGACATGATGGCACAACTCAAAGAGCTAAAAAAGATGGGACCAATCGGGAAGGTAATGGAGATGCTTGGTCTGCAGTACAAGCTTCCCGAAGGCGTAGCCGAGGTTCAAGAAGAGAATCTCAAACGGTTTGAGGTCATTATGAACTCGATGACAAAGTCCGAACTGGATGACCCAAAGATCATCAAGTCTTCAAGGATTAAGCGAATCGCAGCGGGATCCGGGACCTCGGTCAGAGACGTAAGAGACCTGCTGAAGCAATATGAACAGATGAAGATGATGATGAAACAGTTCGGCAAATCGAGGCGGAGAGGTAGGGGAGGAGTCCCCGGCATTCCAGGGTTACCAGGAATGTAAGTTGCCCTTAGATCAAGAGGAACTGAAATGAGTGCTCGTAGATTCCTTGTCGTGTTTGATTCGCTACCATTGGATGTTACCAGTGTTAGGAAGGGGAGTAACCATCCGAGTGTTGTAACAGCCTCCAGATGTGTCAATGTAGGTCTCTTCGTATCGGGTGATTTGAGAAGAGATGTGGTTGTCAGTTTTGGTACTGGGCCACACAACGACTTTCGAGTCATCTCATTCTCCGGGGCAGTGCTGAAACGTGTATCTCCAGACGAGAGATCGGTTTCGTTATTCCTAATGAAAGCATCTCAAGGAATGTCGGATTTGGAGCGAAATGAGTCAACAAGACTGCAGAATGGTATCCTAATGCAGAGGGCGAGCATGACTTCACTCCTAGAAGAGTGGGATGTCCCCAGAACGTATATTTCTGCATCAGGTTTTGGTCTAAAACAAGCACCCATAGGAGAAAATTCAGAAGGGCTCTTCATCTATGAGATTCCAGAAACAAGTAACATTCAAACTCTTTTGCATGACCAAGTGATTCCATTGGACCGTCCGAAGACCCCGGAAAGATTTATCCTCGCGGTGAATCTTGCGGCAGACCAGACAGTTTCAGAGAACAGAAGAAAATCTTCTTAATACTACACTTCCAAAGAAGGATGAAGATTCTTTGAACAAGGCGTGACCTCAATTGCCGACCAATGTTACCCCCGAATTCGATAGACAAAGGCAAATCTATGAGGACACTGAAGACCTTCCACAGAGGATTGTCGAGCTTCAGAAACTGTTGTCGCTTGCACCCAGACACAAAGGTGCAGAACGCATGCGTGGGAACTACCGCAAGAAGCTAGCCGTACTGAAAGCGCAGCTTGAGAAAGAAAGAGAACGTGACCGGGCCAGAAGAGGGGGTGGCTCCGATGAGGGGGTCGTAAGGAAGGAAGGGGCAGGGCAAGTATGCTTAGTTGGGGTCACGAACAGCGGCAAATCCTCTCTGATTAATGCGGTCACTAATGCTGAACTCACTGTTGCTGATTATCCCTTCGCAACTGCAATTCCAACACCTGCCATGATGATTCTAGAAGACATCAATATCCAATTAGTTGAACTACCAGGCATATTTGAGGGTAGCCATGAAGCTGGCATTGGACGGCAAGCGCTTTCAGTTGCGAGGAACACCGATTGTATCGCACTTGTAATTGATCTCTCACGGGACATAGAGCCACAGATGACGGTCATTCTCTCAGAACTTGACCGTGCAAGAATCCGTCTCAACAGAGAAAAGACTGCAGTCAGAATTGAGAGGGTTGGTTCTGGAGGTCTTCAAATCTACGGAATACAGAATTTCGATGGCACTAAGGAGGAAGTCTTTGAATACCTAAGAGCTCGTAAGGTCAACAACATTATCGTCCGCTTCCAAAAGCATACAACGTTCCAGCAGCTTGCGGATGCAATGGATGCAAGTGTTGTGTATGTTAGAGCCATGGTCATTGGTACAAAAGGTGACGCACAAGGATCAATCGAACGCTTTGAAGAACTAGAAACAGAGTACAGTGAAAGGTTTGACATTGTACCGACTTCGGCGCTCAAACAAGAGAATCTTGATCTAATGAGTTGGGCGATTTATGAACATCTAGACATTCTCAGAGTATATACAAAGATACCCGGAAGGAAGCGAGAACGTAGGCCGATTGTCTTACCTGTGGGATCTGTTGTTGAAGATGCGGCTGGCAAAGTACACAAGGAGCTTTTTGTAGAGAGATTTCGGATGGCGGTCATAATAAGGGAAAAGGACAAGATAAAGAGAAGACAGGTGGGCCTTAGCTACCCTCTTCAAGAAGGGGACATTCTACAGCTCACCCACATGTAGATAGAAGCTCACGAAAACTACACAAGAGGTCATGAAGCTGAGTGGATTTTCAAATCTGTATGTTGTGCTTGTCGATCCTCAGAACCCGGGGAATGTTGGTTTTGTAGCCAGAGTAATGGCAAACTTTGGAGTGACAAACCTTAGGATTGTAGGCGAGGATATTCGATATAGTCCGCAAGCCCAGATATTCTCAGTACATGCAGCAGATGTACTAGAGGGCGCAGGAGTTTATGACAACCTCGAGAGAGCATTGGAAGACATAGATGCGGTATGGGTAAGTACTGCCAGAACAGGTAGCAACCACAGCGTCACTCGAGTGTTGGTTCCACTACAAGAGCTGCCAGACCCCAACTCTCTAACCGGCAAGGTGGCGTTGGTCTTTGGCAGAGAGTCCACAGGCCTAACAAACGAAGAGATTGCTATGTGTGACCTAACTTTCACAATTCCAGCAATGAAATCATACAGAAGCCTGAATCTCAGTCATGCAGTGGCTGTAGTACTCTATCAACTCTATACAGATTATGCACCCAAGGAGTCTAGAATACCTACTGAGCAAAGAGCTGCAACATTCGACGAGAGGGAACAGGTCTGTATTTTCTTTGATGAGTTAGTTGAACTTACGACCATCAGGGATTTCAGAAAGCCAATCGCTAAGCAGGTCTTCCGGAACCTCTTAGGTCGTGCATATATGACTGGACGCGAGATAGCAACTCTTACTGGGACTGTCAGGAAAATCAAACAACTAGTGGACAGCGAGGAGAGTACAGACTAGTCAATGCCGTATCCGAGTGTCCGCTTAAGCTCCGGATCTATCTCTTCAAAGACAATCTTGCAAGGAGTCGGGAACTTCGGTGCTGCTTTCTTGAGTGCCCTTCTTGCGTCCTTGATGTGCTCCCTGTTGCATCTGATGGTGATGAGAGCCTGATTCCTGCCTACTCTGGCTGCAATTCCAATGACTTTCCCCCAAGATTTCCGCATACCATCCTGAACACGGTCCGCCCCTGCTCCGGATATCATCTTGTTCTCACGCAGGTAGTGATAGGGCTTTACTCGAATTCTCAAGTGATAGTACTTTCTGCCAACTGTCTTGGTCATATGACGGTTGGATGCAATACGCGCAGCCTCGAGTGCCTGATGTCTGATTTGACATTTCTCAAGACCCATCAGGGAAAGAACAACCTCGAACTCTCCACCCGCGTTACCCATGTCAAAGCTGACAATCCGACTTGGCGGCTGACGGTGAATATACTTCTTGCGTGTAAAGGGCTGGCGATCTTGCGTTCGGTAACATTGTCCTGGGCGCTTTCCCATTTTATTCACCCGAGTGGTATTTAGAGCCTAATGTGACCAGACTCAGCGGAAAGCCTTGTAGAACGAATAAAAGGCTTATGGCGTGTATCTGGGCGTAGCATTCGATGTTGGGGTGTTGTGTGTTTCTTCGTATTATGTCATCAATGGTTGCTAATAAAGAGCCACTTCTCTAAAGACCATTATTTGTCCGATTAGCAATCAGATAGCAGAATAATCGGTCAGAAGTGAAACTCTTACTTCCGATGAGAACTCGCAGTCCGGGGAGTTATTAGATTATGTGACTAATAAAATGATATCGAGCAATGCATACCCCGGCTCCAGACCCGACGAACCTTGGTAATATGGGTCCAAGTAATCTAGTTGATTCAATCAATGATTACTGAATCAGAGCCACAAAAACGAACAGATGATGTGGGAAGATGGTAGCGATATCTCTTCCCGCGGAATCCGAATCCGTCTTGTTTTGTCACCCAATCTAGTTGGCAAGAACCATCCAATGTCTATTGTCTATTCAATGCTGCAAGTACAATCAGTGGGAATAATACGGTCGCGTCCCCAATGACTGTTTCGAAGTTTGCGTCGGTCTGAACCTTTTGCCAAGAAACACCTTCTTTCAGAGGGGCTCCTCCCACACTCCCACCTTCTGGGCGATCAAGCGTGATTTGCACTGCCAAATCGAGCCCACCGCGAAGAATCGTACTGCCCATGGTGAAATGTTTTGTCAAGCCGCCCCCAAGCATAATGGCACCTGTCTTCTTGGTTTCAGTGATAATCTGACCGAGTATCCTCAGATCCTTCACGAAATCAAGTGAGAGCTTCTGTGTGGTACTATAGGTGTACATATGAAAACCAAGCATCGAGTCCATCAGTCCAGGAGAGAATATGGGAACCTCATTGAGAGCCGCTTGTCGGACAATTGAAATATCATCCTTTAGGGTGTGGCCAAGTGCAGCGATAAACTCGCAGGGAGAAAGACTTACCCGTTCATCTTCCGAAAGAGAATCTAGAAACTCGTAAATCTTCTTCTCGAATGTTTCAAAGTCCTTCTCGTATACGAAGATATCAGCTATGCGACCCATGCCCTTTTGCCGCAGTTCAGGGTCACTGAAACCGCTAGGCACCCTATAGTGCCCACCACCGTATGATTCGATAAGGTCATGAACGATATTCGCCCCACTCGTGACTATCGCATCTATATGACCATGTTTTACCAAGTCACTGACAACTTTACGGAGACCGCCTGGAACCATTGGTCCGGACATTGCCAGAAACGTGAAATAGTCAGAATCCTCAAGCATCCTCTTGAAGATTGCAGATGCGCGCCCCAATCTCCCCGCACCAAGGACACCCACACTGTGCATAGAATCTACGAACTTCGAAACTGTCATGTCAGGGATAAGATCTGTGTGTTTTACTCGGTCCACTACGACCACCCATGCGGATGGCTGCTCGTGCGTTAGATAAGTTATTGCATGTAGAAAGTAGAGCGTGGACCCGAGTCCATTCCGGGAGGGCCTGACTCGAGTCCACGTTAGTCACATGACTTGATCCTGTCTATGCAATGAACAACAATCTAGATTTCCATCAGCTCATATGGGTTCAAGCAGAGAAGAATGTACAGGAGAGCAGTCCGAAAGTATTCTCATAGGAAAATCCAGAAAAGGCAGGCGCCCAGAGGGATAATCCATAGTGATTAGAGCCTAGTATCGAATGGGCCAGTGCGTCGTTCGGGTCCGGTTGGAGTTCATTCAGCAAGTCTTATATTCTAACGCTAGGGCGTCAACGAGAATCCACTGGATGAGGAATCCCCAATGTCAAAGAAAGACATCTTGAAGGGCCGAAAGGGCGTCGTAACAAGTTATCGTAGAGGAAAACATCTACAGCATCCAAATCAGGTCCTTCTCATTTTTGACGGTATTGAATCCAGATCTGAGGCTGCTCCACTCGTTAGTAGACAGGTGAAGTGGACCTCGGAAGATGGTAGAGAAGTCCTAGGCAAGGTAATTGGGGTTCATGGGAACAGTGGAGCCGTCCGAGCCAAGTTCAGAACCAACCTGCCCGGTCAGGCGATTGGTACTCCGGTCGTTTTGACCTAGAACCAACTTTTATCAACGAATCATCGGAAGTTCACATGGCTCCGATGATGTAGATGGCTATCTGAGGGTTCTCGAACCCAGCGACGAGTCATAGTTAGACTGAGGAGCCGCCTAATGCGCACCCGCATCCTTAGAGGACTCGGTCGATGATTGAATTGTTCATCTATTTTGCAGTGTATCTACTAGCAGGGTTAACATTGAAGGCGGGTGATGACTTGCTTGATGTACTAGATAGACCGAGTCAGGCCTGGATTCCACTAACCCTGTCAGGCTTCATGTTTGGTTTGTTGATGGCCTATTCTCAGTGGGACCTCGTCCTGCTGACCGCTATTATTATCGGGGTGCTGCTCTCAGGAAAAGTGAATCAGTCGCAATTCGTGGCAGGTTTCGTAATGATCGGATTGGTTGTCATTCTCAGAGGATTACCAACTATCGATAATCCACTTGGTTGGCTCTCACTGCTGATTATGCTGTTCCTTGCTGCAATACTTGATGAGAGGGGCAATGATTGGACCGATTCACATGCAACTCCAAATGCAGCGAGGTTCTTTCAGTATAGATTAGTTCTCAAGGTTTCCGCTCTCCTTCTCGTCATTCCATGGCCAGAATTCCTGTTTAGCGCCCTAGGGCTCTGGGTGTTTGATTTTGGCTATGAACTAGCTGGCGCCATTGTCAAGAGAAGTGCTACATGAGATGCGGAAAGATAAGACTGCAGCAGACATCTACGAATATCGGATTCAATCCTTTGTTTCTTGCATAGTCGACCCCATCTTGACTGATTAGGGCTATTCCGTTTGCACCACAATCTATTGCTAGTTTGTCTGATTCTTTTTTGTGCTCGCCCTTTGGTCTGGCACAGCCTAGAAGAAGTGGCGTGTCACCAAACCCTAATCGGGCAACGGTCATCACACGTCCAACATCAATTGGCCTAGGGGGAGCAACAGTGGCCATGGGGGTTTTAGGTATAGGAGAGAGTACAATGATGACGACTCCTGCGGGAGAAACCTCTGCGATTATTTGCAGGGCTTCTAGCTCCCCACCAAGTTGACCGTAATTGAGACCAACAAGAATGTGAGGAACAGTCGGAATACCTGCGGCTTCTAGAATACGTAAGGAACTGCGCATCTTTGCTGGCCCGTCCTCGATGTGATAAACTCTGCTAGAAACCTCATTATCACCGATTATGTCCAACATTGCTGCATCAATTTGAGCATCCGCGAGTTGCCCAGCGGTTTCCTCGTCCACCAGTCCCGTGTGCACAACAACCTGCAGTCCTAGTTCAGCTTTGACTCGGGCAATTGCATCTGTAAACCCCAC